>CAJWCA010000402.1 GCA_913020395.1 uncultured Cellvibrionales bacterium | reverse complement strand
AAAATCAATGGATTAGACGCAGAGCTCTGGCGTGTCCACGCGGTTTCGGCGGGTGACAAAATTGAATTGGGTTTTGCGACAGAAGGGTGCCGTTCTTATTTGGCAGTGGCGGGCGGGTTTATTATTAACGAATCCTTTGGTAGTACCGCCACCGTTGTGCGCGAATCCCTGGGTGGTCTGGCGGGCGACAAATTGAAGGCGGGCGATATCCTTCCGGCTCACGCTGCCGATGGTGTTGTTGAAAACGTATTGGCCGAACACTTGAGACCAGACTACACCGGCGACATCGTATTGCGTGTTATCCCAGGATACCAACAACATGCCTTTAGCCGTTTTCAACAGCGTTTGTTTTTTGGCAGTGACTATGAGGTAAGTGATCGCTGTGACCGTATGGGTTACCGACTGACGGGTGCGGAAATCAAACCCTCCATCGACGGAATTCTGTCTGAAGGTATTTGTCTAGGAGCCATCCAAGTGCCCGCTGACGGTCAGCCGATTGTTCTTTTAAACGATCGACAAACCATCGGTGGTTACCCAAAAATAGGATCGATGATGTCGCTGGATGTGGCCCGTTTGGGGCAGTGCATGCCCGGCGCGAAAATTTCTTTCCAAGCCGTAACCATCGATTGTGCTCACAACGCGCTGTGTTTGGCGGAAAGCCATTTCCAGAGAGCGGAAGCTACAGCGCTCTGAGTTAAAGCTCGTTGTGTTATCAATAAAACTATTTTGAAATAAGTGTGAACGTTATGACCCAAGAGCAGGCCAAGTTAGACATCATCAGCGAAGCGATTGAAAATGTTTTGGTTGAACGCAATTTACGAGGCATGAAATCTGTCCAGCCTGCGCTGAGTCCGGGTTATGTATTGCGGGCCGCAAAATGGATGCAGGCTTGCACCGGCACAGTCCTGATTGGTACGGGTTTCCCTGTGGTGGATACTTTCGAAACCGACGGTCCTGTGGGCGCGATCTCGCTTTACAATGCCATGAAGGCCATTGGCGCAAATCCGGTACTGGTATGCGGCGCGCCTTTGTCCACGGCTTTGAAAGAAGATTTCCTTGTGCACGAAATTCAGGTGGGTGAACACGAGGGGCGCGAAGAGGAAGCGGCCGACGCTCTGAAACAGTTTCAACCCGAACTCATTATTTCCATTGAGCGCCCAGGGCAGGCCGCCGACGGTGGCTACTACAATATGCGTGGGGAATCTATCAGTCCACGCGCAGCTTGTTTTGATTCCATTATGCGCCAGAGTACCTGCAAAACCATTGCGATTGGCGATGGTGGCAATGAAATTGGCATGGGCAATATCAGTGAGGCTTTACGCGATTTGGATATTGTGCCCGCCGCGACAGAGTGTGATGAATTAATTGTCGCCGACGTTTCGAATTGGGGCGGCCACGGTTTGGTAGCGATGCTCAGTGTTTTGCAGAACCAAGATTTACTTGAGCCCTTCGATAACTTGGAATGTTTACAGTATCTATCTGCGAGGGGCAGTGTTGATGGTGTTACCCGTGAAAATACCCTCACCGAAGACAGCCTGCCGGCCGATGAAGGTGTGAAGCTCTTATTAGAGTTGCGTCGTTTGACCGGTTTTTCCGCCTAATGCGCATTCGCAATTTGCTGACCTTTATCAAGGTCGCTCAGCTGCAAAGTTTTCACGCAGCCGCGCAGCAATTGCACGCATCCCAGCCCGCGATTTCTGCGCGGATTGTGGCTCTGGAAGAAACCATGGGTGTCAAATTGTTTGCCCGCGATAAAGGCGGGACCCGTCTCACCGCTCGCGGCCAGCAACTGTTGCCCTATGCAGAAAAGCTGGTTGCGGTTTACAACGAAATGAAAACCCAAATCCACGACGACTCGCCTGAAAAAGGACTCGTTCGCATTGGCGTGACCGATACTCTGGCGCACCTTTGGTTGACTCGACTGCTGCAAGATTGGCGAGAGACCTTCCCCCTGATTGAATTTGAGTTTGTGGTCGATGTTTCCAGCGTGCTCTGGAAGCAGCTGCAAGAACATCAGTTGGACTTGGGCTTTTTGGTGTCGGGGCAGGGTGTCGCTCAATGTGTGACAGAACCGCTAAGCTCCTACCCTCAAGTGTGGGTGGGCTCTCCCTCTCTGGGACTGAGTGAGCAGGTTTTGGAGCTAAAACATCTGGTGGATTACCCTTTATTAAGCTTTCCGCGCGGTACTCAGCCTTGGTTGCATTTGCAGGCGGCCTTGGAGCCACTCGGAGAGTCCCGCCCCATGCTGCATACCTGCAGTTCAGTTGCGAGTTTGTTAGAGTTGGCGGAGCAGGGGCTGGGTCTTGCCCTCCTGCCTGAACCTCTGGTAGCGGAGCATCTCTCAAATCGGCGCCTCGATAGGCTGAATATTGACATACAGGTGCCAAACCTAGACTTTTGTTGCACATGGAGAGTGGATGACGACAGAATCCTTCCTCGATTGCTGGCGGATAGCGCGAGACTTTTAGTACAAAAAAGCATCGCATAGCAGTTGAATTGCCGGATATTTTGGCCTTAAAAAGTCTTATCCACTGCCGAATGCCT
>CAJWCA010000401.1 GCA_913020395.1 uncultured Cellvibrionales bacterium | reverse complement strand
ATTGAAGCTTGGCTGGCAAATACTTGATTGACCAAACCACACTCTTTGGCCTCACGACTACCCAAGTTGCGACCGGTATAAGCCAGCTCTCTTATCAAACCCTGAGGGATTACATGGGGTAAACGCTGTAAGGTGCCCACATCAGCGGTCATGCCGATGGCGGTTTCCTTGATGCTAAAATAGGCATCACTTGTGCAGTAGCGACTGCAACAGGCAGAAATCATATCAACCGCGCCACCAATGCAGGCACCCTGCACGGCCACCAGCACAGGCATTCTCGCCTTCTCCAGGGCATTAAAACTGCCCTGCAACTCCAACACCTTACGGCGGAACTGCTCGCCCCGGCGTGCGGGCTCACCGTCAAATGACGCGCCCATCTCCATGAAGACACTCAAATCCATGCCCGCCGAGAAGTGTTTGCCCGTGGAGGAAATCACAATCACCCGGGCCACTGCCGCGGCATCAATCGCTTTTACGATGTTTGGCAGCTCTTTCCAGAAGGCCGTATTCATGGAGTTCAGGGCGTCGGGGCGATTGAGCTGTATGTGCGCGATATGGTCGGCAATGGTGACACTAAAGGCTTCCAGGCCTTGTAATTGGGGGATTTCAGGGCTGTTCATGGGGCGCTTTCCTCTGGCATCTTTAAACTGGACGGCGTCAAGATTACCAGCTATTTTGACACTGTCAAGATTGCTTGTTAAATTGCCCTAATTGACAGAGCAGGCCTCAGAATACGCCATGACAAAAAGTGACAAAAAAACCACCTATCACCACGGCGACTTGAGAGAGTCACTGCTGTTGGCGGCGCACAGCATTATTCTGGATGCGGGTATTGATGGCCTGTCATTGAGAAAGCTGGCGGAGCAAGTGGGTGTCTCCCGCACGGCCCCCTATCACCACTTTAAAGACAAAAATGAACTGCTGTGTGCCATCGCCGAAGATGGGTTTGTGCAAATGGGCCAGATCACTTCGGCGATTTTCTTGGATAGCCGACTGTCCAAGGGCGACCGCTATCGCGGTTACATACACGCCTACATTGACTTTGCAGCCTCCAACCCGGAAATCTATGACCTGATGTTTGGGCGAACTATTTGGCAACAGAACCAGGTGACCTCTAAATTGCAGGACACCGCGTATAACAGCTTTCAAAGCCAGCTCCACCAGGTGAAAGAGCTGCAGAAAGACCACATCCTCCCCCCCGACGAAAATAGCCTGCGCTTTGCTCAGGTGAGCTGGGGCACATTGCACGGAATAGCCCGACTTGTCATTGATGGCATCTATGCGGATACCAGCCATATTGACGAAATGTGCGAATGTGCCGCCAATCTGTTTTTGAATAACGAAAACCACACACAATAAACTCTTACCTATCAAATACTTAAAATTCAATTTGCTCAATTGAGTGAATGAACGTATATTCATTTATACACTTAGCAAACCCCAAAAGGACTGCTGCACACCTCAGCAGAGAACGTTATGAGCGATAAGAGCCCGCAGGACCCGGTTGGCGACAAATACAGAGACAGCTACAACCGGCACATGCTTCACCCCTGGGGCAATCTGCCAGAATTGGGCAAAGACGAAGACATCACGCTCATTACCGGCGGTGAAGGCGCTTATATCTACGACTCTGCGGGCCACAAAATGATCGACGGCCCCGCCGGCATGTGGTGCATGCAACTGGGTTATGGACGCAAGGAAATTGCCGACGCAGTATCCGCACAAATTATGGAGCTGGGTTACTCCACATCCTTTTTTGTACTGAACCAAAGGGAAGTGGAATTGGCAGAACGAATCGCCAGCAAAACACCCGGCGACCTCAACCGAATTTATTTCACCACCGGTGGTTCCACCGCCGTGGACTCTGCCCTGCGCCTCTGCCAGTTGCGTAACAACATTAAAGGGGATACCCAGCGTAAACACATCATCTCCCGCAATCGTGCGTACCACGGCAGCACATTTTTGGCCGCGTCGGTAACCGGTAAAGAGCGGGACAAAACCGCAATGGACATTCGGAAAGAAGACATTAGCTTCCTGACTGCCCCGAGCCAGTTCCACTCTGGCCACAACATGAACGACGACACCTTTTGCGATTTTTTGATTCAGGAGTTAGAAGATAAAATTGCCGAAGTGGGACCCGAGAACATTATGTGTTTCATTGCCGAACCCGTACTCGGCTCCGGTGGCGTTATTGTAGCGCCACCCAACTACTTGAAACGCTGCTGGGAAATCGTAAAAAGCCACGGCATTATTTATATTTCAGATGAAGTTGTAACAGCCTTTGGCCGACTAGGTCACTGGTTTGCCTCGGAAGAGGTTTTTGGCATTGTGCCCGACATCATTACTTTTGCAAAAGGTGTCACTGCCGGGTATTTACCACTGGGGGGTTATGCCGTATCAGATGCTTTAATGCAGGAGATCTCAGGCGAAAACGCCGGGGGGAACATCTACTCCAATGGTTACACCTGGTCTGGCAACCCCGCCTGTTGCGCCGCGGCCCTCACCAGCTGGGACATTATTGAACGCGAAGCAATCTTTGAGCATGTTCATGAAGTGGGCCCTTACTTTCAGGAGCGACTCCGCACCCTCAC
>CAJWCA010000400.1 GCA_913020395.1 uncultured Cellvibrionales bacterium | reverse complement strand
CGCTCCGCGCCAGCGTGGCAGCAGTGAACCGTGAACATTGATGCAACCGTATTTTGGCAGGTCGAGAACGGCCAGTGGCAATAGCAGTCCATAGGCTACCACTACCATAAGGTCTGCATTCAGAGATGCCAGTATTTGACGATCTTCTTCTGCTTTGAAGTTTTGGGGTTGAAAAACGGGTATGTCGTTGGTCAGGCCAGTGTTTTTACAGGGCTTGCGCTTAATTTCTTACCGCGTCCGGCCGGCCGGTCAGGCTGGGAGTAAACGGCGACAACTTCAAAGTGTGAAGCGTGCTCGTTCTCAATCAGGGCCTGTAAGTGCTTGGCTGCAAATTCCGGGGTGCCTGCAAAAACGACACGCAGGCGAGAGGGGGAGTCCATTGTCTTAAGCCTTTTGGCGGTGCTGTTTTTCCAATTTCTTACGGATGCGATTACGTTTCATAGACGATATATAGTCGACAAACAGTTTGCCGTCCAAGTGATCGATCTCATGTTGTATACAAACGGCGAGCACGCCATCGGGTTCGAGGGTGAAAGTTTCACCGTGGACGTCTTGTGCGGTAATGCGAATGTGCTCAGGCCTTTTCACGGTTTCATAGAATCCGGGAATAGACAGACAGCCTTCGTCATATTCGTGCATAAGCTCGTCCAACACGTCTATGGACGGATTGATGAACACCTGGGCATTGTCGTTGTTTTCCGACACGTCGATAACCACGATGCGCTGGTGCACATTCACCTGTGTCGCCGCCAGGCCAATGCCATTGGCGTCGTACATGGTCGTTTTCATGTCTTCGACAAAAGCCTGCAATGTGTCATTAAATTCGACAACAGGTGCAGCCTTTGTGCGTAAACGGGGGTCGGGGAACTCTAATATCTGGAGAATAGCCATAAACCTTTGTGACAAACTTCTAGTAAAAAGATAACAAGCGCTGCTAACATTATGATGATACAGCAATTACGTGTATTCTGATTGCTCAACTGCGTTTGTGAATTTGAGTTGCAGATGGAACCAGCACGGCCTCAGTGGCTATTATAACGTCTATAATCCACGGAGCCGACATTAAATAGGACCGGTTTCTATGAAAAAAGTACTTTTAGGCCTTTTAGCCGCCTCTTTAGCCACATTTTCTGCCTGGGCTGATGAAGTGACACTCAACCCGGACCACCCGGACAAGCATGTGGTGGTCAAAGGTGACACGCTTTGGGATATTTCTGAGCATTTTTTGCAGAGCCCCTGGTTGTGGCCAGAAATTTGGCACGTTAACCCACAAATTGCCAATCCACATTTGATTTACCCTGGCGATGTGGTGCGATTAATTTATCTGGATGGGAAGCCCCGGCTGACCGTTGAGCGCTCAGATATCGTAAAACTCTCCCCCAAAATTCGTGAAAGTGCAAATGATGGCGCCATTCCCGCCATACCACTTGATGCTATTTCTGCTTTTTTAAGTCGTAGTCGAATTGTTGGCCTGGATGAAATGGATGGTGCTCCCTACGTTATTGCAGGGGAAGAGACACGCTTGATTCTGGGTGCCAATGATACCCTTTACGCCCGCGGTGAGTTTAACACCGAGGAAGATGCCTGGGGTGTCTACCGTCGTGGCCAACTGTATATTGACCCTGAAACCGAAGAGGTGCTGGGTATGCAGGCCTTAGATATCGGTGGCTTACGGCTGACAGACCTCGACAATGATGTCGCTACTATGGCGGTAACCCGCGCCGGTGAAGAAGTGCGTATTGAAGATCGTCTTCTGCCCCATGAACAGCGCCCTATTGAATCCAGCTATTTTCCCTCCGCACCTTCAAGCGAAATTGAGGGTTGGGTTTTGGCCGTTGAGGGCGGTGTAAAAAATGCCGGTAAAATGGACGTTGTTGTCGTGAACAAAGGCGATCGGGACGGTTTGAAGTCGGGCAATGTGCTCGCCATCTACAAACAAGGCGAAACGGTGAAAGACCGCATTAAAGGCGACATGGTGACTTTACCTGAAGAGCGAGTGGGTATAGCCATGGTCTTCCGCACTTTTGATAAAGTCAGTTATGCGCTGGTGCTTGAGGCGGATCGCCCTCTGGATTTATTGGATCGGGTACGGAACCCTTAATCCTTTCGAACCCCCTCCCAAGGATGGGAGGGGGAAAGCAAAACCACTGTTTCAAGGATGAAACTGATGAATACTCCCCTGTTTGACTCTCTTTTAATTAATCGATTGCCCGGTGTAGGTGCTGCAGCCTGGTCGCAGCTACTGGAAAAATTCCCCTCTGTTCAGAGCCTGATAGATGCAAATGTGGCCACTTTACCTATCAGTGAAGAAGCTAAGACTATTCTCCAATCCTATCAGCGTGATAGAGAGGGTAGCGAAATAGCTCAAACGATTAGTCACGAGGTGGCCTGGTGTGAAAAACACAATGTAAAAGTACTGTCATTACACGATCAGCGTTATCCCGCATTACTAAAACATATCCACAGACCTCCTCCCATATTGTATGTGTCGGGAGAGTTAAACCTCTTACATAAACCTCAAATTGCGATTGTGGGCAGCCGGAAACCGAGTCCCGGAGGCTTGGATAACGCCTTTGCTTTTGCGCGTTACCTGGCCACCTCCGGGTTTGCGATAACCAGTGGTTTAGCGTTGGGGGTTGATGGTGCTGCTCATGAAGGGGCGTTAAAGGCAAATGGAGCAACAATAGCGGTACTTGGTTGCGGTATCGATA
>CAJWCA010000399.1 GCA_913020395.1 uncultured Cellvibrionales bacterium | reverse complement strand
GGCTTGCTTAAAGTGGCCATGCACTACCGTTGGAATTTTCTGGATTACAACGAAGCCTTCTTACGCAGCGAGTTTGGCGATCATATTGCGCCAGGCGAAAGTCCTGAGGTCATTCAAAAAATAGCTGACAAGGTGATGAGGCCCATGCAGGCCTATCTGCCTTTGTTAGGCGTTAATGAGCGCACCATTCCCGTCATTGAAGATCAGTATTTGGAATTGATGAAACTGCTCAACCATCACTTTGAACGGTACCCCTACGTGCTGGGTGGGCGGCCGAGTGTGGCGGATTACGGTTTGTTCGCGCCACTCTATGCGCACTTATCACGGGATCCTTTCCCCGGTTTGCTGATGAAACAACAGGCACCACGTTTGTTCCGTTGGATCGAGCGCATGAACGCCGAAAACGCAGACACGCCTGAATTTGGCGAGTGTGAAACGACTTATTTCGAGGCCGATGAAATTCCAGACACGCTGCAGGCATTGTTGTCTTTGGTGGGGCGCGACTTTGTGCCGGAGTTAAAGATGGCGGTGCAACATATCAACGCTTGGTTAGCGCAAAACCCGGATGTAGAGGGAGAGTGTGTGACAGAAAAGCCGCGTTTAAAAATGCTCTCGCAAATGGATTACTCCTTCCGTGGCACCACGGTAACCGGCATGGTGATTCCCTACCAGTTGTTGATGTTGCAACGAATCACAGACTTTTATAAACAGCTCTCAGTACCTGAGCAGCAGGCCATGCTTGATTTCTTTGAGCCCTTGGGTCTCGCCGATCTGCTGACTTTAGTCGCTGATCGTCGGGTTGAACGGGCCAATCTTATTGAGGTGTGGGGCGAGTTTAGCCACACGACAGTGACTTATTAGTGAGACAAGATGCATGTTGAAAGTATTACGCACGCCCGATGAGTGTTTCGAGAATCTTCCGGGCTACGACTATGAACCGCACTATACGACGATTACCGACTACGACGGTGGTGAGATTCGTATCCACATGATCGATGAAGGCCCGCGAGACGCGGAGCCCATTGTGTTGATGCACGGCAACCCAACGTGGAGTTACATCTATCGCAAGATGATCCCCGCTTTGCTGGCAACTGGACGTCGGGTGATCGCGGTCGATCTGGTCGGTTGTGGTCGCAGTGACAAACCCGCTCATAAACGTGACTACAATCTTGTTCGTCATGTCGATTGGATGAGCAAGTGGTTACTGGCGAATGACTTAAACAATATCACCCTGTTTTGCCAGGATTGGGGCGGCACCATTGGTCTGCATTTGGTGGCAAATTACTCTGAACGTTTTGACCGTGTGATCGCAGCGAATACCGGTTTGCCTACGGGCACCGGTGGTAATAGGTGGCTCACGGTCTGGTTGTTGGTCATGCGTTATATGAGACGTTTCCCTTGGAAGATGGCCTTTAAACCGACTATTAAAACGCCTGATTTTACTGAGGCGGAGCTTTCTGCTTATGTGGACGCACCGTTTCCATCCAAAGAGTATCAAGCCGGTATTCTCCAGTTCCCCCAGTTGATTGCCATACACGCCGACAACCCCGGTACACCGCTCAACCGAGTCGTGTGGCAAAAATTAAAGCGCTTTAACAAGCCATTTTTGACCTTATTTGGCGATCAGGACCCGGTCACCAAAGGCAAGCATCGCGGCTTGCAAAAATACATACCGGGGGCCAAAGGGCAAAACCATCAGATCATTGCAGGTGGCGGCCACTTTATTCAGGAGGACAAACCCGAAGAACTGTTGAAATACATCATTCCTTTTTTGGATGTTAAATAGATAAAAATGATCACGGATGCTCTGGCGCGATGGGTGGTCTTAAGGTGGATTACTGGTGCTCAGTCGCCGCGATTTAATTAATGAGTGAGAAGGTTTCCTATGACAATTACGTTTTACGATTACAGCATGGCGCCCAGCCCGCGACGTGCACGCATTATTTTAGCGGAAAAGAACATTGCCCATGAGTCGGTAGAAATCGACATGATGAAGGCTGATCAACTGTCCGAAAGCTATCGAGCAATCAACCCTAACTGCACCATTCCTGCCCTGCAACTCGACAACGGCACTGTGCTCAATGATAACGCCAGTATTGCGGTGTATCTGGATGAGGTTTATCCCGAGCCGCAGTTGATGGGGCGTACGCCGCTGGAGAAGGCGGAAATTGCCAGTTGGAACCATCAGGCTGAGAGCGAATTGGGCGCCGCGATACCCAACGCTCTGCGCAATACCAATCCGCATATGAAAGATCGAGCCCTGCCAGGGCCGGTGAACTATAAACAGATTCCCGATTTGGCCGAGCGTGGTTTGACTCAGATCGATGTCTTTATGGCTAAGTTGGAAGCACACCTGGAAGGGCGTGAATTTATTGCTGCAGGGCAGTTGTCCGTGGCGGATATTACGACCGTGTGTTTCTTGGATTTTTGTAAGGTGGTGGGTAAAAAAGTGACCGATGATTTTCCCAATATAAAACGCTGGCGTGCGGCCCTGGCTGAGCGCCCTGGCTTTAAGCTCTAAGGTTTTGAACTGTGCTTGGCTCACCCTAATGATGGTCCGTGCCAAACTATGGGTGATCCTGCTTTGCCAGACAAGACGAAATGTCGCTAAAGACGAAGAAAACTACTTAAAAAAAGGTTATCGAAATGACACAGCGCCAAGAAGTTTGGGTTGACCGCGAGAACTTCCGTAAAACCAAAGCCCTCAGCTCTAAGATGCCAGCGCTAGCCGCTGGCTGTGTGCGTGTAGGTATTGATCAATTTGCCATGACTGCCAATAACGTGGGTTACGCCGTCGGTGGAGATTTCCTTAAGTTTTGGCGCTACTTTC
>CAJWCA010000398.1 GCA_913020395.1 uncultured Cellvibrionales bacterium | reverse complement strand
TAAGGGCAATACCTAACCCTCGTTTAATCAAATAACATGTAGCTTATTTGACCAGATGTCGCCGCAAGCACAAGTGAAAAAAGAGTGGGCAAGCGTTAGTTTTTTTCAACTGTCCCCACCGCCGAGTGCCCCCCGGCGTGTATTTTCTTACCGTGTCGCAAATTGCTCTCGCAGCAAGTTCTTTTGCACTTTCCCCATTGCATTTCGTGGTAGAGTCTCGATGACCTCAACTCGTTTGGGCACTTTAAAATTGGCCAGCAGCGTTTTACAGTGTGCAATAACCTCTTCCTTTGCAGGCGGGGTGCCATCTGCAATGATCACCGCGCAGACCGCTTCGCCAAAGTCGGCATGGGCGACGCCGATCACTGCAGACTCCTTAACACCCTGCATGTCATCCACTACCTGTTCAACTTCTTTGGGGTAGACATTGAGGCCACCGCAAATAATGAGATCTTTGGCGCGCCCAACGATAGAGACGTAGCCGAGTTCATCAACCATGGCTTTGTCACCAGTGTTAAAGAAACCGTCATCGGTAAAATCTTCGGCGGTTTTCTCCGGCATACGCCAATAACCGGGGAAAACGTTGGGACCCTGCACTTGCAGGTTGCCGGTTTCGCCCGCAGCCAAAGTCTCGCCGAGCTCATCCACGACCCTGACCGAAACACACGGCAAGGGAGGGCCAACGGTTCCAGCTCGCCTTTCGCCCTTGAGAGGGTTGGAGGTATTCATTCCCGTTTCTGTCATGCCGTAACGTTCTAGAATGGTGTGTCCGGTACGAGCTTTGAACGTATCGAAGGTTTCCGTGAGCAGAGGGGCAGAACCTGAAATAAATAAACGCATTGTCGAGCAGCACTCGGCGTCAAAGTTGGGGTTGGCCAGCAGGCGGGTGTAAAAGGTGGGCACACCCATCATAGCCGTGCACCCGGGCATGGCCGCTACAGCCGCTTCGGCATTAAAACTGCTGTGCCAGACCATGCTCGCACCACTCATCAGCACACAACCTAGCGCTACAAAGAGTCCGTGAACGTGGTAGATAGGCAGGGCGTGTAACAGGCGGTCAGCGGCACTGAACCCCCAGAGATCAACCAGAGTCTGTGCATTGTGACGCAGGTTATCGTGGCTCAACATAATGCCTTTAGGTCGACCAGTGGTCCCTGAGGAGTAAAGCAGCGCCGCCATATCCGAACCCTTGGATTGGGCTATCTCAGCCTCAACACTGGCGTGCTCAGCCCGTGCCATTAAGCTGCCGCTGCCATCGGCGTTCAAGGTGAGTAATACTTTAACCTTGTGATCATTTGTGTCATTTGCCGCTAGGGCAGCCTCAACTCTCTCTACTGCATCGGTGCCGCAAACCACTATGCTGGGTTCAGCGTTACTCAGGAAATAAGATAACTCGGATGCGGTGTAGGCTGTGTTTAAGGGGTGGTATACCAGTCCGGACCGAAGGCAGGCCAAATAGAGAAACAGATTTTCAGTCGATTTATCGACCTGCACCGTAATGCGGTCCCCGGGTTTAGCACCTTGTTCTAACAGCGTGTTAGCAATTCTGGCAGACGCCGTGACAGCCTCAACGTAGGTCACCTGACGTCCATCGGCACAGAGTAGCAACGGGGCGCTCAAATCCTTTGGAAAATGCTTCTGGAATTGCGCGTAGAGGTTCGCGTTGTCAGTCATGCCTATCAGTCTCTTGCTTAATACGTGGAGGTGCAGGGGCGTTTGGCGGTGAATTATACCGACCTGAGCAAATTTGGCAGCACCCAATTCTTAGTTGAGGTAGGCTATCTGTTTCAATTTATTGGGAACAACAACCCAGACGGGCATTCACGGGAGAAGTTTGTGAGTATCAAAACATCAGAACTATTCAATGATAAGGCAGACCTTTATGCCGCTTCGCGCCCTATGTACCCTAAGGCTCTGTTTGATTTTATCGCCTCGATAACCCCAGCCCATAATTCCGCCTGGGATTGTGCAACCGGCAATGGGCAGGCGGCGCTGGGGCTGGCGGAGTTCTTTGGGAGTGTTCAGGCAAGCGATATCAGTGAAGCACAAATAAGCAATGCCTTTGCCGCGGACAATATCAATTATTCAGTACAGGCCTCAGAGGCGACCCAATTCAGCGATAATCAGTTTGATCTGGTCAATGTTGCTCAGGCATTACACTGGTTCGATTATCAGCGGTACTGGGATGAAGTGAGTCGGGTGCTCAACCCGGAGGGAGTATTTGTGGCTTACTCCTATGTATGGCCAAGCTTGAACGCGGTGATCGATGAACTGGTAGAAGAAAAGATAAAGCAGATTCTCGAGCCTTATTGGGCCGATAATAATCGATTGGCCTGGAACGAATATCGAGAGCTGGAATTCCCCTTCACACCATTGGATGTGCCAGCGATCACGCTTCAAAATCATTGGAATGCGGATCAATTTTTTAATTACCTTCACTCCTGGTCTGGCACACGCAGATGTATTGACGATAAGGGCCTTAGGTTCTTTGAAGAAGCGAAAGAAGCCCTGCGGATCGCTTGGGGGAACCCGGCCCGTAAAATAGTGGTCAAGCACCCACTGGTCCTGATTGCGGGAAAGGCATGGTCTTAGTCGCCCACTTTGTTTTCTTCTGTGAAGGTGTATGATCGTTCATCGATTAACCCGCGTAATGTTTCATAAAACAGATAACTGGCAGGCACATATGACATTCCAACACACCTATGCCATCGGAACTCCAGGCACACCTTGGGGAGCAGAAGAGAAATCCGCTTGGCTAGAGGCGCAATCCATCAAACGTTCCTATCGGGATCTTGTTGTGAGCCAGATTGAAGCGATCCGTCAATCACAGTCAACACTAGTATCGGTCGAGCAATATGGCGCTCTGCCCTGTGACACGGAAAAATACGGCTTGTGGGCGATCAAGAGTCTCGACTGGCGAAAGGGCAATCCGGTCATTTTGATCACTGGAGGTGTTCATGGTTATGAAACCAGTGGTGTTCACGGCGCCTTGCGTTTTGTAGAGTCGGAGCTGAGCAACTACGCTGAACGTTACAATTTTATTGTGACTCCCTGCATC
>CAJWCA010000397.1 GCA_913020395.1 uncultured Cellvibrionales bacterium | reverse complement strand
CTGGCTTGCGTGCCATGTGACTACCTCGTTGGCGCCCCACTGACCCTCTCTATTTAACGATGAGGCAACACTGTAGGCGCCCCCTCAATCGGCCCTTAGCCGCTCACTCTCTCTCTGGACCTCTCTGACAGCTATTACTATCAGCACTTTTATCCCGCCAAGAGTATTCAGCGAGCTGGCGGTATTCTCGCGGCAGGCTCAGATGCGCCGGTAGAAACCGACGATCCCCGACCCTTTGTTAATATTGAAGCAGCGGTTACCCGCGATGCCGGTCAGGGCAGTTTTAATCCGGACCAGCGTCTGAATATTCTGGATGCCATTGACGCCTACACCATCAATGGTGCGCGCCTGTTGGGTCAGCAGGATGTTACGGGGTCTTTAGAGGAAGGCAAAAAAGCTGACTTCATTATTCTGGAAAATGACATTATCGAACTGGCCAACACGGGGCGGTCTGGAAAAATTCACGAAACAGCGGTGCGTCAAACCTGGTTTGATGGTCGTTTGGTTTTTGACAAAAATACTGTGACAGGTGGGTAGGGCAATGAGATTTATTCGAGTGATGGCAGGATTGGTTAGTATCGGTTTTCTGGGAGCCGCTGTTGCGAGTGAGGTCCCTGTGACAGCAGGTCTGTTGATGCAGGGTTTTCCCGCAGATAAAAATGCTCAGGTGACAAGCCGTAATTTCATGGAGCCACCCTACAGTCGTTGGGGATTCCAGCACATCAGGGAGTTGCAGCCGACACGAGAAGTTTACAAAGGCACGCTGCCTTCTTCTCGCCTGGAGAGTGCAACGCTTGATCTGGAGTCTCTGAACTTTGACCTGGCGGGCGGCAGGCAAGTAGATTTGACGACCTGGATGGAAGAGGCGTCCACCGACGCATTTGTAGTGCTGCATCAGGGCAAAGTGGTGTATGAAAAATATCTCAATGGGATGCAGGCTCACAGTCAGCACCAGATGTTTTCTGCAACAAAGTCTTTCGTTTCAACGCTGACTTTACTGTTGATTGAGGAGGGCTTGATCGAGCCTGACCGACTCGTTCGCAGCTACCTGCCGGAACTGAGCGATAGCGCTTTTGGCAACGCCACGGTTCAGCAGGTGTTGGATATGACCGTGAGTTTGAAATTCAATGAAGACTATACGGATCGGGATGCAGATATATGGAAATATGGCTATGTGTTTTCCATTTCGGGCAAGGCGCCTGAGGAGTACTCAGGGGCGACAACTATTTATGATTATTTGCCGACTCTGAATAAAGGCAAACTTGAGCACGGTAATGCTTTCCACTACGTGACACCCAATACCGATGTGTTGGCCTGGCTCAATAGTCGTGTCAGCGGCAAATCACTCTCAAGCTTAATCTCCGAACGATTTTGGCAGCGCCTGGGGGTTGAACGTGATGGTTATATCTGGCTGGAAGGCAATGGCGTAGAAATGGCGGGAGGCGGGCTCAATGTTACTGCGCGCGACGCCGCTCGCTTTGGGCAAATGGTGTTGGCGGGTGGACGTTATAATAATCAGCAGATTATCCCTGAATCGGTTGCCTCCCGAATTCTTAAGTCAGGCAATCCAGATACCTTTAGTCGTTTCCACAAAGACCCTTGGTACACGGATGTGGGTTATGCCTATCACGACATGTGGTGGACCTTTAATAATCCTCACAAGGCGGTGAGTGCCATCGGCGTTTATGGCCAGTTTATCTATATTGACCCTGTGGCCGAAATGGTTGTGGTCAAGCAATCTTCGCATCCTGAGGCTGAAGGCGTTGCCAACGAGGTAGACGGCCCCCAGATTTGGCAACAAATTGCCGAGCATTTATTGAGCTTGAAATAACCCCGCAGCGCGGGGTATGTGTGTCTAGCCCATTATTCTTGCGATCGCCGAAGAACTTGAGTATAACCACTAGTTCTTTAGTGTGAAGTCTGCTGAAGCTTCAAGCAGCCTACAACACGGCGGTTTTAAAAGGAGAGTGTTTTGATCAAACTATACGGTTTTCCCGTCAGCAATTATTTCAATGTCGTTAAATTGGTGTTACTTGAAAAGGGCGTGGAATTTGAATTTATTCCAACCGCCGTTAGCCAGGAGGCGGACTACCTCAAAAAGAGTCCTATGGGAAAAGTGCCCTGTATCGAAACGGAGCAAGGGTTTCTGTGTGAAACCAGCGTTATTCTGGATTACATTGATGATACTCAGGCCGGCCCCTCTTTTTATCCCGAAGACCCCTATCAGCGCGCCAAAGTAAAAGAGCTGATCAAAATTATTGAGTTGTATATCGAGTTGCCCGCTCGCAGTTGTTATACCGAGGTCTTTTTTGGAGGCAAGGTAAGTGAAGAGGTTCAGCAAAAAGCGCGGGACACCCTCAGGAAGGGACTTAATGCACTAACCATTACCGGCAAGTTTTCTCCCTATGTGGCGGGTGACTCCCTGAGTTATGCCGACTTTATGTTGATGTACTCTCTTGATCTTGCCAGTATTGTTGGCAAAAAATTGTTGGGCATGGATGTAATGGCTGAAATCCCCCAGGCGCGGGCCCTGCTAGAGAACCTCAATAGCCGAGAGCATGCGGCCAGTGTCAACCGTGACAAGGCCGCTCAAATGGCTGAGTTCATGGCGGATAAATCAAAGTAAAACCCGCCGGTCTATTTGGGTAGACCGGCAATCAAACCGTCGAAGTGCTCTTTGATAGCCGTGGTCGCCTTCAGGCTTTGTTCCTGAAGCGCTGCCCGACTTAAATGCAGTTGGTGTTCGGTATTTGCAACAAAATCTTCACCTTCCATTTTGGCGAGATGAGCCTGTAGTACCGTGCTGTCTACCAGTGTTTTTGACTTTCCTTTTACCTGCTCTGCGAAACCGCTAATCAGCGGTTTCTGTCGGAGCCAGAGGTCATGAGCGTCCATCGCACCGAGGTGAGCCTGTAGTTGTAGCTCATCACTTTTTTCTGCTAATTGCCCCTGGGCTTCAGATAGCTTATCACCCAATTCCCCCAGGTGCTGCCTGGTCTTTTTCCAGAGTGCTTTGCCGTCATCGCCAATGTCTTCTACCTTGTCTTCGACTTCATCCATGTAGTGTTTGAGGGCGTCCTCTGTCTGCTTTAAATGTGTCTTCAGTGAGTCTG
>CAJWCA010000396.1 GCA_913020395.1 uncultured Cellvibrionales bacterium | reverse complement strand
CAACCCGATTTATTGCTGCTGCTGCCGAGCGCCAGTTCAACAGCACTCGCAGAAGCCCTCGCCAGCCGTCGCTGTTGGTTGAAACCCGTGATGGCTTTTGGTGCCCCTCACCCTAGGGCGGATTATTACGCGGCCGATTGCAACGTGAGTACCCTCACCGAGGGTTTGCGTCAGCTGTCTGAGTTACTGGTCACGCTTGAATCCCAAACTGACTACCGCCATTCTTCCGATCGTTTGCCACTGACCGTGTTGGCCTTGGCAAACAGCCGCCAAACCACCCTTTCGGCGAGCTGGGACAGTGCTTCGCCGCAGCTCATCGAATACCCCTTGTTGTGTGGCATTGATCATCCCCTAGCGATTCTAGAAACTCTGGCCGACTTGGATTTATTGGTACCGCAGCCTTTTCAGCGCCTGCATCAGTGTTCTCAATGTGAGTCGTCGCGGGTCAATGCGAGAGAGGAGTGCCCTTCGTGTCATTCCTGTTTCATCGAAGAAGCGGCCTTGGTGCATCACTACAGCTGTGGTTATCTCGCCCCTGAAACTGAATTTTTTGAAGGCAGACAGTTGGTCTGTCCCAAATGTCACAAGGAGATGCGTCACTACGGGGTCGATTATGATAAACCCGATACCCAATACCTCTGCAGTGCCTGCAAGGAAACTCACCCAGACCCAGAGGTTGGTTTTCTCTGCGTCGATTGCGGTCAGCACACTCCGGGCGCGAGCATCAGTACCATTGATCGTTACCACTATCAGTTGAGTGCCGACGGGGCACGTGCACTGCAATCCGGTTTACTGCCCAATGCCGCCATCAGCGATTACGTGTTGAATTTGAACGCCTATTATTCTCCGCGTGAATTCTTGATGCTGTCGCAGCAGTCCAAGCGGGTGGCTGAGCGCTATAAGCGTCAGCTGTCGGGCATCAGCCTCAAAATTACCAACATTGAAGAATTAAAAGTGGCCATCGGTCGCCAAACCATGAGCAAGAGTTTTGTTTTATTAAGCGAAATTATTGCGCAAAATCTCCGGGACACCGACCTGCTCACATCCCGGGAACAAGATATTTTTATTGTCCTGCCTGAGACAGAAAATACCGACCTGTTGATTGAGCGGCTGACCAAGCAGGTTAAGTCAACAATCAGCACGCCCTTTGAATTTTCAATCGAACACTTTGATCTGGACAACCTTGATACGCAGCTGGACGCCCTGAAGTAATGCCGCTCGACCTGATCGACATGATTCGAACACTGGATCTCAGAGGTTTTCTCTACTTTTTTTGGTATTTTGTCATCTTCGATCTAAGCCGTTACACCATTAGCCTCGTCACCGTGGCTTTTGGTGCACTCATGGAAAGGCGAACGCACCCCGGCAGTTATACCGGCCCCGTTAGCATTATGCTCACCGGTCACAATGAAGGTAAAAACCTGAGAAAGTCTGTGCTGTCGCTGCGCGAACAAACTCACCGGGACTCACAAATTATTGTTTGTGATGACGGGTCAACAGACGACATGCGAGAGCAGGCCCAGGCACTAAAACAAGAAGGCATTATAGATCGCTACGTATCTTCCGGCGTGCGAGGCGGTAAAGCAAGTGCCCTGAACCTGGGTTCTTTTTACTGCTCACATGACATCATTGTGAGCATGGATGTCGACACCTCGTTGGATAGAGATGCTATAGAAAAGATTATTCTCCCCTTCAGCGATGAGCACGTTGGCGCAGTTGCCGGCAATCTGGCGATCAGAAATCCTTTTGATACCCTCATGACGTCTTTGCAAGCGCTGGAATACTTTTCATCAATCTCAATTGGTCGTCGATTTACATCGCAGCTGGGCATTCTAACCATCGTTTCTGGCGCCTTTGGTGCCTTTCGAAAATCTGCACTTAAAACCGTTGGCGGCTGGGATGTTGGCCCCGGTGATGACGGCAACATAACCAACAAACTTCGCCGAGGCGGATGGCAAATAAAATTTGCACACAAAGCGTGGGCGATGACTGACTGCCCTAAAACCTTGCCTGCCTACCACCGCCAAAGACTCCGGTGGAATCGCAGTGTCATACGATACAAACTGAGAAAATTTCGCTCAGTATTTAACCCGTTCTCTAAACGCTTCAGTGGCCACGACATGGCAGGCATTGCCAACATTCTTTTTTTCCAGGTATTCCTGGCTATGAGCTACTTCGGTTATTTGATCTGGCTGGTGACCGAACTGGGGGAATTTGCGTTTCTTGTTATCGGCGTAACTATTATCATCTACTTTATCGAAGACTTGTGCACGTTTGTAATGATTTGCCTGCTTTATAAAGACAAAAACCCCTGGCCGCTAGCGCTATATCTCCCACTCTACAATCTGTTTGACAGTTATGTCGTCAGAACCCTGAGGCTGTATGCCTACACCAATGAATTGATATTCAGGCGTTCTTATCAAGATACGTTTACACCCACCAAAGTACAAAACGTGCTGGAGCGTTTTTAATGAAACGAATAAAACCTAGACAGCGTGTTGACCACATTAAGACAGAAGTTCGCATGCAAAAAGGCAGCATTGGGAAATGGATTTACCTGCTGTTACTCAGCTGCCTTGTTATCTGGCTATTCGATATTTTCTTTGGTCGCTTTTTCTATCTACAGGCCAATGGCATGGTCATGAAAGATACCCAGACCGTTAGCCTCAGCTACACCGCTCAGGTAAAAGACATTGATGTTCGAGATGGCATACAGGTTCAGGCGGAGCAAAACCTGGGCGAAGTGGTGGCAATGGACATTGTGGAGCAACTGTCCACACTCAGCATCAAAATTAGCGACCTGGACACTCGCATCGGCGCACACCGCTCACGTATTGAAGTGGTCAATGCCACTTTGCCTATTGCCAAAAAACGGGCAGAGGCAATGCTCAAACGATAGGAGTAGAGCTTGTTGGTCACGCTCAGGAGTTTAGAAAAGAAATAATCAGGCTTTACAAAAGAGAAAAGAAAAAAGTCAGACATATTAGTCCCTGTTTTAGGGCCCTCTAGCAAAGACCCCATTATTTTATGTACCGCATAACTGTCACAAATATTAGTTCTAGAAATAATAAACTTTTTATTAATGTCTATTAGTGGTTTCATACCACCATGATAAAAGGCGCCATGAACTCCGTCTAAA
>CAJWCA010000395.1 GCA_913020395.1 uncultured Cellvibrionales bacterium | reverse complement strand
GGCAAACTGCTGGTGAATAAAGGGCGACTTCGATTGTGTAATCGGGTCCCCAAAAACCGCATATTGATCGGGTTTGCCTTTTGCCTCAGTCTGTTTATCAACGCCCACGTTCATTACACCCACTCTCGTGGACGCAAAAAATCTGTATAGAGTTTTGCTTCTTCACTCTCGGGTTCCGGGTGGTAGTCATACACCCAGCGAACCAGTGGCGGCAAAGACATTAATATCGATTCAGTGCGGCCGCCTGTTTGCAGTCCAAACAGTGTGCCCCTGTCAAACACCAGGTTAAATTCCACATAACGCCCACGCCGATAGAGCTGAAACTCGCGCTCGCGCTCGCCCCACGGCTGATGTTTTTGTTTTGCCATTATCGGTCTGTAGGCCTCTATGTAACTGTCACCCACAGCGCGCATCAGGGCAAAACTCTTTTCAAAGCCCTCTTCGTTCAGATCATCAAAAAACAGCCCGCCCACACCTCGAGGTTCCTGGCGGTGTTTGAGATAAAAATAGTCGTCACACCAGGTTTTAAAGCGGGGATAGATATCTTCGCCAAAAGGATCGCAGGCCTGCTTGGCAACCTGATGCCAACTGCGACAATCCTCTTCATCTCCGTAATAAGGGGTAAGGTCATAACCTCCACCAAACCACCAAACGGGGTCTTCACCTTCTTTTTCAGCAATGAAAAAGCGAACATTGGCATGACTGGTTGGCACTCTGGGGTTTTCCGGATGGATAACCAGAGAAACACCCATTGCCTCAAATGAGCGACCCGCCAGTTCAGGTCGATTCTGGGTGGCCGATGGGGGCATCTGAGTACCGTGTACATGGGAAAAATTGACACCGCCCTTTTCGATAACGGCCCCATCAACCATGACCCTAGACCGGCCACCGCCACCTTCTTCTCGAATCCAGGAATCCTCTTTAAAGCGACCTTTGCCGTCTTCTTCGCTCAGTGCTGCGCATATTTTCTCTTGGAGACCCAGGAGATATGCCTTAACGGCGGCTTTATCGGGTACATCATTGCCGCTGGGAAGTGAGTCGTCAGCCATGGTCTGGAATTCCATTTATTTAGGTGTGGGAAGAGCACTGTGCTCAGCGAATAGTAGCACCGCTCAGGAGGTCACGAATAGTCGAGGGCGAAGACAGGCCACCCAGTTCACCCGGCGCTATACCATCGAGACTGTCGCCAAAGTATTGCGCAAGCTCGCTTGTTGTCAGGGCGGAGGGTTTACCTTGAGGGTTTGCAGATGTAGACACCAGCGGTCCGCCAAAAGCGTGGCACAGAGCCTGAACAACCGGGTGATCACTGACTCGCACAGCAACACTGGCATGTTTGCCACGAATCCAGTCGGGTGCGATATGTTCTGCCGGCAAGAGCCAGGTATTGGGACCCGGCCAGCTATTTGCCAGGGTTTCTCGCTGACTGTCGCTAAGCCCATCGGTGTACAAAGAGATTTGGGACAAAGAGCCTGCGATCAAGATCAGTCCTTTGTCCACCTGCCGTTGCTTTAATTGCAAAAGGCGTTCGACAGCCAAGCGGTTTCCCGGATCACAACCGAGACCCCAAACCGCTTCTGTGGGATAGGCGATTACACCCCCATTCTTGAGCTGGCGGGCCAACTCCAGAATGCGGGTATCGTTTTGCCAATCGATGACCATCGCTTAGCGAGCGGCCAGTTTTTCCTGTAGCGCTGCATCTTTGGCCATAACAGCCTGTGCATTCTCTTCGCGCTCAGCAATTATCTTTTCATGCAAGGCAGAGTCGCCAACCGCAATGATTTGAGCGGCAAGGTAAGCAGCATTTTTTGCGCCAGCTTTACCGATAGCAACGGTCGCAACAGGAATACCACCAGGCATTTGAACGGTAGACAACAAAGCATCCAGCCCGTCCAGCGAGCCATTAATCGGCACGCCGATCACAGGGCGCAAGGTATTGGCCGATACTGCACCTGCCAGGTGTGCAGCCATGCCAGCGGCACAAATAAAGGCAGCACAGCCTCTTTTGTCAGCATCTTTTACGTAGGTGTGAGTAGCATCTGGCGTACGGTGTGCTGAGGTGACTTTTGCTTCATAAGCAATACCCAGCTTTTCCAGTACGTCAAAAGACGCTTCCATGATTGGCAAATCTGAATCTGAACCCATCAAAATAGCAACAAATGGCTTGGTCATAAGGCTTCCTATGTAACTCTCTTGGCTGAAAAACGGCAGAACTTACCTGAACTGTTAAGCAATCTCAAGTAACGATGGTTAAATCCCACCGCATGGCTGCCATTTCAGCCTTTATAGGGTCAATATCGCCAATTAACGCGACAAACTCACGTGTATTAAGCCCTCAATTTATAGGGTTTTTAAGCTCATATCCTTAATCGTTCGTAACCATAGGCGGTCTGCCTGATATAGGATTTAAGTTCCAGGTTCATCAAATGTACACCTAGCTTACTGGCCGACAATTGAGAACGTCGGAGTAGAGTATCCATACTCTCAGGATCATATCCGATAGTATCCAGCAGACGACGTTCTTCCTTATTCAAAACTGCGTTTTCCGGCCGACTTTTTTTCACTGGCAGCGGCTCACTCAGCAGTGATTGTTGTGGATTTGCCTTCTCCACATCACCCAGTTCCTCTGCTTTAAAGGCCATCAAACCTTGCAACTCATCAACCAGGTCCTGCCCCGATTCAACCAGAGTTGCACCTTCTTTAAGCAATTTATGGCAGCCCTTACTCAGGGGATTATGAATAGACCCGGGGATGGTAAACACTTCCCGGCCCTGTTTCATGCTCTCTCTTGCTGTAATTAAAGAGCCGCTTTTAACGGCGCCCTCAACCACCAACACCCCCAGACTCATACCGCTGATAATTCGATTCCTCTGGGGGAAACACTCGGGCCCGGGCTCCGTGCCTACTGGAAATTCACTTATAATTGCCCCACCCTTTTCAAGAATCTCCTTCGCCAGCGGCTGATGCCGCCGGGGATATACTTTATCGATACCGCAACCAAGCACAGCAATTGTTTCTCCATTTCCACTGAGCGCCCCTTCATGGGCGGCACCATCAATTCCCAGCGCTAAACCACTGGTTATCGCAAATCCGGAGCTGGCCAGGTAACGGGCAAAAGCAAAGGCGTTATCCAAGCCCCCGGGG
>CAJWCA010000394.1 GCA_913020395.1 uncultured Cellvibrionales bacterium | reverse complement strand
CGAATTGCAGCAGCTGTCTTGTGTGCCTTGCTGATGTCTCGTGTCCAGACACTCGCCGCCAGGCCGTACTCACTATCATTGGCTAAAGCCGCAATATCGTCATCACTATTAAACGGCATGGCCACCAACACCGGGCCGAATACCTCTTCTTTAACCAGGCTCATGCTCGGTTTGGCGTTAGAAAAAACGGTGGGTTCGAGAAAATACCCACCTTCCTTTGTCAGTTGTTGCCCGCCAGCCACAAGCTGCCCACCTTCAGTGAGCCCCTGATCTATCATTTGAGCGACACGAGCCAAGTGCTCAGCGCTAATCAACGGCCCCATCTGGTTCTGTGGATTAGTAGAAGGCCCCACTCGCATTTTCCGGGCAATGTCGGCGACACCAGCCAACACTCGCTCATAGACACTCTCCTGGACATAGAGACGAGAACCCGCCACACACACCTGCCCCGCATTGGAGAAAATGGCCTGTGCAATGCCTTGAATCGCCTCTTCGATATTTGCATCGTCAAATACAATAACCGGCGATTTGCCACCCAGCTCCAGCGAGACTTTTTTAAGGTTCCCCTGTGCGGCACTCACAATCTTTTTACCCACACCTGTTGAACCGGTGAAGGAAATTTTGTCGACGTCCGGGTGAGCCGCCAAGGCCTGGCCCACACCCGGCCCATCACCTAAAAGCAGATTAAAAACGCCTTTGGGCACCCCCGCCTCCATTAAAATCTCGCCAAGCCGAACAGAAGATAAAGGCGTTTGAGCTGCAGGTTTCAAAATGCAGCTACACCCGGCAGCTAAAGCAGGCGCCACTTTCCAGGCCGCCTGAACCAAAGGTCCATTCCAGGGAACAATTAACGCCGCCACACCCACTGCTTCTCTTTGTGTATATACGTGAAAGTCTTGATCGGGCACCGTGGAGAGCTGCTTTGTACTGCCCTCAAGTTTTGTGCACCAGCCTGCATAATAACGAAAGCACTCGGCCGCGAACGGTACCTCACCCATGTGTGTATCAGAGAAGAACTTTCCCGCGTCCAGCATTTCCAGCTCGGCAATTTCCTCGGCGTTTTGCTCGAGTAGATCTGCCACTTTCCACAGTATTTTTGCACGGGCCGCAGGAGTCATGCCGGTCCAGATGCCGGCATCAAAGGATCGCCGGGCGGCTGCCACCGCGCGTGCAGTGTCCTCTTCACTCGCCGATGTCGCATGTGAGATAACAGATCCACAGGAGGGACCGTAGACTTCTGTCACCGCACCACTGGCAGCGTGCACCCACTGCCCATCAATGAGCATTGCTTGAGTGCGATCCATGCGCTGCTGCACGCGCTGGGAAGTTTGAAAATCGTTACTCATTTATTACGCTCACTTTATTGGTCCATATAAGCTGACAGCGCATCCAGCACCGCCAGGTTTTCATGGTCCAGCCCTACGGTAATTCGAAGATATTGATCAGAACCTCCCGCCGGCCGGGGAATAATACCCTGTGCTTTAAGGTAGTCGGCTGCCGAGGAGCCGCTCTTGCCCCTGGACTCAGGAAACTTCAACAAATAGAAATTGGCCACACTGGGTACAATCGCAATTCCCATTTCCTCAACAGCGCTAGTGATTTTGGTGAGCCATTCATTATTGTGTTTACGAATGTTTGCCACATAATGATGATCTTTAACCGCCGCCTCAGCGGCTGCCAAGGCCGGGCCGTTAGTATTAAATGGTGTTCGAATCCTGCCAACGACCCCCACCACAGACGCCGGACAATATGCCCAGCCTATTCGCAATGAGGGCAGACCGTAGATCTTGGAGAAGGTGCGTGTCATAACCACATTTTCGAACTCATCAACCAGAGCAGAACCATCCTCATAGTCTTCTTGTTCGACGTATTCTGCATAGGCATCGTCAATCAATAAAAGACAGTTTTCGGGCAGTCCTGCGTGTAAACGACGCATCTCCTGTCCGCTGATATAAGTACCCGTGGGGTTATTGGGATTGGCGATTGTGCAAAAACGGGTTTTCTCCGTGACGCGATCCAGCAGCGCATCCACATCAACACAGTAGTTTTTTTCAGGGGCAATGACGAGCGCCGCCCCCTGCGCAATGCTGTGAATATTGCTCATGACAAACCCATTTTCACTCAGCAATACCTGGTCACCTTGATTGACGTAGGCCCGCACCATCATCTGAATGAGCTCATCGGAGCCATTACCGCAAATAATTCGGCTTGCATCGAGACCAAACGTTTCACCGATGGCTTGACGGAGTGCACTCTGCGACCCGTCAGGATATCGGTTCAAGACAGAAGCCGTCGCCTGAAATGCTTCTATCGCCGCGGGAGATGGCCCATGAGAAGATTCATTGCTGGACAACTTAATCGGTGTTTCCACACCCTCAATTACACTCTGACCCTGAACATAGGGAGAAAGCTGCAATACCCCGGGTACCGCTTGTAGTTTTGACATGTTTACATTCCATCTTGTGGCATTGTTAATACAGCGCTGCCGTGTACTAGTATTTATCGGCCTACTTGCAGACCTGCTTGCGGTTCTGCGGCATCATTAAGAAGGGCCAAGGCGCGGGAAAGAATTCCTCAACCTCCACTTCAATAATTGACGGCCCTGTCTCTTTATAAGCTTTCTGAATTGCGACACGAAGGCTTTCCGGGTCGGACGCAGAGAAACCCGCAGCACCAAAACTTTCCGCCATTTTGACAAAATCCGGGTTGTGTAAATCCGAGCAAATCACCCGCCCGTCAAACCACTCTTTCTGCTGGCGCTGTACATTAGTAAAACGGTGGTCATTAAATATGATGGTGATTAATGGCAACTGATATTGCACCGCGGTTGCCAACTCCTGGACGGTAAACATAAACCCACCGTCGCCACTGACTTGAATTACCCGTTTGTCCATGTTGCCCGCCATAACACCCAAGGCCGTTGCATAACCGTAACCCAAGGTCCCCTGGTAACCTGCGCTAATATGCTGACGGGGTTTATAAACCGGAAAGCCATACCAGGACACAAAACCAACTTGTGTCACCTCATCAACAAAAATGCCATCCTTCGGCAGCTCATCTCGAATCACATCCAGATACGCCATTTGGGGGCCCACTTTTGTCCGCATCTCTTCTTCTATGCCGGATTTCAAAAGACTTAATTCTGTTTCTCTGCTGCTAACCTCGTTGGACT
>CAJWCA010000393.1 GCA_913020395.1 uncultured Cellvibrionales bacterium | reverse complement strand
CGCACGGGACAACGCTTTGTTTTTGAGTTATGCCACACCGAATACTAAAGCACAGGAACTATTGCCTGCTGCCATTCGTCAAAACACCGTCATCTACCCAAAGGAATCCATGCTGGAACACTGCGAGTTTTTTGAATCCATACCCCCAAAATTCAGCAGAGAGCTCAATCAGGCCTTTTTCATGCTCTCGGGGCCCCCTCACTGATGCGCCTATCTAACCGCCTGATCATGATCATCCTCATTGCGGTGATTGTGCCTTTGATCCTACTCGCAATAGCGGCCAGTCAGATCATTCAGGATCAAATGGAAAAGAAATACCTGGAGATGCCAGAGGCGACACTTTCGGAGATGTATATACTCCACCAGGATATTGAAACCAATCTAAAAGGCAATTTGGAGTTTCTGTCTCAAGATCTTTCGGTGCAGAATTTTGTAAAGGTCGATAAAGATCTTCGCTCCGGTTCTCTGCATGCCGCGCTACTCAGACTCTTTCAGAATTTTGCCAAAATCTATCCCAACTTTTACCGCTATCAAATGGTCTCCGCAGATGGGGATGTGCTGGCCTATTACAACACCTTATTGCAACGTAATGCCCGAACCAACTTTAGTGATCACGAATTTTTTAAACGAATTACCGATGATGAAAACCACACCAGCTCTTTTTTGATAAACGATATCAACACGGGCAAACCCACCTTATTGCTTGCACGGCGATTAAAACAAAACATCACTGATGCCGATGGTTCAAACGACAATGCCAGCTATCTACTGCTCTATTACCGCCCCGATTATCTGTTGCGTTTGATCGCGGAAAGAGCCAATCAATTACAGGCGCAAATTTTTGTCAGCAGCAAACGTTACGGTCCTATTCACAGTACAGAAGTGGACGCAGGCAATGCCCGCTCTCAACCTCCTGTGGACCTGGAGGCCTTTCGTGTTCGCAGCATTCCACTCACAGATGACGTCGATGTTGAAATCAGAGTGCCCAGATCTGTAGTGAGGGAAGCCAACCAGTCACTCAACCAATACCTACTGATCATTTCCCTGCTTTCAATTTGCGTCGTATTGGTTGGAGGGTATTCGCTGATCAACCGCTATATCAGTTCCCCGATGCGGCAATTGATGACTGCGGCCCAGGAAATCAACAGGGAAAACTGGGACTACCGATTATCTCAGCCTCCCTCTGGTGAATTTGGAGAACTTTACCAAACGCTGTCATCGATGCTTGAACGCATTAGACTCGCCTACAAGTCCATGGTAGCCGGCAACCTCGAACTGGAAAAGCGTGTCACCGAGCGCACGGCGGTGCTTGAACAAGCCATGGCCGACCTGCGTGACTCCAAAGATGCGGCAGCCAGAGCTAACCAGGCGAAAGGTGAGTTCCTGGCCAACATGAGCCACGAAATTCGCACACCCATGAACGGTATTCTCGGCATGGTTCAGTTGCTTTCAGATACAGAAGTGAGTGAAGAACAACGCCGATACATTAACCACATTGAAAGCACTAGCGACATTTTATTGGCTATTATCAGCGACGTTCTCGACCTCTCAAAAGTGGAGTCGGGACTGCTAGAGCTGGATATGGCCCCGGCCGATATACAAGCCATTGTCGCCGACGTCTGCTCGGTGTTCACAAATATAACTGCCAATAACGTGGAATTTAAGCTGCAGAAAACCGGCTCCTTTCCCGGCTCAGTTTATATTGATGAAACACGTATTAAACAGGTGCTGATTAATCTTCTTGGCAACGCTTTCAAGTTCACTAATGAAGGCGACGTGACCCTCAGCTGCTCTTGTGAATTACTAGACAATCGCCAGGCAGAAATCACCTTCACCGTGAGCGATACTGGCATTGGTATTCCACCCGAGCGCTTGGAGACAATTTTTGAGAAATTCAGCCAGGCTGACTCCTCTACCAGCCGCCGATTCGGTGGAACCGGTTTAGGGCTCGCAATTTGTAAACATATCATTGAGCTGCTGGGCGGCCAGCTGTCCGTCGTTAGTGAACTCAACAAAGGGTCTGAATTTTATTTTACTTTGGTCCTGGATTGCAGTGACGTCGCACTTCCTGTTCCACCACCACTGGAGGCCCCGGAAGGCGAGCTGGAAAAATTGCGGGGCCTGCCGGTTCTGATCGCTGAAGACAATCTGGTCAATCAGAAAATCATGTTGGCAATGATGAAGAAGTTGGGCTGTGATGTAACCGTTGCAGACAATGGACTAATCGCAGTTGAAGCTTGCAGAAATCGTTTTTATCCGCTGATTTTTATGGACCTTCAAATGCCCGAAATGAATGGATTTGAGGCGACGGCCCACATTAAGTCTATGCAAGAGGAAGACAGCAATCAAAGTTACATCATTGCCTTGACGGCCAACGCAACAGAGCAGGACCGCAAACTGTGTCTCAACGCGGGCATGCGCCAGTTCATGACAAAACCCATTAAATTCGAAGCGATTCAATCGGCTGTGTTAGAGGCCAAATTGGTTTAATGCTCAAAAACAAACGTTGCGATTACGGGCATGTGATCTGAGATTGCGATGGCATCCCCCTGCCGCACCAAGGCGTTTTCGGCCCGAACTTTTCGGGTCATGAAAAAGTAATCCAGTATTTTGTTAGGTGTTTTATCATCGAGATAGTTTGGAGAGTGTGTATACCATGCCGCCGCGCTATCTCCCAAGAAATGTTCCTCCGCGGGCACCGAAGCAAATTTCTTCAGTAACGGTAACAATTCAGTGGCCTCAGGATTGTAATAGGCGCGGTCATGTTTGGGGATTAATGTTAACACCTCGTTAGAGGGAACCAGGTTGAAATCCCCGCCAACAATGGCGTGTTCATTGCGTGCCTCGAAACCCTGCATAATATCAAAAACCTGTTTAACCTGGCGCTCCATGGTTTGAGTTCCCTGAGCAAATGCGCTGAGATGAGTATTTAATAGATTGACACTGCCGCCGCCTTCAACCGCCAGCTCCGCCTGAAGAATGGCCCGCCTGGGTTGAAATTGCCGCTCGAGCCATGAATGTGAATCTATGGGCGCCAGTGCAAAACGTGTTGCCGACTTGATTTTATATTTGGACAATATCGCAAGTTTCATACCCACACTACCCCACAGGGCTGGCAAGGGTAAAAAATCCGCCTGCCAATAATAGGTATTCGCTTCTGCCTGATAAGATTCAGGCAAGCGATCCAGCAATAGTGCCACTTGAT
>CAJWCA010000392.1 GCA_913020395.1 uncultured Cellvibrionales bacterium | reverse complement strand
AGATGGCAGCACCCGAGGCCAAGTCGGCGTCTCTCCAGTGGTTCCCTCTTTCCCTGAGTCCATGCGCCGTAATAACCAATATTCACTGCCAGCGGCCTTTGTTGAGGCGGTCAATAAAACCTGGGAAACCTCGCATTTTGTGCTGGTCTCAGTCAAAAAACTGATCTTTGGGCAAATATCTACGAAAAACTTGAGTGGACCCATTACCATTGCTAAAGTGGCGGGCGATTCGGCCAAGGCCGGCTGGGTGTATTACGTCAGTTTTCTAGCTTTGCTGAGTGTTAGCTTAGGGGTTTTCAACTTGCTGCCCATTCCTGTACTCGACGGTGGACATCTTTTGTATTATGTCGTCGAACTGATTAAGGGTAGCCCTGTCTCAGATAAGGTCCAGTTGGTCGGTTATCAGATGGGCCTGTTTATGGTCTTGGGCGTGATGGTCTTGGCGGTATATAAC
The DNA here is from genome assembly GCA_913020395.1 of uncultured Cellvibrionales bacterium. GTDB lineage: Bacteria > Pseudomonadota > Gammaproteobacteria > Pseudomonadales > Cellvibrionaceae > CAJWCA01. The sequence continues at coordinate 2,824 of CAJWCA010000392.1, read as the reverse complement.
GACATCATGAGGCTTTGATTAAGGCCCGCCTAGCGGCTATTTCGGCAGTGATTAAGATTTTGCTTGGCAGTGCAGCCTTGAGGCTCGCACTTAAACAACAACGATAAGAATTTACCTTACAATTTAGAAGCCATTTTATGCAGCGTTTTAGAGTTCTCCTGTTAGGCCTGATTTTTCTTCCTTTGCTTGCCGTAGCCCAGTCGTTTCGAGTGGATGATATTCGGGTTGAAGGTTTACAGCGGGTATCCGCAGGCACCGTGTTTGCGGCCTTGCCGGTTCGTATTGGCGAGAATATGTCCGCCGCCGATATTCAGGTGGCAACTCGAGCGCTGTTTCGCAGTGGCTTTTTTGCAGATATTGAAATTGCGCGCGACGGTGGTGTACTGATTATCACCGTGGTTGAGCGCCCCGCAATCAGCGAGATTAACATTGAAGGCAACAAGGCCATCAAAACCGAAGATCTGATGAAGGGTCTGGTCGACAACGGTTTGTCAGAAGGTCAGATTTTCAAACGTGCAACGCTTGAAGGCTTGAGTCAGGAGCTTCAGCGTCAATACGTTGCTCAGGGCCGTTATGGTGCCTCGGTTGATGCCTCGGCTTCTGATTTGCCTCGCAACCAGGTGCGCTTGAACATTGAAGTGGATGAAGGCTCTGTTGCCTCTATCAAACACATCAACATTGTTGGCAATGACGAATTCAGCGATGAAGAGCTGGGTGAACTGTTTGAACTAAAGAGCACAGGCTGGCTGTCGTGGATCACCAGCAATGATAAATATTCTAAAGAAAAACTGACCGGCGATTTAGAACGCATTGAATCTCATTACTTGGATCGCGGTTACTTAGATTTCAACATCGATTCTACTCAAGTATCGATTAGCCCTGATAAAGAATCCGTTTACATCACCGCGAATATCACCGAAGGCGAAATTTACACGGTCAGCGATGTTAAGTTGGCGGGCGACCCCATTCTTCCTGAAGAGCAGATTCGTCGTTTGATTTTGCTGCGCGAAGAAGCAAAATTCTCCCAGGTTTTGATGACCACGACCTCCGACTACATCACCAAGCGTTTGGGGAATGAAGGTTATACCTTTGCCGAGGTGCGAGGCATTCCGGAAACCAACGAAGAAGACAACACCGTTAAAATCACATTCTTCATTGACCCTGGCAAGCGAGCCTATGTGCGCCGTATCGATTTTAGAGGTAATACCAAAACTTCCGACGAAGTACTGCGTCGTGAAATGCGTCAGATGGAAGGCGGCTCTGCCTCTTCAGCCCGCATTGAGCAGTCGAAAGTTCGCCTAGAGCGTTTGGGTTTCTTTAAAGAAGTGCAGGTGGCGACCAATGAAGTGCCAGGCACCCCCGATTTAGTCGACGTTGAATATACGGTTGAAGAACAACCCTCGGGCAGTGTCGGCGCCAGCGTCGGTTATGCTCAGGGTACCGGTTTGGTTTTGGGTGCAAACGTCAGCCAAAATAACTGGTTCGGTACGGGCAAGCAGGTCGGCTTTCAGGTCAACACCAGTGCCTATCAAACCGTTTACAGCTTTAACTACACCGATCCTTATTTCACCAAGGATGGCGTAAGCCGCGGCTTTAATATGTTCTTCCGCCAGCGTGATTATGAAAAGATCAACGTATCTAGCTACACCACCGACTCCTATGGCGCAGCCGTTAATTTCGGTTACCCAATTTCTGAAATTGAGCGCTTGAACTTCAGCTTCGGCTACACCCACTTGTCGATTGAGACGGGCGATTTTGCGGTACAGGAAATTGTCGGAAGCCCTCGTTTTGAAGACGACGTGGTTTGGGGCATTAATCAAGATGATTATCAGAATGCGTGTTTTGATGATAACGCTGCGATTGCTTGTGATCTGAGTGACATCCGTACTCCCTTGTCAGACATAGACCTGGACAGCCCGGTTGGTTTTGTCGATGCAAACGGCATGGAGGGACCTTCCCTCTGCATCGGCGCTGGTCATCCAGACTTGGTTGCCTGCAATCACCGGTGACGACCAGCCCTGACCGGGCACTTCGGTTTTCCAAGTGATGTTTTTGCCTTCCTCCCAGTGGATGGGAATGCCCTTTTGGTCGGAGTGCCCCTGCCCGTCGGGTCCACGAAACTGTGGCCAATCTGCTCCATTACCCCAACTTTTTAAAATGACTACTACAGCCAACATAAACAGAGTTCTGAAGGGGCCTCCGGTATCCTTTAGATTTACGTATCGGCCGGAATTGAAGGATGGCATTCGCAACTGGTCTGGCGAGGTGTTCACGTACAAACGTTGCCATAACACCGGGGAGTTCACAAGCGGTGGATACCCGGCGGGCTTTCAGGCTGTCGTTGACGGCGCGCCCCGAACAAAATAAACTCGCGTTGCTTAAAATCGGCAAAGTAGGGTCGCCGGATGTGCTTCACCCGCTTCCGCCGACAGGAGGAGACCGAATAAATGTCGAATGACTCCAGGACTGACCCTCGCCCGTGGCACTCGGGTATCACACGCTATCAATGGATGGTGTTGGTTGTTGCCTCACTTGGGTGGGTGTTCGATATTTTCGAGGGCCAAATTTTCGTTGCATCGATGCGCGATGCCATGCCGGATCTGCTCGGGGTATCCCCCGATCATGACTCGGTGCGCGCCTGGAACGACCGTGCCTTTGGCTTCTTCCTGCTGGGTGGCGCGTTCGGCGGCGTGGTGTTTGGCATGATCAGCGACCGCATTGGCCGCGCCCGGACGATGATCTACACCATTCTGTTTTACTCGCTCTTCACCTGCCTGAGCGCCTTTTCACAGGAGCCTTGGCACATGGTGCTGCTGCGGTTCCT
>CAJWCA010000391.1 GCA_913020395.1 uncultured Cellvibrionales bacterium | reverse complement strand
GGCGAACAAATTCCGTGCGCTCGGCGCCCCATCGCATGCGTTTGGGAATAGGCAAGTCTGCCAAGGATTGGCTGATGATATCGCCCAGCAACGTACGACTATCAATTCCACCAGCGCTAGAGCGGTGTACCAATTTATCAGCCTTGCCATCGTTTTCGACAACCAGGTCATCGATTTCCAGTTGGTTTTTGCGAGCAAATGCCAGCGCGGCCTTGGAGGGTTTACCTTCATCGTCAAAAGCGATTTTTGCCGGAGGGCCCCAGGCGACAATTTCTTTTTCAGGTGTGAGTTCGGCGAGATCTTTTACAATCAACGCCAGGCGACGTGGAGAAGCGTATTTCTCAACGGCGCTAAAATTTAGAGATTCTTTCTCCAGGCCGGCCTTAACCCCGGCATGGAAAGCTTTTAACAACGATGCGAGTGCTTTGGGTGGCAACTCTTCTGTGCCAAGTTCAACTAAAAAATCTGCAGACATCTTATTGCCCTCCTTTAGATTCTGACTCGTGGGCTAATAGTTCCTGGCGCAGGGCTTCGGGCGCTAATGGGAAACCCGCTGCCTGTCTGGCATCGTAGTAGGCTTGAGCTACCGCGCGGGACAAAGTGCGGACCCGAAGGATAAAACGTTGTCGTTCCGTGACGGAAATGGCGTGTCGCGCATCTAAAAGGTTGAAGGCATGAGAGGCCTTCATCACTTGCTCGTAGGCGGGCAGAGGCAAACCTTTTTCTACCAATTTCTGACTCTCACGTTCACAAACATCGAAAGTCTGGAAAAGAAAGTCTACATCGGCCTCTTCGAAGTTATAGTGTGACATCTCAACTTCATTCTGTTTGAACACATCACCATAGGTGACTTTCTTGCCGTCGGGGCCGACAGTCCACACCAGGTCGTAAATTGAGTCTACACCCTGCAGGTACATGGCAATACGTTCCAGACCGTAGGTGATTTCACCGGTAATGGGGAAACATTCGAGGCCGCCGACTTGCTGGAAATAGGTGAACTGTGTCACTTCCATGCCGTTTAGCCATATCTCCCAGCCCAAACCCCAGGCGCCCAATGTAGGTGATTCCCAGTTGTCTTCGACAAAACGAATATCGTGTACCAGTGGATCAATACCCAGTTCTCTAAGAGACTCGAGATAGAGTTCTTGAATGTTATCGGGGGAGGGCTTGAGTGCCACCTGAAACTGGTAATAGTGCTGTAAGCGGTTGGGGTTTTCTCCGTAACGACCGTCTGTCGGGCGGCGAGAGGCCTGCACATAGGCGGCATTCCAGGTTTCCGGGCCAATAGCGCGGAGGAAGGTAGCGGGGTGAAAGGTGCCCGCTCCCACTTCCATGTCCAGAGGCTGCATCACAACACAGCCGTGTTTGGCCCAGAACTGTTGCAGGGTAAAAATTAGACCTTGAAAGGTACTTCCATCCACTTGATTGTTATCAGACACCGTATGTCACGCCTCCGGGCGCAGTTCAGTGGGCGGGCTTAGTTCCCCCCCATCGCATTGAATCTTAGAAAGGGGCGAATTATAGCGATAAATCCAGTAAGCTGCGCGCTTCTGACGGGAAAATTAGTGAAAAACTAGCGAAACATCTATGTCCAGAATTCTAACCAAAGCCTTGTTACAGGTATTTGCCATTTTACCGCTCTATTTCATCCGCCAACTGGGCTCTTTGTTGGGTTTTCTGCTTTATATTGGCAACTCTCAGACCCGCAAAGTGACGACTGAGAATATCCAGAGATGTTTCCCTGAGATGCCGTCTGAGCAGCAACATCTGTTAGTGCGCCAGAGCCTGGCGGAAACCGCAAAAATGGCCCTTGAGGTTGCCCCTGTATGGATGCGTTCGGTTGATTGGGTAGTTTCCCGCGTTGACAATGTTTACGGTGAAGACCTGCTGAAGGCGGCCGTCAATGACTCCAGAGGTTTGATAATTCTGGCTCCCCACATCGGTAACTGGGAGGTGTTTTCACCCTACCTGTCAACGATTGGCCACATGACAGCTTTGTATCAACCCCCGAAAATCCCGGCGTTTGATCACATCATTAGAGAGGCGAGAGAACGGACAGGCGCAGACCTGGTACCCACCGACCGCCGAGGTGTTTCAAGCTTGTTGAAAGCCCTAAAGGCGGGGGGCATGACAGTAATTTTGCCCGACCAGGTTGCCGATAGTGGCACTGAACATGTGCCATTTTTTGGTCTGCCAGCCCATACAATGACTTTGGTCAGTAACCTGATTAACCGAACGGGTTGTAAGGTATTAATGGGTAGCGTATTGAGAGTGGAGGGTGGCTTTGAACTGCATTTCCAAGAGCCGGATCCTGCGATTTACGATGCGGATGTGACAAGCTCTCTGGAAGCCATGAATCGAAGTGTTGAAGCTTGTGTGAGGCAGGCACCCGCGCAATATCAATGGGAGTATAAACGCTTCAGGCGCCCACCCCCGGGGGCTGAAAAACCCTATCGTTTTTAGCGGCGCCAAAACATAGGTGTGAACAGTACCAGTAAGGTAAAGACTTCCAGTCGGCCTAATAACATGGCAAAACACAACACCCATTTGGCCGTGTCATTGATATCCCCGTAGTGGGAAGCAACGTCACCCAGGCCGGGGCCAAGATTGTTAATGCAGGCGGCAACGGCAGAGAAAGATGTCGTAAAATCCAGACCCGTGCCCATCAAAATTAAAAACATCAGCATGAAACAAATGATGTAGACAGCGAAGAATCCCCAAACGGCTTCCACCACACGATCTGATACCGACTTGCGTGCGATTTTAATGGGAATCACCGCATTCGGGTGAATCAATCGGTGTATTTCCCGAATACCTTGTTTGCAAATCAGTAATACTCGAATGACTTTCATGCCGCCGCCCGTTGAACCCGCGCAGCCGCCCATGAAGGCAAAGAGAAATAACATAAACGGTAAAAAACTTGGCCAGACACTAAAATTCGTGGTGCCAAAACCCGTTGTTGTTAATATCGACACCAGCTGGAAGCTGCCGTGCAGCCAACTATCAATCAGGTTATAGGTGCCTGTGTAGTAGAGGTAGGCAATGGTGACGACTGACCCGACCAAAATCCAGGATGCGTAAAATTTAAATTCTGGATCACTGAAATAGTGTTTGATACTGCGTTCCTGCCAGCTAAAAAAGTGCAGGGCAAAGTTCACGCCGGACAGCACCATAAATAACATGCAGATACTCATGATGAAGGGACTGTCGAAAAATCCGATGCTGGCGTCGTGAGTTGAAAACCCGCCGATTGCAACCGTCGAAAAGGCGTGACCAATG
>CAJWCA010000390.1 GCA_913020395.1 uncultured Cellvibrionales bacterium | reverse complement strand
GGGGCAATCTCGGTTTCAATTCGCTGGAACAACTCTTCAACGGCTTCTTCTTTCCGGGCGTCACAGGACCAGCCGTGCACGGTATGACCTTCTTTGGCCATCTCTTCTACCAAAGGGGTCAGTTTTTCACCGTTGCGACGGACTCCCACAACCGTGTAACCCTCCCGCGCAAATTTCCGAACGATGGCACTACCGATGGCGTCACCGGCCCCCACAACGAGTACAGACTGATTTTTTTGGGTCATGACTGAATTCCCTTAGAAAGTGAGCAATGGCTGCAGGGTAACACATGGGTTCCATTTTGCAACTCACTAGGAGTGATTTGGCTCTGCTGTCTAAACACCAACACCGTTTGCCAGATGAGCTTATATTGTGTGCCTAGATTTAGGCGCAGTGGTTCATCGGGTGCATGAGTTGGAGTAAAACAATGTGGGGATAGGTGCAGACAGTGATCTGTCGTCCACGTTGATTGTTGAAGATGTGAGAGGTATGAACAATGCCTGGTTTAGCAGAAGGGGGCGCGTTTTTTATTTAGATATCGCCGCCTTTATCGCCGGGCCTGGTAAAACGGTCATGTCGCGCGGGTTGATTTCTTCTGTGCACGCGGGGCAGGTGAGGGTAGGCATCACTTTGTTTCCACAGGTGTTGTGAATGTACTCCATTGGCTTGCCATCTTCCCCTGCTAACCACTTATCACCCCACTTTACCAGGGAGATAATGATGGGATACAACTCTTTGCCCCGCTCGCTCAGACGGTACTCATAGCGCACTGGGTTGTTTTGGTATTCCACTTTGTCAAATACTTGTTCTTCAACTAACTTATTCAGGCGGTCAGAGAGGCGGTGGCGGGTCATGCCTATTTCTGATTGGAAATCAGAGAATCTACGGGTGCCGAGAAATGCGCTTCTGATAATAAGCAGGGTCCACTTGTCCCCAACCACCGACAGGGATCGGGAGACCGAGCACACCTCATCACCGATATCAGCCCAACGCATTATCTTGCCTCCTACTTGAGATATTGTGTATTTTCATCGTTTGCATCACTGGTTTGCCGCCTCTTATTCTTGTCTGAAAGAGGCCCGCTAAGTTCCAAAATGCAACCTAAGTATAGCGTTCAATCGTGGAACCTCGCAAGCCAGCCCTAATTCATTACAGGGCTGGTGGAAGACCCGCGCCGCTTCATTGTGATCACCGCAGCGGCAATCAGCAATTGTAGGGCACCGTAAAGCAAGACGGTAAACAGCACCATATCGCCAACGGGGTCGGTCGTGCCTGCAATAGCAGGAAACATAGAGGCCTTAATCAGCACGCCCAGATTGACGTTGCGCACGATCACCTCCATTCCGACGGCGGTATTATCGTCTTTTGAAAGCCCGATGAGTTTTGATGCCAGTCCACTTGTCAATGCGAGCAGGATAACAAAGGTGCAAACCAGCAGAATATTTCCACCGCCAAATGCGTCTATGTCGAGGCGGCCGGCACTGGCGGAACCGACAACAATCATCACAATGCCCAGCAGAGAGGCGCGAATACTCCACTTGGAGATTGATGTGGCGTGCTTGCGTAGGTGGCTCAAAATCAGCATGCCGATCACCAGGGGCAGAAGCAGGGTAAAGGCGATATCACTGATTATCTGCTGTGTGGGCATGGCAAAATCGGCCGGTAGATATTCGGCGATCATAAAGCCCAGAATCAAAGGCGTGGTCACCAGGCAGGCCAGGGTTGTCAGGCCGGTAATGGAAATTGAGAGTGGGACGTTACCCCGGGCCATATAGGTAAAAATGTTCGATGTGGTGCCACCGGGTATGGCTGCAATCAGAGCTACACCAATAGCCACTCCGGTTGAGAGCCCTGCAAAATGTATGAAAGTCAGGGCAACCAGGGGAACCAGGACCAATTGAATCAGGGTGCCGGAGGTCACAGCCCGGGGTTCGCGGAGCACATCTTTGAAGTCGCGAAGCGAAAGTGTCGCGCCCATGCCTAACATAGCGGTCGCCAACTGAAACACCGCAAACCAATATTCGTATCGAATATAAATGTCGCCCATCGGGATTTTCCTCAGAAACTTCGAGGGGCTATCCTACCGACTGAGGCATTTTGTCTCAAGCGCTCTCGCGGGCCAGTTAAGACCCGCGAGAGTTAATGCTCTCGGGCTCCAATATTAATTGGCAGCGGTTAAGGCCTGCTCGATGTCGGCAAGAATGTCGTCTATGTGTTCGATACCAATCGACAGGCGAATCATGTCTTCACTCACTCCGGCCGATTTCAATTCGTCGGGGTTGAGTTGGCGGTGGGTAGTGCTAGCCGGGTGGCAGGCCAGAGATTTTGCGTCGCCGATATTAACCAGTCTTAAAATTAACTGAAGCGCATCGATGAACTTCGCGCCGGCTGCAGCGCCGCCTTTGATACCAAAGCTCAGAATACCCGAAGCATTGCCATCGCAATATTGCTGGGCCAGGGCGTGGAAGTCACTGGATTCCAGACCTGCAAAGTTCACCCATTCGACCTGGGGGTGGGCGGCTAGATATTGTGCAACTTTTAAAGCATTGGAACAGTGACGCTCCATGCGCAGCGCTAGTGTTTCCAGCCCCTGCATAATCTGAAATGCACTTTGGGCCGCCAGTGCCGCACCGGTATTGCGCAGTGGCACAACACGGCAGCGACCGATAAAGGCGGCTTCGCCCAAGGCTTCGGTGTAGACCACTCCGTGATAGGAAGGATCGGGCTCATTCAACATTTTGAAGCGATCTTTGTTGGCAACCCAGTCGAATTTTCCAGAGTCGATGATGGCGCCACCAATTGTTGTGCCGTGACCGCCAATGTATTTGGTCAGGGAGTGAATCACGATATCAGCGCCGTGCTCGAAGGGTTTGAGCAGCACGGGAGTGGCCACGGTGTTGTCAACCATTAGCGGTATTCCCCGGGCGTGGGCTATCTCCGCCAGTCGTTTGATATCTACAATATTACCCAGTGGGTTGCCAATGGATTCACAGAAAATCGCCCGGGTATTGTCATCGATGGCGGCTTCAAAACTGTCGAAGTCGTTGGCATCAACCATGCGAACCTCTACGCCCTGTCGGGGTAGCGTGTGGGCAAACAGGTTGTAGGTGCCCCCGTATAACTGGCTGGTGCTGACAATATTGCTGCCCACCTCGGTAATCGCCTGTATTGCGTAGGTGATGGCCGCCATGCCCGAGGCGACCGTCAGCGCAGCGATTCCGCCTTCCATGGCCGCCAGCCGTTCTTCCAATACCGCATTGGTGGGGTTCATGATGCGGCTGTAGATATTGCCGGGTA
>CAJWCA010000389.1 GCA_913020395.1 uncultured Cellvibrionales bacterium | reverse complement strand
AAATTGGTTCACCTGTTAAATCAGACACTCAAACAATATAGTTTAAGAGCCGATTGTATCTCTTTGGAAATTACCGAAAGTACCTTGATGGAAAATACCGAGGACTTGGGTGTGCGAATTAATAAGCTCCACGGCATGGGATATTCTTTTTCCCTCGATGACTTTGGAACCGGTTATTCCTCGTTGGCTTATTTGAAACGTTTCCCTGTCGACAAAATAAAAATTGACCGTTCGATGGTTGTCGACGTGCCGAAGAATAAAGAAAACAGTGCAATTTGTGAGGCTATCATTAGCATCGGAAAGGCCTTCGGTATTAAGGTGATTGCCGAAGGCGTGGAAACGGAAACACAACTAAATTACTTTAGAGAAATTGGTTGTCATCAAATACAGGGGTACTTGATATCGAGGCCTCTTGAGGCGGACGGCCTGGCCGTGTGGCTGCATCAGCACGAATTGAAATTATATTCCAGACCCATGAAATACAGAAGTGACTTGACACAGTAGATCTCGGCGATTGTGATACTCCAGGGCTTTACCGCTAGTGTTTGGAGGTATGGCGCTCTCGGTAGGCACCGGGCGTATATCCTGTCCATTTTTTGAAAGCTCGATGAAAAACGCTGGGTTCGGAAAACCCCATAATTAACGCGATGTCGTTAATGCTAGCGTCGGTGCGCAGCAAATAATGTCGGGCGGTATCTTTGCGAACGCTGTCTTTAATATCCTGAAATGCATTTCCCTCTTCTCGCAATCGCCGGCGAAGCGATTGGCTCGTCATGTGTAAAATACCGGCCGTGTCTTCTAGGTTAAAGGATTCCTGAGTGGCTTGCTGTTGGGAGAGTTGTCGGTGCAACAGTTGCCTGATCTGGCCAGATAAGCTGTCGTCTTTTTGGTGGTGGTTGAGCAGGTTCCTGGGGGTATTGGCCAAAAACTCAGTGAGGGATTGTGGTGTTTGTTCGATCGGCATGTTGAGATAACGAGACGGAATAACAAATCCGCAAGACTCTTGCCGGTAGTAGACTGGGCACGAGAATATGCGATCATTCTCAATGTCGTAGCCGGGTTTGTCGAAGTTAAAATTCATTCTCGAAAGAAGTACTTTCTTATCAATCATCCAGCTTGCCCAGCGTAGCCAGATCAGGGCAATGGAACCCGTGAAATAACCCTCGTCAAGTTGGGAGTTGATCGAAATCTTGAGTTCCGCCTCGGGTCCGCGCTCAATCAATTCAAACTGCAGGTCGCTGTCGAGCAGGTCGTAGTAGCGGGCACCTCGCAACAGCGCCCGGCGGAGGTTGAGGCAGGAGATGGTGGCGTGACACATCATGCCAAATGTCCCAACCTTTAATGGTCGAACGGTATAACCTGCCGACTCATCTTGCAGCTCATGCCAGGTTATTCTCATCAGAGTGGCAAATTGTTCAAAGCTGACTCTTAAACTGGGCTCGTTTAGCACCTCGTCGCCGATCTCAGCTTTGAGCAATAATTCTTTGGGGTCTAGGCCCCTCTGAATAGCGCCCTGCAGCTGGCCTATTACAAAATGACCCGATACACCGCTCTTGTCGTTATTACTGTCCATCCGGCTACTTTATCACAATGCTGAGCAGGCGAAACGTCGTGTGTTTCATCTGATCCCCAATGCAATATCAATTGATTTGACTATTTGTGCCATTGAGCGTGGCCATGAGTTTATTTATGTTAGGGTTCTTAACAATGCAGCTTTTAAGCGGAGCCCTATAATGCCTTATAACAATAACTTAATGCCATTGGAGTGTTTCTACCGCTGGGAAAAAGAAACACCCGATAAAGTGTTTTTGCGCCAGGCGAAAAAGCTCCAATGGCGTGAATATACCTGGCGTGAAGTGGCTGACAGGGTCAGGCGTTTGGCCAGCTATATCCGAGCGCAAGAACTTCCGCCTGGCAGCAGTATTTGTATCTTCTCCGCCAATTGTGCTGACTGGTTTGTCGTTGACCTGGCGATCATGTTAACCGGGCATGTGAGTGTGCCCTTGTATCCGGGTCAAGACTTGGATTCAGCGGCCTATATTATTGAGCACAGTGAGAGCCGGATGCTGTTTCTCGGCGCCTTTGATCAGTCTGCTCAATTTCGTGATGTCATCAAAACCACGATTCCCTCTGTGGGCATTCTGGGTTGTACCACTGATTGCGACGAAGAGCTGGAAGCTGTGATAGAACGAAGCGAGCCCTATACCGAGTCGCCCATTCCCGACCCCAATGCAGTTTTCACAATGCTGTATACCTCTGGTACCACAGGAAGGCCTAAAGGGGTTATGCATATGAACAAAACCCCGGCAACGGTGGTGACGGGAATGAAGCAGAGTTTCAAGCGCGGGCTGAAAGAGGAGCGTTTTTTTTCGTTTCTGCCGCTGGCCCATGCCGGAGAGCGCATAGTTATTGAGATGATGAGCTTGTATGTGAACCCAAGCGTATCGTTTTCTGAAGGCCTGGACACCTTTGCCGAGGAGCTGCGCTCTGTTCAGCCTACGTTGTTCTTTGCTGTCCCCCGGTTGTGGGTGAAGTTTAAAGCCGCCGTTGATGCCATGATCCCGCCCGAGGTGCAAGCGGGCTTTGGGGAGGAGGAAAAGGCGAAGGTTCGATGGCAGTTGGGTCTGTCGGAAGCGGATTTTGTTATTACGGGTTCTGCGCCCGCGCCCAAAGATGTACAGCAGTGGTATATCGATCTGGGTATTTATGTCCGAGATGGATACGGCATGACCGAGAATTTCATTGATGGATGCATCTGGAGCACCGATGACGCACCAACGCCCGGCTGTGTGGGTAAACCGATGGGGCATGGCAGGGTCAAGCTCACTGAGGCTGGAGAAATCTGCTTTAAGAGTGAGGGCTTGATGCTGGGGTATTACAAAAACCCGGAAAAAACGGCCGAGGTTATTGTTGATGGTTGGTATCACACGGGTGACAGTGGTGTGTTTGATGAAAATGGAAACCTCTGGGTTACCGGTAGAATCAGCGAAGTCTTTAAAACCTCAAAAGGGAAGTTTGTTCGCCCCTCTGACCTCGAGGACCACTTTAACCACGTGACTTTGTTAGAGCAGCTCTGCGTGTTTGGCCACGGAGAAGATCAGCCGCGCCTGTTGGCAAATCTATCTCAGTTGTCGGGCTCAATGGCGCGGCAGGATGTTGTAGAGGCTCTCGAGCAAGCCCGCCTGAGCATTAATGCCGGCCTGGCTAATCACGAAAAGGTCAGTCGGATTATTGTCACAGAAAAAGAGTGGACCATCGACAATGGCCTGTTAACTCCCACAATGAAGTTAAAACGCAAAGCCCTGTTGG
>CAJWCA010000388.1 GCA_913020395.1 uncultured Cellvibrionales bacterium | reverse complement strand
TTCTAAAATTAAGGAGTTAATCGTGAAAACTGTTTTTATGTTCCCGGGCCAAGGGTCGCAGAAGATCGGTATGATGTCGGATTTGTTGAACGAGTCTGATATTGCCAAGCAAGTTTTTAAAGAAGCCTCAGAAGCGATTGATGTTGATTTACTCGATATTGCATTGAACGGTCCTGTAGAGCTTATCAATCAAACCGCCATTACCCAGCCTATCGTGTTAACGGCGAGGCAGTGGCAGTGCTCGCCGGGTATTGCGCGGACCATACGATACCTTTGATCCATATATCAACGGATTTTGTGTTTGACGGTAAGCAGAGTCAGCCGTATCAACCCGACGATGCCTGTGCTCCCCTGGGTATTTATGGGCTGTCTAAAAGGCAGGGTGAGCAACAGGCCCTGGCACTTTGCTCTTCTGCCACAATCATTAGAACTGGCTGGCTCTATAGTGCGCGGGGTAATAATTTTGTGAAGACCATGCTGCGTTGCGCTGCAGAAGGCAAAACCTTGAATGTGGTTGATGATCAAGTGGGAACACCGACTTACGCTTTACATCTGGCGGCCGCGATCTGGCAGTTACTTGTGAAACAAGCTCACGGTATTTTCCATTTTTCCGATGCAGGCCTTGCCAGTTGGTATGACTTTGCCGCGGCTATTTTTGAAGAGGCACACGCACTTGGATTGCTTTCAGAGTTGCCTGTAGTGAACCCAGTCTCCAGTGATAACTATCCAACGGCTGCAGCGCGGCCCTCCTATAGCGTGTTAGATAAAACTAAAATTTGGGCTCTCGAGGGTATCGAGCCTTGTCATTGGCGTGAGGGTTTACGCAAAATGTTGAAGGAGCTGACGCTGTGAGTCGATCGTTGTTAGTGACCGGTGGCGCAGGTTTTATTGGCTCCAACTTTTGCCATTACTGGTTGAACGCCTATCCTGCCGACACACTGGTTGTGCTGGACAAGCTAACCTATGCCGGTAATGAAGAGAACCTAAAAGGTTGCAGCGAGTATCAACACTTCCATTTTGTGAGAGGCGACATTTGTGATCAGAGCACATTGGAGGCGCTGTTTGCCCAGCATTGTTTTGATACCGTTGTGCACTTTGCCGCTGAGTCTCACGTAGATCGCTCCATATCGGGACCCGACGCATTTATTGAAACCAACATTCTGGGCACCTACGCCTTGCTCAAGGTGGCCAAACAGTTCTGGTTAGAGGGCTCGCCGGTTCCCAGTCATCGTTTTCACCATGTGTCTACCGACGAAGTCTACGGCTCTTTGGGGGCGGAAGATCCTGCCTTTAGCGAAACCACGGCCTATGCGCCGAACTCACCCTATTCAGCCAGCAAGGCCAGTTCAGATCATCTGGTACGGGCTTATGCACACACTTTTGGCTTGCGAGTGAGCACTAGCAATTGTTCCAACAATTATGGTCCACGCCAGCATGCCGAAAAATTGATTCCCCTCACCATTCAAAAAATTCTAAATGCAGAAACCATTCCCGTCTATGGCAATGGCAGTAACATCAGAGACTGGCTTTATGTCGAGGATCATTGCAGGGCTATCGATCTTATCTTGCAGAGCGGAGACGAAGGCGAGGTTTACAATGTGGGTGGTGAAAACGAGTGGCGTAATATTGATATTGTCACCGTCATCTGCGAGCACATTGATCAACGCTTTGCCAGTGATGTGAGTCTGGCTAATGAATACCCGAGGGCATTGTTTCATCAGGGCAGATCGTCAACTGAGTTAATTAACTTTGTGCAGGACCGGGCTGGGCATGACTATCGATATGCCATCGACCCCAGCAAGTGCCATGACAAATTGGCCTTTCGGCCCGAGGAAGATTTTCACTCGGGAATTGCCAAAACCATTCACTGGTATCTGAAGCAAAACACTCAGGGCTGAGTTAAGTCTGCCCGTTTGATGATGAACACCATATTGCCCCAGTCTGATTGATTGGCCGGAATGTCCTCATCCCAACAGCTGGAAAAATAAAACGCTTCTGTTTTCCCTCCAGCTGCTTCCACAAAACCTAACAGTTCTTTTAAGGCGTATTCCCGGTGGTGATGGTGAGCATCCCAATTGTCTTCTCCGGCGGGGTAAACCTCTTGAGGGTTCTCACGCTGATCCATTTTATGGCGGTTTTCGCGGCGGAAGAAATTGGGTGTCGTCAGGTAAAGATAACCATCCTCGGTGAGTAGAGTCACCAGTTGTTCGAGAATGTCTACTGGGTTTGCCGTGAGGTGTTCCAGCACTTCGGTAAACAATACCAAGTCATACTGATTGTGCAGTGCCCGGTATTGATCACTCAACAAGGTGCGAGGCACGTTAAGGTCCACACCGATAAATTGCTGGCCACCGCTTACACGCAAACTGGTGTTAGCGTTAAAGCCAATGTAGTCATCACCGGTGGGGCGATCGGCACAATCCAGTGACAGGCTTGGGCAAAGTGTCTGATAAATGCCGGAAAACTCGGATATGCCAAATTCCAGTGCTTTTGCGGCGGTTTTATCTTGGGTGAGCTCTACCACGGCATTACACAACTCCCAAAACCGTTGTTTGTGCTGTCGGCCATATTCCTGCTGGCCAATCACCAGCTCGCGTTCGGCCTGGAAAATTTGGCCCCACAATGTCTGATACTGGTCTTGGGGCAGCTTTGAGCACTGCTGCAGGCGTTCCACTAGGGGCGTGTTGAATGCCGGTAGATGATTGCAGAGCGCTGCATCGGTTTTATAATCATAGGTCGCTGAGAGCTGCAGGTATTCATCACTTGCCAGCATCTCTTCCATCACGCCCGCGTGATCAATCGCTCCTTGATTAAGGCGATTGAAATAGCTATCTAGGCCATCATTGTCTGCTGCTCTTTGTAAAAACTGACGATAACACTGCGTAATAAACCGTCTGTTCCCATCTGCATGTTCATTGGGTGAGCTGGGTGTTTGTTTGCTGCGCGTGAATCTGAATTTCATAAGTCTGTTGAGGGTATCAGCGTAAGGCTTTCTACCGCAATTCCCAATTTGCGTTGATCGGACCGTTCCGGGTGGAGTGCCCGTGGCGAGGCCAGTGCACTCTGCAGTTCAAAGCGAATCTCTGCAATACTGTCAGGCGCAATATTTCTTGGAAAGCGAGCAGTGAATTCGCTGCGATTGCCGCCTACCTGCCACTCGGCCACTTCCTGGTTGTTAATGTAAACCTTCGTGGGCATCACCTGCGTGCCTGGGAGCAACAACGCTCTGGTTTTCACCTTCAGTGTTACTGCCTCTGGCGCCTCCGTCAACACCAGATTCAGCTGGGCCGTATTTTTTGTCCAGCTGCCCCAGCGCTCTGAGGACCAAAAACCGCTGGC
>CAJWCA010000387.1 GCA_913020395.1 uncultured Cellvibrionales bacterium | reverse complement strand
TCTGCTCTGGTTAAAAGTAGCAGAAGTGTCTCTTAGTGGAAGGTGGGTAGTTGTCTCAGATGCTCTGACGTCAGACAAAGGGAATTTGGCTGTCGCTACGTGTTAGTAGGACACTCAGAGCGTCGCGCCCTGTATGGTGAAACCAACAATGATGTAGCAAGTAAATTTGCAGCAGCGCTGGCCAGCGGGTTAATTCCCGTGCTCTGTGTTGGCGAAGACTGGGAGCAGCGCCAGCAGGGTGAAATTGAATCGGTCATCGCTGAGCAGATTGATTCTGTTATCGACAGGGTTGGCATCAGCGCTTTTTCCGGTGCCGTGATTGCCTATGAACCTGTTTGGGCTATTGGTACCGGTAAAACAGCGACTCCAGGTCAGGCGCAGGAGGTTCACTCGATGATTCGTAAGAAGTTTGAATCCCTTGGTTCCCGGGAATTTGTACAACCAAAGATTTTATATGGCGGCAGCGTAAAACCGGATAATGCGGTAGCGCTTTTTAAACAGAAAGATATCGACGGCGGGCTTATCGGCGGGGCATCACTGGATGCGGTGTCTTTTGACCGGATTTGCAGAGCGGCGTGGAACGTTAGTCGAGAGTTGGTCGATGCTTAGGATTTATCTACAGTAAAGACCTGTCCTCGGCGCGCGGTAAGAGGACCCGAGGAGAGCAAAATGGGAGCTAAGAATGACAAATTGGCTGTTGAGCCAGACAAGGTTGTTCACCTCCGTTTCCTCGAGCAACACTAGACATTTCTGATTCTTTGCGTATATTTGTACTCCTAAGAGCTGGCCTATCAATACGGTGGGTCAATCGTCAAGAAATCAAACAGAGCTTGGTTTGTATCTATTTGATTTTAAAGAAAAATACCGCGGGTATAGATGAAATATCGAGGGCGGTAGGCCGCCCCGTTCGAATCCCTCCCTCACCGCCACTATTTTCCCCTTTAAAATCAACGTCTTGTAGACGAATAGATATGGTAGTCAAGCCTGTTGGGTCAATTGTATTTATACCGCAATAAAAACGGCACATATTACTGCCGAATTACACTTCCAAAACCCTTAAGAGACAAAGGCTTTCCCTTCGCGGTTAAGTGCTCGCTGCAAACCTATTCCTGGTCGATTGGCAAATAGGTTTTACTGACCGGAAAAATTCTCCCCCCCTGCGGAGCTTAATGAAAAGAAGCGCTTACAAAGTGAAATTGTCAAAACCCACGGGTGTTCTGTTATCTGGAGAAGTTAAGTTGTCAAAATCGTCAGCATTCCCCATTAAATGGGTTAACAAGTTCAATCTGACAGTGCTCAAAATCCTTAATGTTTCTGGTCGCCACGCAGAACCCTCTCGATCTCGCAACGGCTGCAATTTGCCCATCCAGGTTGCTCATCGGGCGGCCCATTTCTTTCCGGTGACACATTATCTCTCCATAAATACGGGCTGCACCTTCGTCAAAAGATAGAATACGTTGAGTAAAGGCTTCATGGGCAAACAGCTCAAAACGCTCACTCAGAAGCTGACGGCGTTTGCCTTCAGGCATGGCTCGAAGGCCATAGCCAATTTCGGCAATGGTGATTGTCGATAGGTACAACGATGTAACGTCTTGGGCATTTAGCCAATTTAGAACCTGACTGGCAGGTGGAGAGGTCATGAATTCTGAGACAACGTTTGTATCAAGGATGATCATTTAGAAGCTCACAGGTTCGTGGGTTTCACGCTCGGGTAGAGTCAGTTCGTCATCGCCATAAGCAGGGCTGAACAGTCTAACGGCTAGGTCACCCAGGCACTCTGGCGTAGACACTGCACGTTTTAGGATTTGACGAACTTCTTCTTCCATAGAGGCTCCGTGGCTTGCGGCCTGTATCCGTAGGCGGCGCATGGTATCGTCATCAATCTTTCGCACGCTAAGGCTTGGCATAGTCGACACTCCTAGTGAGTAATTAATAGACGAATGATAGCGCTCGATGTCATTGATGTCAAAATATATAAAATGATGGCAGCATAAAGTGAAGTATCGACGGTTCGAATCCCTTCATCTCCGCCATTATTCCCGTATTAAAGCACCCTTCAGGGTGCTTTTTTGTTTCTGTCCTTTGCCTACCCATTGATTGATCTACGCATACGCTAGAACACTGTTTCAGTAGTAAACCCCTGCTCTTTGTCATTCCAATCCTAAGCTCATTTATTGGGACGGTTTTTTGTAAGTGCGTGTGTTAATGAGCTGAGGGTTCTACTCGATTAGAGTAGCGATATATCTCTAGATTGACTCCAGGATCACACGTGTAAATCTATAGCTTGACGAATATTAATTGGATGTATATAAATAGATATACATTAAGTTATTTTTGTAAATGGATAGGTTGACCTGACATGAGCCTAAAAGCGGTCGTAACTCAGCAATATAGGGAGAATGTTAACCATGCAAAACACATGGTTGATAGGCTCCTTGTGCCCTCGGAGGGTTGGATTCGCACTGTCCGAAAGGCGCTTGGTATGTCGGGGGCGCAACTGGGCCGTAGACTTGGTGTAACACGAGCCTCTGTTTCCAATACAGAAAGGGCCGAGCTAAACGGCGGGGTCACTCTTAAAGCAATGCAGCAAATGGCAGAAGGCATGGGGTGTCGCTTTGTTTATGCCATTGTGCCAGAGGAAGATATTGAGGCTGTGGTTTACCGTCGAGCGATAGAGAAAGCTAGGGAGCAGGTTGAGGCGGCCAGTGTTCATATGGCTTTGGAAGACCAAGCCTTGAGTCAGGATAAGCTGGAAGCTGAAGTGAAACGGCTTGCCAGTCTGATGCTCGATAAACCTGGCTCAGAACTATGGAATGATGAATGAGTAAGTTTGTGGGCGAGCCAGATGGCGCAACGCCTCTTGATCCAGATGAAATGGATGGGCTCATTTATACCCACGTTCAGACTAGGGGGCAGTTAGATCAGCTTGAACAGATTAATGTCCAAGCGGGTATGAAGTGGCTAAAGAAACAAAAAAAGGCTGATCTGTTTACTGAGGCCTTTGCTTGTGATCTGCATAAGAAACTTTTTGGTGATGTATGGAGCTGGGCAGGCCGTTTTCGTAAGACTGGGAAAAATATTGGTTGTGATGCTGTATATATCAGTGTTGAGCTAAGGAAGCTACTCGATGATGCGCGTTATTGGGTGGAAAATGAAACCTATCCGGCGAAAGAGCTGGTTACACGTTTCCATCATCGCTTAGTGGCGATCCATCTATTTCCGAACGGAAACGGACGGCATTCACGGATAATGGCCGATGCACTATTGACCATAGCCATGAATGAGGAGCCCATAGACTGGGCGGGAGGTCATGATCTCCAGTCGATGTCTGGCCATCGTAAAAACT
>CAJWCA010000386.1 GCA_913020395.1 uncultured Cellvibrionales bacterium | reverse complement strand
CCGTTACCGCGGGGCTGTAAAGATAACCCTGATAATAATCACAGCCATAGGTCTTTAACAGATTCAGCTGTTCGCTGTGCTCTACCCCTTCGGCTACAACCTGAAGCCCCAATAGCCGCCCCATCGTGACCATTGTTTCCACTAGCACGCGATCATTGCGATCATCCATCAAATCCCGAACAAAACTCTGGTCTATTTTCAGCACATCAACAGGGAGGCGCTTGAGGTAACTAATGGATGAATAACCGGTACCAAAGTCGTCGAGCGAGAAGCTCACGCCCAGCGCCGTCAGGTTTTCCATTGTGACAATGGTATCGTCTACATTTTGGATAACGACACCTTCTGTAATTTCGATATCGAGGGAGTCCTTTGGAATGGAGATGGCCTGCAAAATCTGTTTTACACCATCAGCAAAACCTTTGCGGCGGAATTGACGGGGGCTGATATTGACACTCAAGCGCATGCCACTTTCCCACAACCCTTTCTGCTCCCAGTTTTGCAGCGCCCGACACGCCTGTTCAAGCACCCACTGACCGACATCCAAAATAAGACCTGAGGTTTCAAGTACGGGAATAAAATCAGCGGGAGAAATGGTGCCTTTCTCCGGGTGTTGCCAGCGCAACAAAGCTTCCGCCCCGACAAGACGACCTGAGTTTACGTCAACTTTAGGCTGGTAATAAAGTTCGAATTGCTCCTGCTCCAGGGCCCGGTGCAAATCCCCTTCCATGACCAATTGCCGACTGACTTTATCGGCCATGTCTTTGTTGAAGAACTCAATGGCGTCACGACCTTTTTCCTTGACTTGATACATTGCGGTATCGGCATAACGCAATAGTTCGTGCACGCTACTTTTCTTGTCAGGATAGATAACGACACCAACACTGCAGGTCACCCTCAATTCCATATCATCGTATTGATAGGGTTCGGAAAGACTTTGACGAATTTTCTCGCCTATTTCACCCGCTTTTAATGCCGCCGATGAGATATCCTGATCGAGCACCGTCAACACAACAACAAATTCGTCACCGCTCAGCCGCGCAACCAAATCTTCGTCGCGCACGGAATCCAACAGTCTTTGGGCGACATTTTTAAGCACCATGTCTCCCACCGGGTGGCCCAACGAGTCATTGATAGTTTTGAACTGATCAAGATCGATAAACAGTAGAGCGCCGTGGTAACCGTGTCGAGTTGCCCGACGAATTTCATGCTCAAGTCGCTCAACCAGATGCACTCGATTAGGCAAGTTTGTCAGTGCATCGTGATAGGCCATGTATTCCATTTTGGCCTGCACATGACGGCGCTCTGTCACGTCATTAGAAACCACCAAGGCAACAATTTCCTCGTAAAACTCGAGCGGCATGACATGTGTTTGCCAGTAACTTTGTTCCCCTTCAAGGCTTTGGTATATCTCTTCGATATTTTGTATCGGCGATGTACCATTGATTATTTCTCGATCAACACGAAGAACATCTTCCAAGTCTGTATGCATTTGCGGCAACAATTCACTGATATGAATATTTTGCATGTCATCGGTAGATCGCCCCATAAACGCGGCCAATGCTTTGTTGGCAAATATGTAATGACCGTCTTTGTTTCGGGCGCCAATCATAACCGGCAAACTATCAATAATCTGCCGTACGTGTTCTTCACTGCGACGCAGTGCCAATTCTACCGCTCGACGTTTTGCCAGAGACAACTCCACCACATCCAACATATGGTTGCCGCTGGTAATCACTTGGGCCAATTCATCTTCCCGGTTTTTTGCCAAGGGCGTGAGGCGTCGCTCGCCCGGCTTCTCCGGGTCAATCTGCTGTATTTCCTTGGCCAGCCGAATCAGTGGTTTGGTTAACATGGTATAAAACGCAAAAAACAGAAACAGCACCAACAGCATGTTCCGCAACATACCGGCGCCGATAATGAGCCCCGAGCGCGCAAAAAATCCACTGAGAGCCCGATCGACATCGATGTGTAACTCGAGAGAACCGCGAACGGAATCGTCATAACCGGGAATGATTAAGGGCGATGGATAGACAGGTGTAGGATCTTCGGTGATCCAGCGCGTGAGCCACCGGGTGGGCGTGGAGGTTGTGGGGCGCTCACCTTCCGCTAAGATATTACCCAATTCATCGGAAATTTCGACACGGTAAACAAAGTCATAACCCAAAAGACCGTTGACCACCTCCTGAGAGAGATCATTGTCGAGGGTATGGACAGCTCTAGCCGCCGGTGGCGTCGCCACTTCAATGACCTTTTGAACCAGGTGATCTAATTCTTGTTGTTGACCATCCAGATCTAAATACAGCTGCAAAGAACTCATGGCAAACCCCAGAAGGAAGGCTAAAACTACACCAACCTTCGCGAGGCGAAATGAAATTCCACGAAAAAATGCCTGCACTGCGTTTCCTTATTTGCGGTGGCCTCGATACCCCTTCTCTGGGCACGAGCGAATTATACACAATCTGACCGGAACCTGTTTGCCCTAGCTTATTATAGAACAGCTAAACACCAAACAACTTACAAAACAGCCACTTAAAGTCAAATTTCAGGCAAAAAAAAGCCGCCTGATGACAGGCGGCTGCGAAAAATCTCGCTAAGGTCTCACAGATTTGGTTAGCAATTAAACAGCCAGTGCCTCACGAGGGTCGACAAAATCGTATCCCAATACATCGGCAACGGCTTTATAGGTGACTTTCCCGGCATGTACATTCAAGCCGTTCAGCAGGTGCTTGTCTGCCCATAGCGCTTTGGCAGCGCCGCGATTCGCCAATTGCACGGCAAAAGGCAGCGTGGCATTGGTGAGCGCAATGGTGGCTGTTCGAGCAACACCACCCGGCATGTTGGCGACACAATAGTGAACAACACCCTCTTCTACATAGGTAGGTGCTTCATGAGTGGTCGCCTTCGATGTTTCAAAACATCCGCCCTGATCAATAGCGACATCAACAACGACAGCGCCATTTTTCATTTTCTTTAAGATCTCTCTGGTTAACAGCTTGGGGGCAGCGGCTCCAGGGATCAATACGGCGCCTATCACCAGGTCGGCCTCTACTGAATAGTTTTCAATCGCGTCGCTGGTTGAATAGACACACTTCAAACGACCATTAAATTCGCTATCCAGCTGACGTAAACGAGGCAAAGAGCGTTCCAGAATCGTCACGTCCGCGCCCATTCCCAAGGCCATAACGGCAGCCTGGGAGCCCACAACGCCACCACCAATAATCAATACCTCCGAATTCATATAGTTTCCTCCTTATGTAAAGACGCCAGTTGCTCTAAAGTCAAAGGCGTAACCGGAGGTCGTCCACGGAAACATCCCACTTTATCTACTGCTTTTCCACTGGCATCAGCAACTATATGTGCTACAGCGTTGCTGCACTGTCTACCCTGACAAGGCCCCATACCGCAACGGGTAAAAAATTTAACCTGATTGCTATTATCATGGCCGTTTACA
>CAJWCA010000385.1 GCA_913020395.1 uncultured Cellvibrionales bacterium | reverse complement strand
CATTCTTCGTCACACCAGTCACAATGGTCGGCGCCATGTAGTAGCCGCCAGTTTCTTCAAGGATGCGCTCGCCTCCGGTTATGATTTCTCCACCCTCGGCAATTGCTGTTTTCACAAAGCCAAGATTTGCGTTGAGTTGATCGTCTGAGTTAATGGCGCCAATATGCGTATCGACCGATAACGGATCGCCCACCCGCATTGCCTCGGACGCCTTTGCTACCGAAGCGACAAACTCATTATGAATTGAAGCCTCAACTAGCAACCGAGATCCAGCCACACAAACCTGACCAGAATTACGGAAGATACCGCCAGCGGTAACTTTTGCCGCTTCGTCAAGATTGGGTGCATCGGCGAAAACGATGTTCGGGGATTTGCCACCCAATTCCAGAGTGACGGGTGTCAAATTCTCTGCGGCGGCACGCATAACATGTTTGGCTACCGCTCCGGCACCGGTATACAAGAGGTGATCAAAAGCCAAACCTGAGAAGGTGGCTGCCACTTCCGGCCCACCATTCACCACGGTAACCAGGTCGGGGCTGAAGGTTTCCGCCACCAGTTTCTCGAACAGTGCAGACGTTCTGGGTGTGGCTTCCGGCATTTTGACCATTGCGCGGTTACCGGCAATCAGGGCAGTTGCCAAAGGCCCAACCGCCAGAAAAATCGGGTAGTTAAAGGGCACCATAATGCCTATTGAGCCCAGCGGCTGTTGAATAACCTGCGCCTTGCCTGGCTGCATCAAGAGGCTGAGATGACGTTTTTCTGGCTTCATCCAGCCGGTGATCTTTTTGCACATGTAATCGATGTTCTGCACGGAGGGGAAAAACTCCGCAAGACGAGACTCATGATGGGAGCGTGCTGAAAAGTCCTGATCCAGGGCTTCGGTCAATGCCGTCCGATTATCCAGCAACATACGTTTTAGCGTTTGCAGGCGGTCGATGCGCACCTGAGCACTGGGCATGGGGTCTTGACGATACGCCTGGCGCTGCGCCGTTAACAAGGCATGCAGCTGCTCGGGCTGAGGGTCAATTTGGCTCTCAGTATCAATATCTAAGGGGGTGGCAGTGGTATTCATCGACGGCTCCTAACGTTCCGGTTTTAACTTGAAGGAGCATTATTAGAGTTTTTGCTCTAATCTGTCAAGAGACACCGCTTTAAGGTAGACTGCGCCCCATGAAAACACGAGACAAAATATTGGCCGAAAGCCTGAGTTTATTTAACACTCAGGGCGAAAGAGTGGTCAGCACTAACCATATTGCGGCCCATCTGGGCATATCGCCGGGCAATCTCTATTATCACTTCCCTAATAAGAAGGCGATCATTCGCGAAATCAATGACCAGCACCAGGAAGAAATGCTGGCCCTGCTTGAAGTCCCGGAAGACCGCCCCTTCACGATTGCCGACAAAGCGGAAATGATGGAGAGTCTGGTTGAGATGCTGTGGCAACACCAGTTCCTGTATCGGGATGTTGAACACATGCTGGCCGAAGACCCGGAGCTTGCCGCCAGCCATCGATTGGCGTTCAAGGTTTACCTCGACTACGCCATGAAAATTCACGAGGCTTTAGCCAATGCGGGCCTGCAAGAAACAACGGCCAACGAGCGGCGGGACCTTTCTTACAACGCCTGGATCATCATTACCAACTGGATCACCTTTTTGCGCTGCAATGTCACAAGCACATTAGATCAGGCCCTTAGCCCGGCATTAATTAAACGGGGTGTTTATCAGGTGCTGGCAATTGAACAGGTTTACGCCACCCCTGCCGCCCTGAACGATATGAAAGAACTCACGCAATCCTATTACATCGACCTGGAATCTCTGGATTTTTAGACCATGCGACTTGATAAATATATAGCCAACAGCACCGCGCTTTCACGCAAACAGGTTCACCGGGCGGTTAAGTCCGGTGAGGTCTGCATTAACGGAAAGGCTGTTTCGAAGTTTTCGCTCACGGTTGCTGAAGGCGACAAAGTGACACTGGATGGGGCCGAAATCAAACGGCCCGGCCCCCGCTATTTTATGTTGCACAAACCCAAGGGTTACGTCTGCGCAAATAAAGACGAAGAACACGGCACAGTGATAGATCTTATTCATGAGGTCAATAGCGACAAGTTGCAAATTGCCGGACGCCTGGATATAGACACGAGTGGTTTAGTGTTGATTACGGATGATGGTCAGTGGAATCACCGAGTCACTTCCCCAAAGAAACATTGTGAAAAGGTTTATCACGTTGTCTGCGCGGAAAAAATTGACCCTTCTTGTATCGAACAATTCAAACAAGGCGTGCAACTGGAGAGCGAAAGCCAACTCACCCTGCCCGCAAGCTTATCTATTGAGGAGCCGGGCACACAGGCTTCACTTTGCATTGTTGAGGGGAAATATCATCAGGTGAAACGTATGTTTGCCGCAGTGGGCAATCATGTCAATGAACTACATCGCCACAGCATCGGGTCTATTACATTGGACCCCACTCTGGCCGAAGGGGAATACCGCCCTTTAAATACTGCGGAAATTAACAGTATCCTATGAGTAAACGCAACTCAGAACAAAACCAAACATCGCAACCGGATGCCGCCACCCAGTTTTTACTCGAGCAACTGCACAGCACAGGAAACACCGGCAAGCAACTCTGGCTGGCCGATGAAAATACGCTGGGGGATATTGCGGTTATTTCTTCTCGTGCCCCCGACATTAAGTTTATTAGTAATCGCTTTGACGTCGCGGCTGCGCTAACAGCAAAAAAAATAGACTGCCCCTTTTCCGATTTTGACTTTAGCCCGATAGAAAATAACAGCCTTGACTGTATTTATTACCGGGTATCAAAAGAGAAACCCGTGGTTCACCACATCATTAATCAAAGTTATCTAAAGTTGAAACCCGGCGGAAAGTTATATATTGCCGGACTCAAAAACGAAGGTATTAAAACCTATTTCAACAAAGTGAAAACACTGTTTTCAGGCCCTGCTTCGTTAGTTAAAAACGGCACGCTCTATTCAGGATTTTCCGAAAAAGACGTTCAGATTGATGACAAACTTAGCCAATTTGAAGCGCACCAGTTAGACACGACAAATTACGCAGAACTTCGACCCGTCGCGGAAATTTTGCCCGCCAGCGGCAATGGTCTGAAAAAAACCATTCAGGTTTACAGCAAACCAGGTTTATTTGGCTGGAACAAAATTGATCAAGGCAGCGCGTTTTTAATTGAACAGCTCGATGGCATTCTCGACACGCTGTCACAAGCCCCCCGCTCAATGCTCGATCTCGGTTGCGGTTATGGCTATCTCAGCCTAATGACTCAGCACCTGGCGCTTGAACGACGCTGCGCGACAGATAACAATGCTGCTGCGGTCCACACTGCCGCACACAACTTTGTCGAAAATGAAATGACGGTCGAGGTCACGGCCGATGACTGCGGCGGAAGCCTTACTGAGCAGTTTGATTTGATATTGTGCAACCCCCCTTTCCACCAGGGTTTTTCTATCGACGGGGAT
>CAJWCA010000384.1 GCA_913020395.1 uncultured Cellvibrionales bacterium | reverse complement strand
GCCTTGTTGATGCAGCTCTTTCACTAGATTAGACAGAGTTTCGGGGGATTCATCGTTATTCTGAATATCCAGAGTAAAGGAACCGTCTACCTTGATGTAGCTGACGGGAACGTGTTTCAGTGCGATGAAGGGATTGAGTGAACACCCAAAGTGACTAATGGATAAGCCGCTGCCCAGGGCTTGCAAACCTTCGCCAAAATCTTTGGCGGCATTCATGTTATTGGTGGTGTCTGTTTCGGTAATTTGAAACAACGCCGCGTTACCGGAAAGCTCCGCTGCTTTAAACGCCACGCCCAGCCAGGGTAAAAACTCTTTATCAACGAGTGAGTGTGAGCTGATGTTGATAATCAGTCGCGTGTGGTTGCCCTTGGCCCTGTGTTCTGAAAGTACTTTGATTGACTCAAGTACTACCCAGCGATCGATCTTGCCCATCACTTCATTTTGATCGGCAATGTTGAGAAAACTGTGTGGTTCTACCTGCTCACCCTGGTCGTCGAGCATGCGAATGAGCACCTCGTAGTGCTCTTCATCCGAACCTCTCAGGCTAATAATGGGTTGAAACAACAGTTTGAAGCGATTGTCGTCCAGCGCAGTCTGAACCAGCGAGTCAATGTCTCGGCCATCGTCAGCTGCTTCTACAATTGGGGCAATATACAGTTTTGCCGCGTTGCCCTCGGGCCCAATACTTTCGATGGCTGAAAGGGCCTGATCAATGACAGAGTGTGCGTCGGCGGTGTTTTCATTGATTGTGGCAATGCCGATGCTGGCGGTTACCTGTGTGGTTTTTCCGTTGGCATCGATAATGTGTTGCTCTATCGATGAGCAGAGCTCCAGTGCGGATTTCAGTGCCTGGTCAGAGGTGCAATTCTTGCGTAAAACGACAAAGCCGTCATCGGCGAATCTGGCAATTATGTCTTGCCCGCCAATCTCCTTTTTCAGGAAATTAGAAAAGCTGGCTAGAACGTGATCTGCATTGGCGGTGCCCATATTGAGCTGAACGGTTTCATGAAACTTGTTGAGTTCAATATAAACTAAGCAGCTGCCTTGTTCATCGGCGATGCCGCTATTGATCAATGTCTCAAGAGACTCGAGGAAATGTTGGCGATTGGCAAGCCCAGTGGCGGGGTCTTTATGGGGTGAAGGGCTGGCGCTGCCCGCTTCAGAAACTGTGTTCACCGGTGCGCTGGCGACAGCTCCTTTGCCGGGTCGACTTAAAAACTGAATGCAGACTTCTTCGTCATAATAAGACAGTGAGGCATCAATCGAAATGTCTACTTCCTGCTCGTCTTCCGTCATGCCTTTGAACTGTAGTGTTGTATTTTCTACTTCCTCGCCTTTAAGACTGAATTCCTTTAGAAAGGCCTTAACGGTGTCCTGACTCTCAGAGGCTACCAAGTCGATAACGGGCATGCATTCAATGTCGTCTTTGTCTTTGTACTGAAAGAGATCCCCAAAGGACTCGTTGGCGTATAAAAATAAGCCATCCTGTACATAGGCGATCGCGTTTTTTGAGCTGTCCAACAGATCCTGGCTGCGGCGTTCGGCCTCCTTCAGTTTGCGATCGGCGTTGCGACGCTGTTGGCGTTGTTCGCGGTTGTTGAGCTCGCGCTGGATTGCAAATAATAGGTGCTGATCTTCGTCGACTGTAACAACATCAGCAGCGCCCAGTTTTAAACCTTCAACAACATGCTCCGTGCCAATGTCTTCACTAAGGAAAATGACGGGCACATCTTTGTTCAAGCGCTTGATCTGTTTAATGGCTGCGGCAGGTTCAATGTTTGTTGTTTTATTGTGTGCAATTAACAGGTCCCAGGTTTGTTCCTGTAATAATTTAGCCAGACCTTCTTCGCTTTCAATGTGTTTGGCGCGACTGGGGCGCCCGGCATTGCGCAGCATGCTAATGAGTCTTTCCGCCTCTTCGCGGGAGTCATTTAAAATAAGTAATCGAATTGTATCGTTTGGATTCACAGGCCATTCACAAATATAGAGTTAAGGTAATTAATCCCAGAGAGAGTCAAAATCGTCCGGAGCAGTTTTTTTTACTTTTTTGGGTTCTGACGACTCTTGGCGCCTTGGCGCTCTGGAGGGTTTTTCTTCAGCAGTTTCCAGTTCTCGGAAGGAATACTGGGCCACGGTGCCAGTCGCCAGCAATTGATGCACTAGCTGAGCCTTACGTACCGCGCCTTTTTCATTGATCGATACTTTTCCCTGTTCTTTAAAGGGAATAGCTGCCGTTAATAAGCTGGCCGGTTGATTAATGCTTTTGATCTCCGGGAGCAACAGTGCCCGCAGGAAATCGGTTCCATCGCTTGTGGTGTTTATCGCGGATACACCTATTGCCTGCGCTTGAGGTGACAGAACCTGAATGCCCAATTGACTTGAGCCTTTTAATTGGCTGAGCCAGCGTATAACGCCGATACTCCAGCTGCGTCGCCCGGGTTCTCGCAAGCCGATAATTTCTCCTGCACGCACTTGCAGTGGGATATTTTCCGCCCAGCTTAAACAGTAACCACCGGGGCTCGTATCTTGAATCGAAATGGTGTTAGATTGATACGATGTGTCGGGAGCTGTTCCTTTCTTTTTCATGGGGGCGGCGGTGTTGCTCATTTTGTTGCCGCCGGCATCGAAGGAGTCTGACCAGGGGTCGCTCGGTTTCTTGCTGGTTTTTACTTCAAAGAAATCATCGATACTACTACTAATAGAGGCGCCTCTTCCGCCACTTTCAGTGCCTAGAAGAAAATTTTTGAATGGAGTCTCTCCAGCCAAATAGTAGTGCAAGTTCGTTAACCCTACTGCCACTTCCAGCTCGCCTTTACTGAGCCTTCTTTCAAAGTGTCGTTGACGATTAATACACCAGGCATTGTTAAGGTGGGCGAGTATGCTGTCACTGATTTCACTCGACAATTTGTGTGAGCCGTCTCGCTCTCCGTCCATTTTTTTTCTGATAGTCGAGATGAGTTTCCGCGTATCTAATTCTCGGATGTCATTGTTCTCGTTGCCGCGGAAGCGATTTTTATACATTGGTGGTAAATCAGACGACAGATTAACCACAAACAAGTTTTCGCGATTAGTGGCTCCGGGTATCAGATCTGCATATTCCGACCAGAGTTCTAGTGCGGAATAAATTGCCCCAACTTCAAATTGGCGCAGCTGATTGGGTCGGGTACATGCCAGCAATAGCACTCGACAATAGGCTTGCTGAATTGTGCAGGCCGTTTTGTGTTGTAAGTTGGGGTCTTCAACGGGGCTATTGGCACAATCCCAATATTCTGCAATCTGAAACAATTGATGAAGCTGAATCCAGAGTTTGCGCTGTACAGGAATATACAGCTGGTAGCTGCGCAGCAACTGTAGTCCCAAGCCGGTAATTGCCCGGTGCAGCGAGAGGGTGAGTTGCTCCTGGAGCTTCGCGCTTGATTTCTTGTCGTTCAGGCAGATATCTCTGGCCACCAGTTCATAGGCCGAGGTCATATGTTTTTGCAGAGCTTGGGCAATGGTGGCAGGTTTTACAGCCTCTTCGGGAAGAATGAGAGGCTTGTTCAGAAAGTCTTTGCTTAGGCCTTCTATGCAAGATTGCACATAGGGTCTTAAGCTTTCGAGCATCAGCAGGCGGCTTTGAGGGTCTGTTCTTAAACGGGCA
>CAJWCA010000383.1 GCA_913020395.1 uncultured Cellvibrionales bacterium | reverse complement strand
TCATGTAACTCAAGGGCAATTCATAGATGCAATGAGAAAAGAAACGCGCCTCGTCTGTTCGTAACAAACCTTTGGTATGATATTGATAAATCCACCCCAATCCTAAACGATAGGGTGTCGCGGTCAGACCGAGAATACAGATATCTGGGCTCAAGTCTCGCAGGCTGGCAATCACCTGCTGATATTGGGACGATGTGTCCAATGACACACGATGGCATTCATCGATGATCACCAGTGAAAAGTCTTTAAAGAAATCTTCGTCCAATCGTGCAATCGATTGAATACTGCCAAATATCACTTTTTGCGAAATATCTCTACGGCCAAGGCCCGCGGAATAGATGCCGGATTCCAGTCCATAACTCGAAAACTTTTCATGGTTTTGTTCGACCAGTTCCTTCACGTGGGCGAGAACCAATACCCGGCCATTGGCAATGCGAGCAAGCTCTGCGATCACTAAAGACTTACCGGCACCCGTTGGCAACACGATGCAGGCGGGACTCTTATGTGTTCGGAAGTGGCCTATCGTCGCATCGACGGCTTGCTGCTGGTAGGGTCTAAGTGAGTACATGCCACAAGGGTATCAAACTACTAGACCCCGCTTCCACTTCAAGTCGGAAAAATTGTCGACTGGGCCACCTCGGGACTGACAAAAAAATGTACACCTCAATTGCCAAATAAGTCGTTTCATGAAAAGCTAATGGGCCTGCGCGCTCGCTAAACCTACCAAAAACGAATAGGAGTAATATTAAACAATGTACCTCGGGAAATGTCTGTGTGGCGAAGTTCAGATAAAGATAGACGGTGACATAAGCGACATTATCCACTGCCACTGTTCTTTGTGTCGAAAAAACAGCGGCACGGCCTACGCGACGAATGGATTTATAAACGCGTCCGAATTTGAACTGGTTTCTGGTGGAAATAGCTTAAGCACATTCTCATTCAAACCGGGGCGCAAACGGCACTTCTGCTCGAAGTGTGGCTCCCCCGTTTACAGCTCAAATGATCAGGACCCTACTCGATTTAGAATACGGTTGGGCTTGCTTGATTCAGATATTGTTGAAAGGCCGATTTCCCACAACTTTGTTTCGTCAAAAGCAAACTGGGAAGATATGGATGCAGGCTTACCAAGGTATGACTCATTCGAACCAAGCCGACGATAAGTCGTCGGCTATCAATCAACCCATTTTATCGACTCGCCTCTTCCTCAGTCTCAGCGCCTCTTTTTGCATGTCCACTTTCTCATCTTTTTCATCAACAATCTCAAGGCCCAACAAGGTCTCTAGAACATCTTCGAGTGTGATAATGCCTTCAACACCGCCATACTCATCAACCACCAACATCATATGCACTCTGGACCTCAAAAATTCATTGAATACATGAGACAGGGACATTGACTTCATTGTGACGGTAATCTCTTTCCTGTAATTGCTCAAGATGCTGGTGCTATTGCCTCTTGCCTGAGCGAGAAGTAGGTCACTCCTAAAAACAAAACCCGTAATATCCTCTGGGTTCTGACCATAGATCGGCACTCGGGAGAAAGGCGTGTGATCGTATTTGTGGAAAAACTCTTCAACGGTAACGGTTTCCGAGAGCGAAAAGATAACGGTTCTGGGTGTCATTGCCTCAGAAACACGGGCGTCTCGAAATAGCAGTAAGTTTTTTAGTAGCTGGGATTCCTGCTCCGCGATTTGCCCTTCTTGGTAGCTCAGGTCAGCGACCGCAAGAAATTCATCGCGACTAAAACCACTGAGCGTGGGCCCATGTGTCAAACTGCCTGTTAACTTTTCTGACACTTTCACAAAGGGGTACAAAATAATAACGAGGTACTTCAGTGCAATGGCGGTTACTGGAGCCAATTGCCGCCAATAGTGAGCACCAAGAGATTTAGGAATAATTTCTGAAAAGATCAAAATCAATAGAGTCAAAATGGCAGACGCCACTGCGACATAGGCATTGCCAAACACCGCCACCGCTTGCGCACCGGCACCCGCCGCGCCAACGGTGTGAGCAATGGTGTTTAAGGTTAAAATGGCCGCCAGAGGTTTATTGACATCGCTTTTCAGCTTGCGCAACAACGTGCCAGACGGCTTCCCCTGCTTTTCAAGCAACGCAACGTGTGCAGTCGTGACACTTAAGAGCACAGCTTCAGCAATGGAACATAAAAATGAAAAACCAAGAGCAATCAATACGTAAATCAGGAGTAACATCATCGCGAGCAAGTTCACTGTTTGTCATGGATTAAGACCGACCACCACCTTCTTCGTCGATCCATAGGTTTCTACACCCATAGCTTACTCCATGCCAAACAGGCTTCCAAATATTCAGTCCACTGCCTTAGGGAGGCATCAAGAATACTCCGCCCTAACAGCCGCCAGAGTTTCAGGCCACGCCTCCTCCGGTGTGCCAGACTGAAACGGGGGCTTTGGAGAATACTCCATGCGCAGCTGCGATTCTCGAGCAAGGCCCTCACCGCAAATACGAGACATGAGCGCCAAACCAAAATCAATGCCTGCCGTGACGCCACCTCCAGTGGCACGATTTCTGTCGATCACCCAGCGATCGGCAACAGGGCTCGCGCCAAACGATGCTAACATATCCCGCGCAAACCAATGAGAAGTTGCCTTATAGCCCTCTAGTAGCCCGGCAGCCCCCAAAACAATGGACCCAGTACAAACGCTGGTCACCCACTTTGCACGGGACCCACGGTCCGCCAGAAAGGCCAAGACCTTTTCATTATTCAGCAAGTTAAACGTGCCCTCAGCCCCTCCTGGAACAAACAAAATATCAGGACTATCCCATGCGTCCTCGAATCCATGGGTAGCCACGACGCTTAGGGCGGTATCGGTGTCCACTACGCCCGCCTGCTCGGCAACAATCTGGAACTCGGCATCTGGCCAAGATTGCCATGTCTGGAGGGGGCCCATCATATCGAGCGTTGTCATTCCCGCATAAATGAAGATTTGTATTTTCATGGTTTACACCTCACTCGAGATTATTGTCATTGAGGGTGCTAAGATAAAAAAATGCGAATTCGGTGTAAATGACAACAAGCGACTATATTATGCCAAAGAAAAACATCCGGCGAATCCTCTTCCTAACCTATCCGGAGGCAGAGCTCTTGGATCTCGTTGGCCCCCTATCCGTCTTTAATACAGCCAGCCGCATGAGTGATGAGGCCAGCTACGAATGCACCATTGCCTCAGAGACAGGCGGATTGATAGCGCACAGCTGCGGCACACAACTGGATACTCGCGCGCTATCATCCATTCGATTTACCGCCACTGACACCGTTTTAGTCATCGGCGCAGTTACAAGGCCCACAAAAGAAGCCATTAAAGTCGGCGCGCTCACCCACGCACTCAAATTGGCCGCCCAACGAGTTCATCGATACGGTTCTATTTGCACGGGCTCATTCCTATTGGGCGCGGCAGGTCTACTGGAGGGCAAGAGGGTGGCAACACATTGGTCCGCCTGCACAAAGCTCAAGGAGGCCTTCCCAAACACGGAAGCCGACGGAGAGAGTTTATATGTGGAAGATGGGAAGTTATGGTCTTCAGCCGGAGTCACTGCGGGCATCGACATGGCCTTGGCAATGGTTAAACAAGATCTTGGTAAAGCCGTAACCTCCCAAGTCGCCAAAATGATGGTTGTCTAC
>CAJWCA010000382.1 GCA_913020395.1 uncultured Cellvibrionales bacterium | reverse complement strand
TGAAGATTTGATTCGTATCGAAAACAGTGGCGAAGTAATCTTTGACCAGGCTCGGTCATTTCTGCAAGTATTGTGGTCGGAAACCAGTTATCGTATTCAGTCTCTTCGAGACAACGCAGCTTGTGCCCAGCAGGAATTTGATGCAATTTTAAGTCAAGACCCCGGCCTGAATGTGGGCCTGAGTTACGATCAGAACGATGATGTTGCCGCGCCTTTCATCAATAGCGGTGTGCGGCCGACTATCGCCATTCTGCGAGAGCAGGGCGTGAATGGTCATGTTGAAATGGGAGCGGCATTTGATCGCGCCGGTTTCAATGCCGTGGATGTTCATATGAGTGATATTTTGGCCGGGCGCACAAACCTGGAATCATTCAAGGGGCTTGTAGCCTGTGGAGGTTTCTCCTACGGCGATGTATTGGGTGCGGGTGAAGGCTGGGCCAAAAGTGTGCTGTTTAATGCATCGGCACGGGATCAGTTTGAAGCGTTTTTCCAGCGGGAAGAGACCTTTACACTCGGTGTCTGTAACGGCTGCCAAATGATGTCTAATCTGAAGGAACTGATTCCGGGCGCAGAACATTGGCCCAGATTTGTTCGCAACGTTTCTGAGCAATTTGAGGGGCGTACCAGTTTGGTTCAGGTGCAAAAATCCAATTCTGTTTTGTTTCAGGGTATGGCGGGTTCTCATATGCCGGTGGCCGTTGCACACGGCGAAGGCCTGGCGGAATTTAGCAGCCCCAATGCCTTGCAGGCGTTTAATGAGAGCGGTCAGGTGGCACTTCGCTTTGTTGACAATCATGTCTTGCCCACTGAAAAATACCCTGCCAACCCAAATGGCTCACCCGCCGGTATCACCAGCGTGACCAGTCTTGATGGCCGGGCAACAATCATGATGCCTCACCCCGAACGTGTTTTCCGCGCGGTGACCAATTCCTGGAAGCCTGAAGGGTGGGATGAAGACGGGGCGTGGTTGCGTTTATTCCGCAATGCGCGTTTGTTTGTATCCTGAAGAAGACATATTAACGTAAAAAAAACGGCCCTTAGCAGGCCGTTTTTTTTACGTTTTTTCTGCCTGCAGTGTTTATTAATTACGCAATTTTTTCTTCTGCCTGAAATTGCAACTCTGCCAGGCGCCGGTAGAGGTCTGAACGCTGCAGTAGTTCGCGGTGTTTTCCCTGGGCGATAACCTCTCCCTGTTCAAGCACTGCAATGTTATCTGCGTGTAATATTGTTGCCAGGCGATGCGCAATGATGATCGTGGTGCGATTTTCCATGAGGGTTTCCAGGGCTTTCTGCACGTGATATTCACTCTCGGCATCCAGGGCGCTGGTCGCTTCATCCAGCAGTAATATCTTGGGGTCTTTCAAAATCGCTCGAGCGATGGCCAGGCGTTGTTTTTGTCCGCCGGACAAACGAGTTCCCTGCTCACCCAAGTGGCTGTCATAACCTTCGGGCAGTTGCACAATAAAGTCGTGAGCATGGGCCGCTTTGGCGGCCTCAATCACCTCCTCATCAGTGGCGTCGGGTTTGCCGTAACGAATGTTGTACCAGACATCGGCGGTAAACAGGGCCGGTTGCTGGGGGACCAGTGCCATCTGCTGGCGTAAAGCATCGGTGCTAAAGTTCCGGATATTGGTGCCCGCCATGTCGATCTCGCCGAGCTGAGGATCGTAAAAACGCTGTAACAATTCAAAAATGGTGGATTTTCCCGCCCCGGATGGCCCTACCAGCGCCAGGCTTTTTCCCTCCTCGACACTGAGGTTAAGGTTTTTGAGCGCGGCACTATCGGGCCGTGAGGGGTAGTGAAATTGCACGTCGTTAAAGGTAACCAGTGCGTCTTGATGACTGTCGAGGTGGGTCTCTGTTGTTGACCCTGACTGAATCAATGAATCCACTTTTAACAGCTCTATCAACCGCTCAGTTGCACCGGCGGCGCGCTGCAGTTCACCATAAACTTCTGATATTGTTGCCACGGCCGAGGCCATCATAATGGCGTAAAATACAAACGCGCCCAGTTCACCGCCACTCATCTTACCCGAGATCACATCGCTGCCACCGGACCAGAGCATGCCGGTAATGGCACCAAATACCATCAAAATGACCGCGGCAATTAACAGCGCTCGCTGGCGCACGCGTTTGCGTGCCACCTCGAAGGCCAGTTCCACCTCTTCGCCGAAGGCGTCCATTTCACTGGACTCGCGGTTGTAACTTTGCACGGTCTTAATGTGCTGAATTATTTCGCCTGCATAGGTGCCCACATTGGCGATGGTGTCCTGGCTGCTTTTGGCCAGTGACCTTACTCGCCGGCCGTAGATCAAAATTGGCATCAACACCAGGGGAACACAAGCCAAGACAATCAAACTCAGTTTGAGGTTGGTGGCCAGCAGCATCACAAGTGCACCCACAAAGGTCAGGCTACTGCGCAGCGCCATGGAAAAAGATGAGCCAATGATCGTTTGCAGCAGGGTGGTATCGGTGGTGAGCCGAGACATGATTTCACCGCTGCGGTTGGTCTCAAAATAGCTGGGGTGCAGGGTGACAATGTGATTGAACACGGCTTTGCGTAAATCGGCGCTAACTCGCTCACCCAGCCAGGAAACGAGGTAGAAACGGATATAGGTGCCGAAGGCCATACACAATGACAGCCCCATGATAAAAAACACCGCATCTCTGAGTGCCCCGTCGGACTGAGCGACAAAACCTTCATCAATGAGAATGCGCACGCCCTGACCAATGGTAAGGGTGATCCCGGCGGTGAAAACCAGCGCAATACAGGCGGCGGCCAGTGTTTTTTTGTATTGGGCGATAAACTGCCATAACTCAAGAATGACGGAGAAACGTTGGCTTTTTTCGCGTTCAGACATGGGATCTACTTTTTTGTTGGGCGTTAATTATTATGAGATGCGGGTATCTTAGCCTATTTCAATGCTTGACCCCTCTATGGCAATGTAAATGTGGGTAAAGTTGCCACCGGTCGCAGAGTGACAGAATCGGTCATTCATTCTGTCGTTAATCGTTAGTGAGCTCTGAAGTTTCAGGCTCTACACTAGGGTTTTGATTTCACGGGAATAACAAATATGAGCCAAGGTGAAAGTAGTGTCGGCATCGATATCCCCATTATCGGTAAAATGGGTGCTGAAATTCTGGAAATGACGGCAAATACCATCAAAGTAAAAATGCCCCTGGAGCCCAATATTAACCACGTGGGCACAATGTATGCGGGCTCTCTGTTTACATTGGCGGAGTTTCCGGCGGGTGCCCTGTTTGTGCAGCGCATGGACACCACCAAAGTCTGGCCTATTGTGGCCGAGGTTAACATTCGCTACCGTCGCCCCGCATTAACGGATGTGTATGCACATTTTGTGTTTGAAGAAGACAGCTTTGCTCGATTGCAGGAAGAGGCGCTTGAAAAAGGTAAGGCTAGTTTCAATCACCGGCAGGAACTCACGGATGAAAGCGGAGAGGTCGTGGCAATTACAGACGCGCGTTATGTGATTCTAAAAGCCCCCTAAATTAACGACCCAACGGCAGCGACAAACTCAGCTCTGGCGGTAGTTGGTAATGTTTGGGGGTGTCGCCGATGGGGCAAGTAACATGCAATCTAAGGAGGCCCGCCTCGAGCGCACTGTGGCGTTGAAGGACGCCGGCTTCGTCTTCGCCGATGCTGCCGTGCTGAACG
>CAJWCA010000381.1 GCA_913020395.1 uncultured Cellvibrionales bacterium | reverse complement strand
CGCCGCCAAGAGATTGAAAAAGTGTTGTGGGTAATTCTGTTTCGTAAACAGGTAGACCGTCTGAATCCAGAAAAGGGGCTCCAGACGAATTCAATTGAGGGATCCGGTTGCCATTATTGTCCAGGATGTATAACGGAACTCCGCCTCTCACGGGTATGCGTCCGCTGGAGTTGCGATTGTCGTTGCTGAAATCGAAAGTCCAGTGCGCGTCGTAGTTCTCCCAGCCAGTGTGTCGTAATTGACTGCGTACAACCCAGCTGTTGTTGTCATGTTGTTTTTCGCCGCCAAGCACGACGTTATCCTGCCAGCCGTCCCGTTGTCGGGCATCCAAAGACATTCGGCCCAGCCAGTTTGGATTAACTGGCCCATTGACCAACAGATTGATGCCGCTCGCTTGATAGTTACCGGCAGAAAGTCGAAGGCGCGCTTCAGGTTCTTCGGTGGGAATTTTACTGATTAGTTTTATAGCCCCGCCGATTGCGTTTTTACCATAGAGCGTACCTTGTGGTCCGCGTAAAACTTCTACTTGTTGCAGGTCCATCACATTCAGATCAATGGTACTGATTCGACCAATATAAACATCGTCCAGAAAAACAACAACGGAGTTGTCCATGGCGGCACCGTCATCGTTAGAGCCGATGCCGCGCATATGAATAGAGGGTTGCCCCAGGCTGAATGAGGATACAGTTAGCCCTGGCGCGCGACTGGCAATGTCAGAGAGTTCTTTCAAGTCACTCAGCTGTAGTTGAATATCGTTCATGACTGATATGGCGATAGGCACATTTTGAAGATTCTCCGCTCTGCGACCTGCGGTAACGGTGACCTCTTCAATGGTGTAGCTGACTTCAGCCGGGGTGGCTTTTTCTTCGTTTTCAGGGACCGTATTTCGCAGACTTAGGGACTGTGCCGGGGCTTTTGAAATTGACACTGTATCGCGGTCAATAAATTTATATTGCAAACCAGAGCTCTCAAGCATTTGATCTAGTGCCTGGCGCAGGGTCATCACTCCACGTATTTTATCCACGTTTATTTGCGCTACATCAGATTTTGAAACGAGCAGAGATATTTCAGATTGTTTTGCGAATTCAATCAATGCCTCCGACAGTGGTCCTGCCGGCAAGTTAAAGGGCACAAGAAATTTTGCGGCCATAACGGGATAGCTGCAAAACAGGTAAAACATCAATAGCACTGCAATAGGCAGTCCTTTTTTGTGCATCGCGTCTTCTCGAACTATTATTGTTGCGTTGACTGCGTTCGGCGGTTTAGCGCTTGGATGCTAACATTATTTCGCTGGATACAGCACAATTAATCCGTCCGGTTTTTGTGTGGCCACGATGTTGAACGTGGACTCCAGAGCCGCAATAGCGCTGGCTCGATCACGCAGGTCTAATACCGCAACAACCTGTATTTTAGCCAGTGAAGGGTCACCGAGTTTCACTTCGCCAACAAAATATCGATTTAAATCCCGTATGACATCCGACAGTGGCACTCCGTCGTAGACTTGTTTTCCCACGCGCCATGTACTGGCCGCAGAGGCATCGACCGTGTTGGCCGTTTGCTCAAGATCGCCGGCGGCAAGGATTATCTGTTGGTTGGCGACGAGTGTTGATTGGGGTATGAAATCTGGCTCTATTGCATCGCTTCTGGCATCGAGTGAGACAATGCCGACTTTACCTTCCTCTACTGTGACTGTGGTTTCGGCGCGATCCAGGCGAACGTTAAAGCGAGTGCCCAGCACACGTACCAGGCCTTCCGGCGTTTCAACCACAAAGGGGCGCTTGGCATCTTTGTGTACTTCAAAAAAGGCCTCGCCTCGGCTTAAGTGCACCTGACGACTATCATTTCCAAAGGCAACTCTGATTGATGAATGGGTATTTAGATAAACGCGAGAGCCGTCTGCCAGTGTCACCTGGCGCTGTTCACCGATAGCAGTTTGGTAAGCGATTTCGTCTCCACTGGACCAGAATTGAGCAAATACTAAAACTAATAGCCCGACAAAAGAGGCCGCCACAGCCTGCGGGCGTGTGTACCAAGGTCGCGCCAGAGTATGAATGTTAGTGTTGGTTTCTTGTGTAGGGGCTAGTTGTTCGACCGCGCCGAGTGTCTCCCACAGTGCCTCGGCTTCAATATAAGCTTGTTGGTGTTCTTGTTTTTGATCCAGCCAGGCAAAAAAGCGTTGTTGCTGGTCTTGGGTCAATTGGGGAGACTGCAAGGTGACAAGCCACTCTGTGGCTGCTTGCCTGCTGGTCTCACTGGGTACGATATCATTCATCTGTAAGCTCAACTACTTTAAAAAAACGTGGTTCTCAGTGGGTTAAACACCCCGGTGTTCAAACCCCTCAATACTATTTCGGTTTGTTTGGCGCTTCTGCCAGTTGTTTACGCAAATGTGCCAGCGCTTTGATCATGTATTTCTCTACCGTGCTGACTGAGACCTCGAGGGCCTGACTGATTTCGGTGTAGTTTTTGTGTTCTGATCGGCTCATTAAAAAGGCTTTGCGGCATTTCTCCGGCAGCTGGTCAATGGCGGCCATTACTTTTTCAAGCTCAATTTGGGCGCTAGTCACCTGCTCGGGAGACGTAGTTGTCAGCCCTCGGTCGCCATCATCCTCGGCCTGAATGGTTTGTGCATAGTGGTGTTGCCGACGGATTTTGCGCATGCGGTTAAGCGCCAGATTGGCAGCGGTTTGGAACAGGTAGGCCCTGGC
Organism: uncultured Cellvibrionales bacterium; assembly: GCA_913020395.1. Lineage (GTDB taxonomy): Bacteria > Pseudomonadota > Gammaproteobacteria > Pseudomonadales > Cellvibrionaceae > CAJWCA01. The sequence goes on along the minus strand of CAJWCA010000381.1, from coordinate 971 downwards.
ATTTTCCAGCTCTACCGGTGGGTCCATGCGCAACAGGTTGTGGTAGGCATCCTGAGCGATATCCTCCGCATCGTGTGGTTCTGATAACTTTCGGCTGAGAAAGCGCAACAGGCTCGCGTTATTATCGCGAAACATGGTCTGCAAAAAGGGAATGCCTTTGGGTTTTGTCGTGCGACCGTCACTGGGCTTCCCGGTTTTAGCTGCGCTATTGCCATTGAGGTTTACGCGTTTTAAAGACACTACCGTCATCTCTACTGCCTTGATTATCGGGCCTAATCCCAGGGCTGCTGGCTAAAGCGTTGCCCATGTTGCTTAGTGTATAACACCGCAGCCAGAAAACACCTCCAAAAATATTTCTACATTCTGTGCGCTGTTTAACTGATGTCCTCTTTGTGCTTTGTTTTGTAGAGGGGTTCTACCGAACCAAGCTGCAGGCGAGGTCGATTGTCTTCAGGTGCAGTTAGTGGGGCCGTTTTTTCCAGAGATGCATGGCAACGAAGGCTCAATTGCTGGTATTCCGCGGTGCCTCGGGATTTCCAGGCAATTTCCTTGTCGCTTACCTGTCGCAGTATTTTCGCCGGGCTGCCCACCACCATTGAGCGGGCAGGGCAATCAAACTTGGCTTTTACAAAGGCGCAGGCGGCCACAATGGATTCTGGGCCAATGGTGGCGCCATCCATAACCACCGCATTCATGCCTACGAGGCTATTCTCTCCAATTTGGCAGCCGTGTAACACAGCCCCGTGACCGATGTGGCCGTTTTGTTCAACAACCGTGTCTGTGCCGGGGAAACCGTGCATAACACAAGTGTCTTGCAGGTTTGCGCCTTGTTTGAGAATCAGGCGGCCAAAATCGCCGCGCATAACGGCATTGGGTCCAACATAACAGTGTGGGCCAATCAGCACATCGCCTATCAAAACGGCCGTGGGGTGCACATAAGCCGTGGGGTCGATGACCGGGGTAATGCCGTC
>CAJWCA010000380.1 GCA_913020395.1 uncultured Cellvibrionales bacterium | reverse complement strand
TTTGGGCAGAACCCTTTGTTTTTCTCAGGATTCCAAAAATATTTAACTTAAGACGGGATCCTTACGAGCGAGCCGATCACAATTCGAATACTTATTATGATTGGGTGATTAGCAAAGCGCCATATATCTATTTGGGTTTGGCCAATACTCAGGCCTATCTAAATTCTTTTGAGGACTACCCCCCAAGTCAGGCGCCGGATACTTGGTCGATTGAGAAAATGACACAACATTATCTTTCTCGGGCTCAAAAGAAACTGCAGTAACAGCCTTTGTACTAAAAGCGGTGCACTGGCAATTGCAGTATAAATCCGCGACACTGTCACTCTGATTCGTTTTGTGTGCCAGATCGCTATGATGAGTATGTCTTTACGCCAGTGCTTTTGTTTACTGAGCTGTATTCTATTTTCTGCAGGCAGCCTTTCCAAAGAAGACTCAGCCGCATCTTTTGTTGGGGCCGAGACATGTGCGGGCTGCCATGCCCAGCAATACAGCTTATGGAAGGGTTCGCACCACGATTGGGCCATGCAGCCCGCAAACGAACAATCTGTGCTGGGAGACTTTAACCAGGTTTCTTTTGAGCACTATGGCGAACGAAGCGAATTTTATCGTCAAGGCGACAGTTATTATATCAAGACACAAAATGCCGAGGGTAAAATGCAGGCATTTAAGGTGGCTTACACATTTGGTTTTTACCCCCTGCAACAATATCTAATTCCTTTTCCCGATGGCCGAATGCAAGCCTTGAGTGTTGCCTGGGATAGCCGGCCAAAAGAAGAAGGTGGTCAGCGCTGGTTTCATTTGTATCCCGATGAGGCGATTCCTTTTGATGATGTACTGCATTGGACCGGTCCGTATTTTACCTGGAATACTCGCTGTGCCGAGTGTCACTCAACGCAGTTGAAGCGAAATTATCAGGCGAGTGACAATACATATAAAAGCACTTGGTCTGAGGTAAATGTTGCGTGTGAGGCTTGTCATGGTGCAGGTAGTCAACACGTACAGCAGGCTAATGCGGGCCAGTTGTCCTCAGACTCTGGTCTTACGCCGATCAATGCAGTGGGTGCGTGGCTTCGTGACAGCGAAGCCGCCACGGCAACACACAGGGCACCCCCGGCGGGCACCCAGGTTGAATCTGCCAGTGAGCAACTAGCGGTATGTGGGTCTTGTCATTCACGCAGGGCGCTGGTGGATGACCTCGACAAACCGGGCAATTTTCATAATCAACATCAACTACAGTTATTGGCTCCGGGCCTTTATTCTGCCGACGGTCAGATACAAGATGAAGTTTATGTATTGGGTTCTTTTTTGCAGAGCAAAATGCATAAAGAAGGTGTTGTGTGTTCCAATTGCCACGAGCCGCACCGCCTGAAGCTGCGTGCTGAGGGAAATGGCGTGTGTGCCCAATGCCACAACCCTCAGGTATTTGATACTGCCAAACATCACCATCACCCAGAAGGGGCGGGTAGTCAGTGTGCCAATTGCCACATGCCAGAACATACCTACATGGTAGTGGATCCCCGTCGGGATCACAGCATTCGTATTCCACGGCCCGATTTGTCTGAGCGCACCGGTTCACCTAATGCCTGCAATCTATGCCATCAAGATCAGTCAAATGAGTGGTCGAGTGCAGCACTCAATGCCTGGCTGAAAGTGTCGGGTAAAAAACTGGAGAAACACTATGGCGAAGCCTTTGCCTCTTTCCGAGCGGGTGATGTCGATGGTGACCTTGGACTGATTCAGCTTGCAATGAATCCAGACACTGCTCCAATTGTTGGAGCGAGTGCGTTGGCGCAAGTATCCCTGAGTCAGGAATCTTTGCATTTGGCCAGATTAAAAGTCAACGACCCTTCACCCTTGCTCAGGCGTTCCGCCATTCTTTTGCTGGAGCAGTTGCCACTCGAACAGCGACAGGAAGTTATTTTCCCGCTGCTGTCTGACCCTATCAAGATGGTGAGAACTGAAAGCGCACGCGTGCTGGCTGGGGCGATGGGTTTAGAGGTTGAGCGGCAGCGTATTTTAGATCAGGCGATCGCTGAATATCGCAGTGTTTTGTTGCTACATCAGGATACCGCAAGCGGGCAGTTGAATATCGCAGGGCTGGAGCTTGCTTTGCAGGATATGACGGCGGCAGAGAAGGCCTATCACCGGGCTTTACTGTTGGACTCTCGACATGTGGGTGCTCGACTGAACTTGGCGGATTTCTACCGTTCGCAACAACAGGATCACAAGGGGGAGCCGCTGCTCAGAGAATCGCTTGAGCTCACGCCCGAACACGCCGGTCCACCGCACGCTTTGGGTTTGTTGCTGGTACGACAAAAAAAATATGAAGAGGCTTTGCAGTATTTGTCGAAAGCCTATGCCCTGGCACCCGAAAACTCTCGTTATGCATACATTTATGCGGTTGCCGCAAACACCGTGGGTAATGCAACAACGGCATTGGAGGTGCTGGAGCGTGTGGTGCAGCGAGAACCGGCAAATCAAGAGGCCCTCATGGCCCTTGTGGATATCCTCAACCGACAGGGGCAACAGCGGCAAGCCCTGAAATATGCCGAGAGTTTACTGCGTCTGACGCCCGAAAATACCCAACTGAAACAGTGGGTAGACTACTTGCGCAGTAGAGGTCTCCAATGAAGAATCCCCAGTAGCATTACCCAGCAGAGGTCGATTGGCTTGGCCCGTTCGATCAGCTTGAGTTTCCTGTAGACCAATACCAGTTCCAACAGGTGTATCGCCAGTAACGCCAGGCCCACATTCATGACACTGCCGCCCCAGGGTTCGTTAAACGGCATGGCAATATTGACAAGAAATGCGAGCCAGAAGCCGAGCAAGAGATAGCGGTTGAATGCAATAAAGTTTTTCATAATTCCCCTTAGAGTGAGTGGCGTGTTTTACCGAGTGCCTTTATTATGCCGGAGGAGTCACACTGCTGTTTGACTCTGTGTGCCAGAGTAAAAGAATTCTGGCGCAGATTAATTGGCTCAAATTAGGGCAGGAACACTCTTTATGCCACTGAAACCCCCTGAATTCGATCATCGTGATGTTGAACTTGTCTCCCGTGAATCTGTATTTGACGGCTTTTTTACCATGGAGCGTTTGACCTTGCGTCACCGCCTGTTTGAGGGTGGCTGGAGTAAACCTCTGAAACGAGAGTTATTTCGTCGAGGAGATGCGGCGGCGGCCATTCTGTACGACCCTGTCAGCGATCAAATTGGCCTGATTGAGCAGTTCAGGGTTGGTGCCATGGGGATGGAAAGCCCCTGGTGTCTGGAGGTGGTCGCAGGCATGAAGGAGCATGAAGAAACCCCCGAAGCGGTTATTCTCAGGGAGATCAAAGAAGAGGCCAACATCACCCCCAGGAAGCTTGAATTTATCACAAGTTACCTGTCTTCTCCGGGGGGAATGGACGAATTAATACATGTCTATTGCGCCCTCTGCGACCTCTCGGCGGCAGGCGGCGTACATGGGCTGGATACAGAGTCTGAGGATATTAAGCTGCATGTCTATGACGCCGATTCAGTATTTGATGTTATGCTTCAAGGCAGAACCAACAATGCCGCCACCCTGATCGGCTTGCAGTGGCTGCAACTGCACCGGCAGAGTCTGCGCAGTCAGGTTTAGTGTATTACCAGGGCTAGATATTCGATGAGACCGCAATACAAAGTGGATTTGCCCCGTCAGCTGG
>CAJWCA010000379.1 GCA_913020395.1 uncultured Cellvibrionales bacterium | reverse complement strand
CAACTGGAATAGAACCAGCCCTCATGCAGTTCACGAGTCACGGCTGCACCGCCAATATAATCGTTCTTCTCGACCACTAAAACATCGAGGCCTGCCTTTGCTAAATATGCCGCGTTGGTTAATCCATTGTGGCCCGCGCCAATGATGATGGCATCATATTTGTTTTTCATATGTATGTTTTCACCCCGAGAATTTCACGTGCCGCGTTATGACCCGGTCCGCCCATTAAGCCCCCTCCAGGGTGACTCCCTGCGCTGCAAAGATAGAGGCCGGGAATGGGGGTTCGGTATTGTGCAGCTTCGTAGGTGGGGCGCATCATTAACAATTGATCGATCGAGAATTCTGTGTGATGCCAGTGCCCTCCCGTAACATTATGTGAAGACTCCAGATCTTTTGGCGTCAGCATCTCGCTATGTATGATTAACTCCCTAATTCCCGGAGCATATTGTTCAATCGTGTCAATTGCTCGCTCACAAAGAACCGCACGAGCTTCGTCGGTCCAGCCTCCTTTCAGTTTGTAAGGCACATACATGATGTGTGCGGAAAGCACGTGCTGCCCAAGGGGCGCAAGCGAAGCATCGTGCTGGCTTGGAATCACAATTTCCATCACCGGTTCTTTTGAGCACTCTCCGTATTTGGCATCGTCAAAAGCAAACTCAATGGCGTCCATAGTGGGCGCAATAATCATGCGACCATCGGGCGCCGACAGTCCCTTGAATTTGGGTAGTCCACTCAAGGCTAGATGAAGTTTCGCGACATAGCCGTCGCAACGCAGGCGTTTAATTCGATTGGTAAAATCGATCTCCAGATTCTCAACCCCTACCATGTCAAAAAAAGTTCTACGGGGGTCGGCGGCAGATACCACCCGACGGGAGGAGATATGTTCACCATTGCTCAGCGTAACCCCGTGGGCTTTCAGCCCGTCTTCGTCGGCGTTGATCGCAATTCGCTCAACGTTTGCCTGCGTTCGGATATCAACTCCGGCTTCACTAGCCGCATCGAGCAGGGCCTTAATCAGGGCCTCTATGCCACCCGAAGGAATGGCATGTGCACCACGGTGTTTGCCACTCATGCGATAAAGCATTGCCAACACCGTGGCATTGGGAGACCGAGGGGCCATGCGAGCACCCAGCAAGCCATCCCAACTCAATACAGCCTTGAGCGCGTCGCTGTCAAAATTTTCATCCATTAGGTCTCTGGCGGGTAGAGTCGCAACACGCATAAACTCCCCCATATCCTTTTTTCCCAGCATTCGCATTTTCAAACCGAGGTGGGCAAAGGTCATGAGTTCTGGCAGCGCTTTGCTCCCAATGCGCGGTAAGGTTTTCAACCAAAAGGGTTCTAATAAATCAGCAAACTGGTGCAATACTTTGCGATAATCACCATAGCTACTGCAATCTTCCTCACTAACACCACTGAGCTCATCGCCATCCAGTGTGAGATGTTTTCCCTCAGGGCCGAGCCCAATCGTTGCCATGGGGGCTGCTGCTTGCTCAAAACCATGTTTGTGCAAATTGAGTTCAGCGGCGACTTTCGCTGAAAAATGACTGACCGTATGCGCAACCGAGGCCTTGAAGCCCGGATAGAACTCCCGAGTCGACGCGAGCCCTCCCGGTGTTTCAGAGGCTTCAAGCACCAACACTCGCTGCCCCTGTTTTGCCAGATAAGTGGCACAGATCAAGCCGTTATGCCCTGCCCCAATAATTATCGTGTCGTAATCTTGCAAGCTGATCTCACTTCTTTGTTGGTTTTTTAGGGCAAAGTATCATACTGCGGTGCAGCATTATTAAAGCTGAACCACGGGGCCTTAGAGCCCACAAATATATGGTACTCAGGCGGACAGGCCGGATTTCCATCAATAGAACCCATCGACAAAAAATACGATTCGGGTTCCTCTTCCAAGCTCACAAGAATGTTCGAGCCACAGTTTTTGCAAAACAAACGTTCGTGATTTGAGGACGATGCGTAAGTTGCAAGGTCTTTCGAGTCAGAAACATAGGAAAATTCACTTCTGAAAACGCCGCCAAACGACGCAAAAGCCGCGCCGTGTATTCGTCGGCATTGACTGCAGTGACAATGACTGTAGTCGTTGATTTCACCATCAACCTGATATTGAATACTGCCGCATTCACATCTTCCCGTTATCATTTTCTACCCTCCTGCTTTATGATTTTCAATCACATCTGCGTGACTAATATACGGCCGGTGGTGTTGCTGATCGTCTGGAGTTTGACCAGAATGGCGCCTCTGTTACGGCACATCTCGCCCAGGTTACCTGCCACTCCAGTTCTTTCTGGTAATATATCTCTGCCCATATCTCTGTGGGCGCCTCGCCACTTTTGTATTCAATATCAGCTAGTGCCACATTGGCTTTCAAAATCGGCGACCAAACCTGTGATTGAATGGTGCCAATGCGACGCCCATTTTTGCCATCATATAAAAAAGAGTCTGCGGGTGCTTTATTGCCCTCCACTTTCAACTTAACCAGCCGGCGTTTAATGGGTTGATCTTGTTCATGAAGAAGCGCTTTTTTGCCCGTAAAATACGGCTTATCAAAATTCACTATCCAGCCTAAACCCACTTCAAAAGGAGACCTGTCGTGGCCCGCTCTCACAGTAGACTCCGCGGTGTTAAAGTCATCACCCGGCATAATAAAACCCGCTTCAATTCTGACCATTTCCAGGGCTCCCAGGCCGATCGCCCGCACATCATAGAGCCCGCGCTCTTTCACTCCAAAAATGGCATCCCACAGTACCAAGGCATGTTGGGGTTCAACCCAGAGTTCATAACCCAGGTCGCCGGTGTAACCTGTTCGGGAAATCATGAGTTCAAAACCCATCAGCTGTGTATTGGCAATGCCAAAGGGTTTTAGTGTCTGCAAGTCTTTTATACCCGCAGCCTCTAAAACGGAGAAGGACGTGGGCCCCTGGACGGACAATGCAGCAAACTCATGGGTTTCTTCCTGAATATCTACATCCATACCCAGACTGGAAATAAGCAACCAATCTAACTGGTGGTGCTGAGCACACAGTCGATAGCTGCCGTCTTGCAAACTGAAGATAGTTCCGTCATCCAGAACTTTGCCTTCATCGTTGCACCAGGCAACGTAAGTGACTCGATTTGGTTTTAAATTTGAGACGTCTCGAGTCACCAGTCGATTCAAAAACCGGAGCGCGTCAGGACCTGATATTCGATATTTTTCCATTGCCGTCATATCCATCACGCTGCAAGCGCTTCGGATGGCAAAATATTCCGAGGCAAGACTGTCGTAAACCCTAGCCGTTTGGTATCCGTTCCAGGACATCCAGTTTTTCACTACACATAGTGTTTCGATCCGCGGATGAAACGGTGAAGGCTGCAATACTTCTCTGAAGTTATGCAAGGGCAAATCATTGCGTGCTGCGTCCGCTTGAGTATGTTGAACCATGGCTAAACACCCCCGCTCATTGTCAATATTCTCTGCGCCGCATTGTGCCCCGGAACGCCACTGATGCCGCCACCGGGATGGGCGCTTGCGCCACAGAGGAACAGGCCGTCAATCGGCGTATCATACTGGGCTGTACCGTGGATGGGCCGCATCATGAAAGACTGATCGATAGTTAATTCACCGTGATGCCAGTGCCCCCCTTCAACATGGTACTGCTCTTCAATATCCACGGGAGTCAGTAATTCGCGCGCCACGATTGTGCTTGA
>CAJWCA010000378.1 GCA_913020395.1 uncultured Cellvibrionales bacterium | reverse complement strand
CAGAAATACGATTTCGTAGTGACGCATTGTAGCTCCTTACGGGTTAAAGCCTTCTCTTGGCAGGATTGAAAACAGATTCAACCAGCACGTGAGTAAGGCAAGGAGGGCCATATTTAAACCCCTGGCCAACAATAGGGGCGCGGAATTCTAGGGGATATTGAAGAAAGATGCAAGCTATAGCTCAAATCAGCTATAGCTATAAAAACCATAACGGCTTATAACCGAAAAATCATAATTGAGCTTCCGATGTGACTATTAACCATTTCCGGAGCGGATTCTAAAAGAGGTATTATGCGCCAACGCCGGGAACAGCACTTTCGTCCCAATTAGGGCTTAGGCCTACAGAAAAAAGCAGAAACAAACATGTTAGACACACTGTTAATGAATCCAATGTTCGCCATCTTAGTGGTAGGTGGTATTACCGCTGCGATTTGTCTCTATCTCGTCCTGCGAGAGAAGTCATAAACGCTGACGCACCGCCTCGAACAAACACACCCCTGAGGCCACGGACACATTCAAGCTGCTCACACTGCCCGCCATGGGGATATGAATTAGATTATCACAAGTATCTCGGGTTAAACGCCGCAACCCTTTGCCTTCAGCACCCATAACTAAACCGAGCGCACCTTTCAAATCTGCCTGGTAAACTGATTGCTCAGCTTCTCCTGCTGCACCTGTTAACCAAACACCTCTGTCTTGCAGCGTCTTTAATGTGCGCGCCAAATTAGTCACTGCCACAAACGGTATTACTTCCGCGGCACCACACGCTACTTTTCGAGCGGTTGCATTGAGCCCAACCGCTTTGTCCTTAGGTGCGATGACAGCGTGTGCACCTGCAGCTTCCGCACTCCTCATGCATGCGCCCAGGTTGTGCGGGTCGGTAACGCCATCCAGTATCAGTAGAAATGGCGGCTCCTCTATTTTGTCCAACAGACCGTATAAATCATCTTCACGCATGCTTTCAGCGGGCAGGCAGTGGGCCAACACCCCCTGATGATTACCATCAGCGGCCTCATCCAGAACCTGACGATTCACATAGGTAATGGAGACACCGTACATTTCGGCGAGCGCAACGACACCCTGCAGGGCTTTGTCTTGCCTGCCTTTTAAAAGCTGGAGTTGTTTCACACGCTTCGGTGCACTATTCAACAACGCCTTCACCGCATGAAGGCCAAAGACTGTATTTGTATTTTGCAAAATATTTACCTGTGGTGTTATTTCTTAGTGCGCGCTGACTTGGCTTTGCGAACCTTCTTACCCTTGCTCACAACCTTCTTTGCAGAGGGTTTGGCTTTCCCAGTGGTTTTTTTCTTGGCGCCGGCCTTGGGGGCAGCGCCCGCCTTTGAAGATCCACTATGTTTTGGTGAACCACCCGAAGACTTTTTTTGCGATGCCTTTTTTTTAGCACCCACCTTTTTCTTTTTTGGCTCGGCGGCATCCTTGGATCGACGAGCGCTTTTTGAGGGCTCTGCTCGGCGTCGACCTTTGGTTTCCACTAATTCAAAATCAATCTTTCGGTTATCCAGATCAACTCTCACAACCTGCACCGACAATTGATCACCCAGTCGGAACACCTGTCGCGTTCGCTCACCAACCAACCGGTGCTGGGCTTTTTCGAAGTGATAGAAATCTCGGGGAAGAGAGGTGATATGTACCAGGCCATCCACATAGATATCTTTCAGTTCGACAAACAAACCAAAACCGGTCACACCACTTACAATACCTTCAAACGTATCGCCCACATGATCCTGCAGGTATTCACACTTCAGCCAACTCACCACATCGCGAGTGGCCTCATCCGCGCGCCGCTCCCTCAAGGAACTGCCCTCACCAAATTGCAGCATATCGCTCAATTCGTAGGGATAAATGCGCTTCTTTGCGATATTGCGGGCCGACTCAACGCGCTTGACCTGACGAGTCTCAACATTGGAGCGAACAACGTGGCGTATGGCGCGGTGCACCAACAAATCCGGGTATCGACGAATCGGGGAGGTGAAATGTGCGTAGGCCTTATAACCTAAACCAAAGTGCCCCTCATTGTCGGGTTGGTATTTTGCCTGGCTTAAGCTGCGCAGCATAACGGTTTGAATCAAGTGCGCATCGGGCCGGTCGGCAATGCTTTTTAATACATCCTGATAATCCTGTGGAGTCGGCTTCTTCCGACCCGGCATGGATAGACCCATCTCTCCAAAAAATTCGCGCAGGTTATTAAGCTTCTCTTCACCCGGCCCCTCGTGCACACGGTACAGACCCGGCAAGTCATGCTTTTCCAGGAATTTAGCGGCGCACACGTTGGCACTTAACATGCACTCTTCAATCAGCTTGTGTGCATCGTTTCGCTGCACCGGCACAATGCGATCAATTTTCCGATCTTCGTCAAACAGAATGCGGGTTTCAACCGTTTCGAAATCGATGGCCCCACGCTCAGTTCTGGCGGCACGAAGCGCGCCATAAAGATCGTGCAGCTGGTCGACAAACGGCACAACCTGCTCGTATTCTTTTCGCAGTTGCTGCCCCTCTTTGCGGGCCTCGCCTTTTGCTTCCCCGGTTTTGATTCCCAACATTTTGCCCACCTTGGTATAGGTGAGACGTGCATGGGAATGCATTAGACCTTCATAGAATTTATAGCCGCTGACCTTGCCGACACTGCTGATGGTCATTTCGCAGACCATACACAAACGGTCGACATGGGGGTTTAGGGAACATAAGCCGTTAGACAAAGCCTCGGGCAACATGGGTACCACAAAGTCAGGAAAATAAACCGACGTTCCCCGCTCAATGGCCTCTCGGTCGAGGGCACTGCCCAAAGTCACATAATGGGAGACATCGGCAATGGCCACAAATAGACGCCAGCCACCGGAGCGTTTTGCCTCGCAATAAACGGCATCATCAAAATCCCGGGCGTCTTCCCCGTCGATGGTGACAAAAGGCAGTTCCCGCAAATCAACTCGATGTTTTTTATCTTTTGCCGCGACCTCTGCAGAAAGGCCACTGGCTTCAGCAGACACATCAGAGGGCCACAGGGAGGGAATGCCGTGGGCACGAATGGCCACGTCGATTTCCATGCCCGGCGCCATATGGTCACCGAGCACTTCGATAATGCGACCCGCGGGCAGATTGCGTTTGTCCGGTTGCTGGGTGATCTCCACCACCACAAACTGACCCTTTTTCGCCTTGCCGCCATCTCCAGGCGCAATCATCACATCGTGTCCCAAGCGTGCATTGTCGGGGCGTACATAATTAATGCCGTTTTCGACACAATAGCGGCCTACCAGCTGGTGGGTATTGTGAGCAAGCACCTCCACAATGGCGGCCTCCTCTTTACCACGGTAACTTTCACCCGACAGGCGTACCAGCACCTCGTCGCCATCAAACACCTTACGCATCTGACGATTGTGCAGGTAGATATCATCCCCGCCTTCAGCGGGCACCACGAAGCCAAAACCATCTTTATGGCCCAATACCCTGCCTCGCACCAGATCCAGGCGATTAATTCGCGCATAGGCCCGGCGGCGATTACTAATGGTTTGCCCGTCCCGCTCCATGGCAATTAAACGGCGGCGCAGCGCTTCCAGCGGTTCTTCACCCTCCAGCTTCAACTGCTCTGCAATCTCGTGCTGGGTAAGAGGGCCTGGAGCATTATCCAGTAGTTCTAGAATGTATTCGCGACTGGGAATCGGGTTTTCGTAGTTTGCGGCTTC
>CAJWCA010000377.1 GCA_913020395.1 uncultured Cellvibrionales bacterium | reverse complement strand
CCGACAACACCTTGAACAATGCCCTGTTAATTCATGAGGGCGACCATCGTGCCTGGCGACGCTGGCTGGAATATGCAGGCCTGGATTTACCGTATACACGCGGCCCGATCATTCACGACTCGATGAGCTGTCTGGCGATGGCAACCGCTGGAGGCGGCTTTGCCATTGGTGACAATCTCACTTGCCGGGACGCGCTCACCGATGGCAGCCTGATTAAACCCTTCAAGCAGGAACGCCCCATGGAAAACAGCTTCTACCTGCTAAACGCAAGAACCAAACCCGCGGGTCAGGCCCTGTCCTGCTTTCGGGATTGGCTCGTGCGGGCGCTTATTTAGCTTTGATTTCCAACACAACAGGGCAGTGATCAGACCCTTTGATATCGTTCAGAATGTCCACAACCGAGATTTTTTTATGTAAACCTTGGGATACCAGAAAATAATCGATCCTCCAGCCAACATTTTTCTCCCGTGCGCCGGCGCGGTAACTCCACCAGCTGTATTTAATCTCTTCTGGTTTAAGGTGACGAAAGCTGTCAATAAAACCCGCTTCAACCAGATTATCCAAACCGTCGATTTCAGCCTGGGTGTAACCTGCCGTTTTATTGTAATTGGGTTTTGGGCGTGCCAGGTCGATATCCCGGTGAGCCACATTTAAATCTCCGCACACAACAACGGGTTTTTCTTTCTCCAGATCTTGAAGATAAACGAGAAAATCCTTGTCCCATTGCTGCCGGTATTCCAAACGCTTAAGCGCGCTACCAGAATTTGGGGTGTAGACCGTGACCAGAAAAAAGTCCTTAAACTCCAGGGCGATGACACGCCCCTCTTGGTCATGTTCTTCGATCCCCATGTCCAGTCGCACAGACAGGGCTTTCTTTTTGCTCAGCATGGCTGTGCTGGAATAGCCTTTTTTAACCGCTGAATTGGTGTAAATGTGATACCCCTCAATCTCCGCCAAGGCCTCCAAGACTTGATCATCCTGGGCCTTGGTTTCCTGCAGGCAGAGCACATCGGGGTCCATCGATGCCAGCGATGAGACAAATTCTTTTTTCATGACCGCGCGAACACCGTTCACGTTCCAGGAGATCAATCGCATAATTCAAATAACCTTTATCTTTTGTATTCTCTGAGAAAGCGCAACAGTACTAGAATCCGAGAGTGTCCACAAATGCCTCCCACTCTCTCAAATCCTGCGTATAATAAAGTGCATTGATTCCAAGTCACGAAATGAGGTGCATGTGAAGCTGTCTGCTTTTGGCGAAAAATTCGCTGGCGAGTCCGGTATTGTTGAGCTCATGGACGATTTAGGCACTGCGCTTAATGAAAACCCTGACATGATATTCATGGGCGGCGGCAACCCGGGGCGACTACCAGAGGTGGAGGCGGTATTCCAGGCTCGGCTGGAGGCGATCATGGCCGATCCGGGGCAGCGGCATAGCCTGTTTGGAATCTACCAGTCTCCACAGGGCGACGCCGAATTCCGCAAACAAATTGCTGAGTTTCTAAAAAAGCAGTTTGGCTGGAAACTGAGCGCCAACAACATCGCCATATCCAATGGCAGCCAGTCCGCATTTTTTGTGCTTTACAATATGTTTGCCGGCAAGATGAAAGACGGGAGTCAACGCTCGATTCACCTGCCATTGGCACCTGAATACCTGGGTTACGCAGATATCGGGCTCACTGAAGACTTTTTTACCGCCACTCGGCCATCAATCGAATTGCTGGACGATAAACTGTTTAAATACCACGTGGACTTTTCTAAATTACATTTAGATGAGAATACGGCGGCGATGTGTGTGTCCCGGCCCACCAATCCAACCGGCAATGTGCTCACCGATGATGAGATCAGCCATCTGGATGCCATCGCCAAAGGCCAGAACATTCCGCTGATTATTGACGGCGCCTACGGCCTTCCCTTTCCAAACATCCTGTTCAACGACGCCAAGGCACACTGGAATGAGAACACGATTTTAGCCTTGAGCCTTTCCAAACTGGGTCTTCCGGGCGCTCGCACCGGCATCATCGTGGCCAATGAAGAGATTATTCAGGCCTACACCAACGCCAATACAATTGTCAGTCTGGCCTGTGGCAACATGGGGCCGGCACTGGCAAAAGAACTCTTTAGAACGGGTGAAATTCTGTCTTTGAGCCGCGACTATGTCACCCCCTTTTACCGGCAACGAGCCCAACAAACGGTGCAATGGTTTCGGGAAGACCTGGGGGATTTGCCCTACCACATTCACAAACCGGAAGGCGCTATTTTTCTCTGGCTGTGGTTAGAAGGTTTGCCTATTTCAAGCCAGACCCTGTATGAACGATTAAAGAAACGCGGCGTTCTTATCGTGCCCGGACACAACTTCTTTATTGGCATGGATGATCAGTGGCGCCACAAACACGAATGCATCCGTGTCTCTTATGCACAAGACGCCGATCGTGTTAAACAGGGGGTGAAGATCATTAGTGAAGAAGTAGCAAAAGCCTATAACGGAGAATGAATCTTGCCAACAGGCACTCAGTCCCGAATTGAAAAATCGTCGGCATCAAGGTGGGCCGGGAAGCGCTCGCGATAGGCGTGTAATTCCTCCGCCCGCAATATAGCCGTAAAGGCACCCGCCTGAGAGGCTGGCTCAACCAGCGCCTTTCCTTCCATATCGAGTATGGCGCTGTCTCCACTATATTGAAGACCCTTTCCGTCCTGGCCCACTCGGTTCACTCCCACAACAAAACTCAGGTTTTCGATCGCCCGGGCCTTTAATAAGGTCTGCCAGTGGTAGGCTCTTGCTGCCGGCCAGTTGGCCACAAACAACAAGAGATCGTAATCATCATTATTGCGGCACCACACAGGGAAACGCAGGTCGTAACACGTCATAGGACAACAGCGCCAGCCCTTGAGTGTTACCAACAATCGATCGCGACCGGCGGCATAACGCTTGTGTTCGCCCGCCATTCTAAACAGATGTCGCTTGTCGTAGTGGGCATGAACGCCATCGGCTTGCATCCAGACCAGGCGATTGACCACGCCCTCTTCGGTTTTAACTCCATAGCTGCCCGTCACAACCGCACCGGAGTCGGCGGCCATTTGCCTCATCCAGTCGAGGGTGGGGCCCTCTGCAGGTTCGGCCACCTTTTCTACATCCATGCTGAAACCGGCAGTGAACATTTCCGGCAAAACAATCAAGTCGGTCTTGCCTGAAAGCCCGAGAATCAATTCGCCAAAAACACGGCGATTAGCGTCCGCATCCTGCCAAACCAATGGCTGCTGCAGCACACTGACTCTCAGATCTTCTTTTGGCAATACCGGATCAGACATAGTTTTCTATCTACCCTTGGGTAATTTTGTCGAGAGCTTCAGAGAGCCTCTCAACGGTTCGATCAACATTGTGTAGTTTATCAAGGCCAAATAAACCCAACCTAAATGTTTGAAAATCGTCGGTTTCGTTACATTGCAGTGGCACACCCGCTGCAATCTGCAGGCCCTGCTCCAGGAATTTTTTACCATTTTGGAATCCGGCGTCGTCGGTATAACTCACCACCACCCCTGGGGCTTGAAACCCTTCTGCGGCAACACTCTTGAACCCGCGCGCCTCGAGCAGCGCCCGCACTTGACGGCCCAATTCCAGTTGCTCGTCGCGAACCTTGTCAAAACCATAGGCTTCAGTTTCTTTCATGGTATTTCGAAAGGTCAACAGCGCATCGGTTGGCATG
>CAJWCA010000376.1 GCA_913020395.1 uncultured Cellvibrionales bacterium | reverse complement strand
ACCATTTGGTCAACGTATTGCCGACGCCAGAGCAAAACTGCTCGAAGAAACAATTGAAAGCCGGGAACACTAAGGGTAAATAACAAAGAAAATATCTTTCTAAAAATCGGGATCAAAACACATTGATCCCGAGAATTGTAAAATATTGATTAAACGGTGTTAAATCTTTTTGCTTCTTGGGTTTTCATTGACCCTGCCATTGTCATACAAGGCCCTGAGGGCAATTGCCTCGCCCTTTTTCATAACCACTTCAAGCCTGAAACCGGGAAGTGTTTCAACAGCAAATTTTGTGTGGCTAAGTGCAGACAATTTTAACTTGTTTCTACCTTTTCGCTGGTAGTAGAGTTCACCGTCAACAAAAGAAAGTTGTCTTGGTCCGTATGTGCCGACATAAGCCGCAAGGGTTTCTGCCTCAAGCGTGACTGGGTTATTTTCTGCCTCTAACGACTCCAGATACCAGCGAAACAGCTGACCGCCTTCTCCAGGGTTTTCCTTCGCCAACGCCAACAAAGCCGTTTCATGGGCAATACCGAGTGCATCCTGCTCGCTAGACTCGATATGAGGTTTAACGCCGACCCCTTCCCAGTTGGTATTGGTAATAGGGTTGATCGCCCTCCCCTCAGGAAGCCATATCATAAATTGATCGTCTACAATCTGAGATCCTCCTGGGTGCGCTCCGCCTCCAGTGGTTTCGCCAATCAAGGTAGCGCGTTCCAGATTTCTCAGGTTGTAACTAAACTCCTCTGCCGCGGAGAATGTTCTGTTGCTCGTCAAAACATAAACGGGCATGTCTGGGCGACGAATGCCAGGAACATGCGGCAAAGTCCAGGTTTGTGTATGGGTATCGGTGGGGCGCCAGTAAAAGTTGTTAAGATGAACAGGTTCGCTCGGATATAAATAACTGGTCAGCAATTGGATCATTGAGGGCGAGCCCCCACCGTTTCTTCTCAGATCGATGATAAGCGCCTCTGCATTTGCGAAGAAGTTCATCGCGGCGACTGCTGTATCGCCGGCTATGCTGGCGTCAAAAAATTTATTGAGTTTCAGGTATCCGATATTGCCTTCAATGATTTTCACTTCACTAAATCCGAAGTTCTCTCGCTTCGCCTGTTGTAACACCTGCGGCGGAATGTCATCACTTTTTGGCTCGTCATCGCGTTTGCGCTGATCTGCAATTCGCTCTGGCGCATGGAAAATACGAAGGTGTTTATCCTTGCTGATTGATTGCAGGTCTTCTGTTAATTTGCTGGCAAAGGCATTGGTATCTTTAAGTGTTGAATAGCGACCACTTTTTAACTCTGACTGGATATGACTGCGCATTTTTTCAGCGACGTCGGGAAAGACATAATTTTCCGTCAGGAGGGTGCCAATGGATTCAATGGCTCGATTTTTCTCTTTGCTATTAAGCGGATCAGCGTTTACAGGAGCAATGGCGGCGGCCAACATAATCAGGCTGCTCACGATTATTGTTTTTTTCATGCTTAGACTCGATTTAGACGGTGAAAGACGAATGTCTGATGACTCATGTCGGGCTATAGACTGAAACCCTTGATGGGACCCACGCTACTATAAATGGCCAGCGTTTGGCAAACGTACCAGCCGAAAAGAACGGTAAAGTCATGTGGGTAAAGGTCTACCCTCGTTCACTATTCCCTTAGCTCGCCCAGCATCTGATCCAGCAGGTCTATCGCTTCATCTACTTGGGGCTCATAAATAGGGTCTGAATAGCAAGTGGGAGCCTCCAGCCACACTTTTGGCGAGTGGTTTGGGTTGTCGGAGTAACACAGGGATATCTCTTCGTTCGCGTCGTTGATCCTGTCTGCGATCTCATCAATGCTGCTGGGTAGGTTAATTAAGGTACGATGGGCAAATAGCCGAGACATCAACTTTTTCCTCCGTAAAAATCATTGTTTTAATCAGTATAGAAGTTCAGAGTGAAAACTGACAAATAGATTTTAGCTTTTTGGCGCCTGGATCCCCTCAGGCGGATAGCTAATGGGAATCCAGGATCCAACGGGCTCCATGCACAAACGCCGTTGGTATGGCTGACATATGACCTTCGTTTTGCAAGGTCTGTGTTTGTAGTGTCCAGAACCCTTTGTTTTTAGCAGCCCAAACTTCCATCCATTGAACCGCCGGCTCTCGGAATTGAGCATGGTCCTCTGAGCCACTCGAAACAAATAGCTTAGCCTGTGGCCCCACATCAGGCGCCAGGTTATTTTCATCTAAAAAGAAGGGTAAATTCCTGTGTAGCGCAGGGTTGCTGGCGATATGTCCAGAGAACAGGCTTGGCTGAGTCATTGCGGTATAGAGAACAAACTGGCCCGCCAGTGAATTCCCAAAAATAAGCCGCTTTGCCGGGTCTGATGGATACAAGTCTTCAACCAGCGGTAGAATCTCGCCTTTGAGCACAGATTGAAATTTATCGGCGCCTCCCCAGTGTTCACGCTCTGTGGATGTTGCTGTGTAATCTCGACTTCTGGCGTTGCCTTTTTTCCAATCATCGGTGCCATAAGAAATACCCACAATGATCATGGGCGGCAACTCGTCGGTGAATCTGAGATAGTGATAATAAGCGGATATCAATGGATAGGAGATTCCACCGTCAAGCAAATAGAGCGTTGGGTACTGAGTCTCGTTGTTGTAGTTCGCGGGCAATCTGACATAAAGGTGATAGGCATTATGGTTTAGTGCCGACTCCAAAGAGTGATATTTTGGCTGGCCAAGCCCCTGAAGTGCATCCAGGGCATCTGCTTGAGTGCCTGTCACTGAGGCAAAGAAATAGAGGACCATTGCTATGTTTAGCGTTAATCGATTGCGTAGAATATTGTCAAACCTCATTATGTGCCTCACATAATTAACAGCTACTTTGTTGTTAAAAGCAAGTTATCGGCATGAACGTCACCCCTGCAATCGCTCTGTGACGTAGTCATGTTCATAGCATGTTATTTCATGCATATTCCCATCCAGATCGTTAAAGTATACGGACCAGGCTACCTTGTGATCCGTGCATCGCAGTAAGATGTTTTCTTTTTCCAGTATTGACTTCCATTCGAGAAACTCCTTCCCGCCTGCTTTAAAAGCAATGGCGGTAGATGGCGTAAAGTCTTCACAGTTAAACAGTGCCAGGTGTATCTTTCCGGTTGGATCTTCGATTGTGAGCGGCCCATGTATATTGTCAGCCCAAAAGGCAAGAGTTTGGTTAACCTGAAAACCTAATACCTTTTTGTACCACTCGGCCGCTTTCTCTCTATTTGATACATACACATGAATATGATCAATGCCATCCAGTTCCGGTAACATATCAATGCCTTTGTCTAGTGAAAAGTATTTCCTTGAGTGCAAATACACTTTATCTCGTTGATCGACTAGAGATCAACTAAAACCCTCTTTGCTTATCGGCAGAGTTCTCACCCGATAACCCGAGGCCGCAAAAATTGCATTACACACCGCTGGTGCCAATGGGGGTAGTGCGGGTTCGCCCGCGCCTGTTGGAGGATAATCGCTTTGAATAAAGTGAACGTCAACAGTAGGTGCTTCTGGCATTCGTAACAGAGGGTAAGTATCAAAATTTGACTGCTGAACTCTGCCCTCTTCCATGGTGATCGCCTGCCTCAACATAGTACTTAAACCATCGATCACTGAACCCTGACACTGGTTTTCTGCTCCGCTTAAATTAATAACAGGGCCAATGTCAGCAGCAACAGTTACATTGTGAACGGTGATCTTTTTTG
>CAJWCA010000375.1 GCA_913020395.1 uncultured Cellvibrionales bacterium | reverse complement strand
GTATTTGCCAGGCGGCACAAGCCAACGGTCGTCGTTTGGGGATTTTTGTGACCAGCCAAGAGGATGTCGAATTCTGGCGAGCACGTGGTGTGAGCCTGTTTTTATTGGGGTCAGATCACAGTTTTATTTTACAGGGCGCCAATGCATTAGCAGACAAATTTAAAAGCGAATAGGCCGGGAGGGTCTATCCATGGCGAAAAATTAAGATGCAGCGGCTGGAGTGACGGAAGCGACTGGAGCAACGGGAGGCGCGCGCAAAGCGGCTGCCTCCTATATGGTTGCGGAAGAAGCGGGTGTGTCGCAGTCTGCCGTTTCCCGCGCTTATAAATCCGGCGGCAGTGTCTCCAAGGCCACCCGCGAAAAAATTTACGCGGCCGGCCAGAAACTGGGTTATAGACCCAACGCCATCGCCCGCAGTTTAATCTCCAAACAGTCCAACATGATCGGCATCGTGATGGCGGATATTACCAACCCGTTTTATTCGTCGGTGTTGGAAGTTTTTCTGCAAAAGCTGCAGGCCGAGGGGCAAAAAGCCATTGTGCTTGTCGCCACGCGAGATCAGGATGTCGACGATTTGTTGCCTCAATTATTAGAGTATCAAGTGGATGGTTTGGTCGTAACCTCCGCAACCTTGTCGTCGGAGATGGGGCGCACTCTGTCAGATATGGGGGTGCCGGTTGTAATGTTTAATCGTTCTGTCCCCGACAGCCATTCAACCTCAATTTGTTGCGACAACAACAGTGCGGGGCGCCAGGTTGCCCAGTTATTCTTTGATCGCGGCATGCGAAACGTGGCTTACATCGCCGGTATTGAAAATACGTCTACTAACCAGGATCGAAGAGCCGGTTTTCTGAAGCGCTCTAAAGAGCTGGGTTTGTCGGTGACGGGTCAAGTGCAGGGCTTCTACACCTATGACGGTGGCTATCAGGCCGCGTTGGCCTTGTGCGCCTCACAAGCGCCCGAGGCTATTTTTTGTGCTAACGATATTATGGCCATGGGCGCCATGGATGCGCTGCGATATGAGCTCAAGCTGTCGATCCCGGAGCAGGTCTCCGTGATGGGTTTCGACGATATTAACAGTGCCCATTGGCCCGTTTATGATTTGACCACCTTCCGCATGCCGATCGAGCGCATGGTAACCCGCTCAATTGAAAACTTGCTGGTCAATAAGCAACGTGAGAATAGAGTGCTGGCCACGGAAACGCTGGCTGTTGAACTGGTATTACGCGGTTCGGTTCGCTCTGTCTGAGGTGCGCCCCACTTAAGGCGAGGGCCTACGAAGAGCGAGCAAAAATACCTACTTTTGGTTTCGAATGCACTGGCTGTTTATAACAAACTCTCTGTAATACAAGCGCTCCTGAGGTTTGAATTCATTTATTCACGAAAGCCGCTTGCTTCTTTTTTGCATTCGAAGTACATTTCATTCAGATTAAAGTGAAACGGTTGAAATAGACTGCAAAAAGTGAGGATGTTATGTCAAGTCAGTGGGGCAAAGAACAGATGAGTCAGCGTTTGGTGAGGTATCGAGAGCTTCGGCCTTGCCTGAATGCGTTTGTGGATACCTACACCCCCGGAAGTGACCAGAAAGAGAATTTCACCATCATTGGCGCTGGAGTCGCAGAGCATCCAGATCAGCATGTGCACATCAATGAAGCGCATGGTTTTAACATTGGTGGAGCAAGGCAGCCTCCCGCATGTCTGAACTCCCAGCACAGTCATACCACCGAAGAGGTGTTCGTCGTACACAGCGGTACCTGGGCGTTTCGCTGGGGCGACCAAAGTCAGGACGGAGAGGCTATATTAAAGATGGGCGACTGCATCAGCATTCCGGTCAATGTGTTCCGAGGTTTTGAAAATGTGGGTGAGGACCAGGGTTTCTTATATGCCGTCTTGGGTGGCAGTGATGCGGGCAATGTAAAGTGGGCCCCTGATGTCTTTGACAAAGCGCAAGATTATGGTCTTGTGTTACTTGAAAATGGGTCTTTGATCGACACAACAAAGGGTGTGACTGCTCCTGAAGGCGTGGCCGCTATGCCGCGCACCAGCGAGGACGAAGTGAAGGCACACCGGGTTATGACACTGCCGGAAATGCTTGAGTGTGTTTGTACCGCGCAAGAGCAACAATTGACCCAGGGCTCTGACTTTATGTCGCAAAGTACAGGCCTAACCGAGAGTCCGATTATTGGTGCGGCTAATGCTGCGGAAGGCATCGCGGCCGGTAAATTGAACTGGTCGCACGGATTTAATGTGCGCCGCTGGGACATCGCAATACAAGGGCAAACCGTGTCTTACAGCAGGCAAGAGGAAGAGGTTATCTTTATTCATCGCGGGCAACTAGCGTTCTGTTGGCAGGATCAGGAGCAAGACCACGAATTACTTATGGAGCCCGGTGATGTATTGACCGTACCCAAAGGTCTCACGCACCGCTTTCAAAACACCAGTGCTGAAGATGTAACGGCTTATGTGACGGTTGGTGGCGACAGCCCCAACGCGCCTCGACAGTAAAATAGGCGTTTGAAATGACCATGCAGACCAATCGTATTGAGCGTTTTTACCAGGAACTTTCAACCACACCCATCGATGAGCTTTTACCACTTGCCAGACGATATTTGAGTGTGGATGTGCGCTGGTGCGTGGCTCATCCCGTCAACGACTTGTTTGGCATCGAACAGGTCGTTGAGCAATTTCTTAAGCCCTTAAAGCGGGCCTTGCCCGATATTGAGCGCAGACCGTTTATTGTCTTGTCTGATGATCGAGAAAGTGGAGCCCAAAGCGAATCTTTGGCAGAACAGAGCCGCGAAAATTACTGGATTGATAGCACCGGCTACTGGCTTGGGACTTTTTCTAACGAGCTGTTTGCTATTCCTCCCACAGGCAAAACCTTGCACCTGCGTTTTACCGAAATGGTAAAACTGAGCGATGGCAAGATCTGTGAGTGTTATCTAATTCCTGATTTCATTGATGCGATGGATCAGGCCGGGGTAAACCCACTGCGTAAAAGTTTGGGGCAGGCCGGATTGGTGATGCCTCCTGGCACCTTCGACGGTTTATCTCCGTTTGAACACACACTCGGTGAATCGGCAAAAAGCCAGCGCTTGGTACTCGATATGCTTGAGTGTCTCGGGCGATTTGATGGCAATGATTTACTGAGCATGGATCTGGAAAATTACTGGCATGCTGACTTTATGTGGTACGGGCCTGCAGGGATTGGCAGCACTCGAGGTATCGAGGGTTTCCGGCGCGACCACCAGGGTCCCTTTGTCTTTTCATTTCCCGATCGCAGTGTTGATACTAAAATCAACATGATTGCCAATGGCAATTATGTTGCCACCGGTGGCTGGCCGTTTATTCCCGAGTTCCCTGGAAGTGAACATGCGGTAAGCTCCAACGAGATGTTCTTCTTAGAACAACTACCCAAAACTGCTGTGATTGTCGGCGGAGGTTACATCGCCGTTGAATTCGCAGGCATACTCAACGGCTTGGGCGTAGAGACGCATTTGGTCTATCGAGGCAGTAATTTACTGAAATCCTTCGACCGGGAAATGAGCGATAAAATAACAGCAGGAATGCGCGATAAAGGCGTTAACATTCATCTGGAAACCCAGATAACCAGTATCGAAAAAAATACTGACGCCTTGCTCGTTAACTTTGCCTCTGGTCAATCGATGCCCGCTGACTTAGTACTCTACGCAACAGGGCGTATCGCTAACACAGATGGGCTGGGGCTTGATAAGGCCGGTATAGGACTACGCAAGGATGGCTCGATCGTGGTAAATGACCATTTCCGTACCTCACAACCGTCAATTTATGCTCTGGGTGATGTTATTGACCGTGTGCA
>CAJWCA010000374.1 GCA_913020395.1 uncultured Cellvibrionales bacterium | reverse complement strand
GCCAAACAGCCACTGGACAGCGAAGATAAAGTACTTGCCTGTATACGTGAATGGAAAGATAGTTTCTAATAGCACCGATACTCATAATTAGACTTTAAGAATACGTATTTATGATTAAAAAACATTTGGGGGGCATTCGACTGTGCTCCGGCGTCCTCTTGTTGTTAGCACTCAGCGGATGTAAAACTTTACTGACGGAACCCGGACAATCAAAGAGCGCAGAAGGCACCGCCTCTCAACTGCTCACCGACAACGACGGATCGTTACCCGCTCCCCTCTCAGCCGAAGGTATCGATAAGGACAAGAACTGCAATACAAGCGAAGCGCATATACAGGCCTTTAGTGCCGATGATCACGCCATGTTATGGGACAGGGTTCGTGCTGGATATTCATTAGCGCCCTACTCAAATGCCAGAATCAATACCTACCTGAAATGGTATGCCCGCAACCCTGCCTACATGGCCCGTGTGTCAGAGCGTGCAGAAAAGTACATGTTCCACATCGCGGAAAAGATTGAACAATACAACATGCCTATGGAGATCGCTCTTCTGCCGATTGTGGAAAGTGCCTTTGATCCCTTCGCCTACTCCCACGGACGAGCGTCTGGCATGTGGCAGTTTGTTCCTTCCACGGGCCGTCAATATGGCCTGAAGCAAAACTGGTGGTATGACGGTCGCCGAGATGTGGTTGCATCCACTGACGCTGCAATGCGGTTTCTCACCTATTTGCATCGGCGTTTTGATGGCGATTGGCTGCTTGCATTGGCAGCCTACAACTCCGGTGAAGGCAATGTGTCCAAAGCCATAAGACGAAATCGAGCGGCAGGTAAAGCGACTGATTTCTGGTCTCTCAACCTCCCCCGGGAAACCAAAGCTTATGTACCGCAATTACTGGCTCTGTCAAAAATTGTGATGTTGCCCGCAGATTATAAAGTGAGCCTGAAAAGCATACCCAACCAACCCTGGTTTACCGCAGTTGATATTAGCTCTCAAATCGACCTGGCGCAGGCCGCGCGACTAGCAGATATGGATATTGATCAACTGTATAAGATCAACCCTGGCTTCAATCGCTGGGCAACGGACCCAGACGGCCCTCATCGTCTGCTAATCCCCAATGAGCAATCTTCCCTCTTCATTGAGAACCTAAACGCACTGCCGACCAATGAACGAATCGGCTGGAAGCGCTACACAATTAAATCTGGTGATTCCCTGATCAGAATTGCCCGAAAATTTAATACCAGCGTCGACGCGCTGCAGAGTGCAAATAATTTGAACGGTCACAGTATTCGCCAAGGTAAGGCGCTCATGATACCCGTCGCCACATCACCCGCCAGACACTATAGCTATAGCGTGGATCAGCGCCTTAAGCGAACGCAGAACAAGTCGAAAGGCACTCACAAACAAAAAGTCAATTACACCGTCAGGTCGGGAGACAGTTTTTGGAAAATTGCTCGCGCCCATAATGTCACTGTTTCAAAGCTCACAAAGTGGAATGGAATGGCACCGGGAGACCCGATCAAAATAGGACAAAAACTGGTCATTTGGACCGGAAAGAAAGTCACCGCCCAGGATATTGCACGGAATGACAAAGGCACCAACAACAGTATCATACGCAAGTTGGCTTACAGTGTTCGCAGAGGGGATTCGCTGGCTCGGATCGCCGGAAAATTTAATCTGAGTGTGAAAGATATCATGCGCTGGAACACGGTTAATACAGACAGCTATATTCACCCAGGCCAATCTTTAACCTTATTTGTTGATGTGACTCGGACCAACTAGGCCTGAGTCACTGCACTTAGTTTCTTTTTTTTCCTTTGGGTTTAGACAAAAGCTCTAAGCTCATTTGGGCCTGAGAGACAAAGTGCCGGAAACTTTCAAATTGCTCTTTATTCAGAGTTCCGCCAAGATTCCACCGATCAGCGTAAATAACGGCGACATCTCGCTTACCAATAGAAACCAGCGATATAAACGCAGGAAATTTTCCGATGGTGCGCATAATCTCGGGGCTATAGAGATGTTTGTATTTAGGGATCTGAGCCTCTTGAATCCAAATGGGCTCCCGGGCTTTAATTGCACGGGTTAAGATCGTGTCTTGACCGCGGCTCACATCAAATACAAATTTCTCTCGCCACTTTTCAGTCCCCTCGCCCAGTATATATTTCGCAAGCGCTTTTTCTTTCATGATAAAGGCAACGCAGGCTCGCTCCAGCCCAATGCCCCGGTGCATACCTTCTAACACCATTTGAAACACGCCGTTAACATCCAGCTCTTCACTCAACGCATTCGACAGCTCTCTCAAAATTGTGAGCTGAAGCTGTGGCTCTGCAACTAAAATCTTGGATTTTGTGTTCGGTTGCTCATCTCTGACCTGAGATTTGGTAGGAATTAAGTGGCACACTTTCGCGGCGCCATAAGTGAGTGCGACACTAGCCGCCTCTTCCGCATTTTCCATCACCATTTCGCGAACTTGATTATAGGCAACTCCCGAGAACTCTGACACCTTACTTAAAACGGCATTCATCTCGGAAGTATCCCAGCCATCCACTGCCAGACGACTAATTTCTTCACCCAGCCGGACGGCTAGTACTTTTGGTGTCGGATCTGCGGGGGGATAAAGTGCCTCAGTGAGTGTGTCGCCCAGGCACCAATTCTCTGCTAACGAACGTGTAATAGCTTTTAATGAAGTGCCCGTAACCTGTTCCATTCCCTCGCGCAAAGTGATCGATGGGTCAGCGAGCAGCTCTTCTAATTCATCTGCAGCCTCTTCGCCACAGGCCCAAAACGCCATATCACCCAAATGAAAAAGTAATGCGGCAATAAAGACTTCTTCCTTGGCGGATTCATTGGTGTGTCGTACGAGATTGCGTGCCTGAACGGCTGCGTGGAAAGCCTTCGCCATAGCGCCCATCAAACGCTCTCTAGGCGCTTTTCCCAAGAGAGAGTCGATTACCATCACAGAGATACAAATCGCTCTAACGCCGGTAAAACCGATCAGCACAATAGCGCGGCTGACCGTATTGATGGGAAAACTAGAAGGGTTATAAGCCACACTATTGGCAATGCGCAAGACCTGTGACGTCAGGTTTGCGTCTTTTAGAATAACATCAGCGAGCTGATTAACATCAGCTTCGTCACTGCCGGTAAGCTCATTAAGCTCCTTAACCACGTTGGCTAGCACCGGCATTTCAACTTTGCCGAGTTTTTCTACCCAAGCCTCAAGACCTTTAATGGCCATAGCTATTCCTTAATAAAGAGTAATATCTGCCCCTGCTTTCAGGTAAGCCTCAAACACCGCGTAGTCTGTTTGCCCGGCCGTACGACTCAGGGCTTGACTTAACTGGCGCTTCTGGGCTGCCGGCATATTACTGCCACTACCATTAACAACTTTGTTCAGGCTAAGCAAAGCATAGTTGCCATCATCCAAAAACACACCTCCGATCTGCGCATTTTCTGAAGGGCGAGGCAACTCAAAGGCAAAATTCAAAAGCGTTTTGTCTACTTTAAAGTCATTTCTGCTGGTATTCAGGCTCACCTGCCACTCGAGGCCCTCTTCCTTCGCCAGAGTTTCAAAGTCAGCACCTTGAACCAATTCGGATTGCATTGTGTCAGCTCTGGCAAGTAGGGTCTCACGCACTTTTTGGTTCTTTAATTGAGCGGTGATGGTCTCGCTGACAATTTCTAATGGCTTTACCTGGGCCGGTATATTCTCTACCACCCGCAGGACAACAACCTGATTATCAGCCAACTCAATCACATCACTAGTATTGCCTTCCACAAGCACATCGTCACTGAAGGCGGCCTCCAGCACGAGGCTGTTTGCCATGAGCCCCTGACCGCCAGCACGAGGGAATAATTCGCTGGT
>CAJWCA010000373.1 GCA_913020395.1 uncultured Cellvibrionales bacterium | reverse complement strand
GTGAATACACACGGGGTTGAAGTGCGTCGTTTGCCGGATGACGTCTTAAGTGCCTTGAAGCAATACTCTAATGAAATATACGCAGAAATATCGGCTGAAGATCCCTCATTTGCAAAGATCTACAAAGCCTATAAAGCGTTTGGTGAGCAAGCGAAAAAATACCACAAAGTCTCTGAAGAGGCCTATTACCAAGCTCGCTAAAACACTCTGCTTTTCTCTAGGCAATCATGAACAGACGTGATTGCCTAGAAATGTGTCCACTTAAATAGGTCGTGTGCGCCCATTGTCATCGATGGCCACAAACACAAACTCACCTTCCGTAACTTTCTCAGTCAATCCACTCTTGGGATCGCTCAGCCAGACTTCAACCAGGGTGCGAATAGAAGAGCGCCCAACTTCGACTTCTTCTGCATAACAGGAAATCGTTGCGCCGACGGGAACGGGGCGCAAGAAAACCATGCTGCCAACCGCAACCGTTGTTACGCGACCACGGGCTTTTTCTTGGGCGTAAATTCCGCCCGCCAAATCCATTTGCGACATCAGCCAGCCGGCAAATACATCGCCATTGGGGTTGGTATCAGCAGGCATCGCCAGAGTACGTAAAATCAGGGTTCCGCCGGGTGTTGGATCTTCATCAAGCATGGACATCACATATTTCTCTTAATTCTTAAACCGAAAAGCTATCGAAACGCTTGGGGCAACCAAGTGGCCAGTTCAGGCCAGACTGAAAGCATAACAAGCAAGAGCAGTTGGAGCACGATAAATGGTGTTACACCGCGATAAATCTCAGAGGTTGCCACACTGTCGGGAGCCACGCCCCGCAGATAGAACAAGGCAAAACCAAAGGGCGGGGTTAAAAATGAGGTTTGCAGGTTAATGGCAATCATTATGCCGAGCCACACGGGGTCGACACCCATGGTGAGTAAAACCGGTGCCACGATGGGGACCACTACAAAGGTGATTTCAATGAAATCCAAAATAAAACCAAGTAGGAAGATGACCAGCATAACCAATAAGGTCGCGCCAAATACACCGCCTGGGAGGTCGGCAAAAAACGCTTCAATCAGTTCATCACCACCAAAGCCTCTAAAGACCAGTGAAAATAGGGAGGCGCCAATCAGAATTGTAAACACCATGCCAGTCACTTTGGTGGTGGATCGTGTGACGTCTTTGATCATGGCCAAATTGAGCTTGCCTTTACTGGCTGCCAACAACATGGCACCCAGAGCGCCCACACCGGCCGCTTCAGTGGGTGTTGCTGCGCCGGTGAGAATTGATCCGAGTACCACCACTATCAGGCCCACAGGTGGAACGAGGCTCTTTAAAATGACCCAGCCACTGACACCTTCTGTTTCAACAACTCGAGGCGCTTTGTGGGGGCTGACTATTGCGGTGAATAGAACATAAGCAATATACATCCCCACCAGCATTAGGCCCGGGATGACGGCCCCCATGAATAAATCGCCCACCGAGACAGGGCTTGGATTAAAAATGCCCTGGCTCATTTGTGCCTGCTGATAGGCACTGGATAACACGTCGCCCAGTAAAACCAGAGCGATAGAGGGTGGAATGATTTGGCCAAGGGTTCCAGTGGCGCAAATGACACCCGTTGCAAGAGAGGGCTGATAGCCGCGTTTGAGCATTGTCGGCAAAGACATTAAACCCATGGTAACGACGGTTGCGCCGACAATACCGGTACTGGCGGCTAACAACATGCCAACCAAAACAACCGAAATGCCCAGTCCGCCGGGCAATTTGCCACAGGCCCGGGCCATATTTTCCAGCAGCTCTTCAGCGACGCGGGATTTTTCTAACATCACACCCATTAATACAAACAGAGGTACGGCGACTAGGGTGTAGTTAGTCATGGTGCCGTATAGGCGGCTGGGCATCGCGCTTAATAGGGCGGGATCAAAGACACCGTTTATGATGCCAAGACCGGCAAACAACAGTGCCGAGCCCGCTAAGGTAAAGGCCACAGGGTAGCCAAGCATCAGCGCAAGACAGACACACAAAAACAAAAACAGGGGGATCAATTCAATCACTCGATGAGGGTCTCGCAGCAGGTGGTCGGCTTAATAACAGGCCATTGCGGATGACATCCGCTAAACCTTGTAGGGCCAGAGTGAAAGAGGCCAGAGGTAATAGGCTCTTGAGAATATACACAGCATCGATGCCGCCGGCGTCTCCGGATGCCTCGCCAATGGCCCAACTGTCGGCTGCAAAACGCCAGGTGATGCCCAGTAGAAACAGGCTCACGGGTAATAAAAACACGATGCCGCCGACGGCATTCACCCAGGCTTGCCGATGTGCGCTGAAATTGCGGTAGAAAATATCCACTCGCACGTGTTCGTCATCGGCAAAGGTGTAGGCGGCGGCCAGTAGGAATACAGTGGCGTGTAAGTAACTCACTGACTCCTGCAGCGCAATCGAGCCAATATTGAGGCCATAACGCAAAAACACGATAAGGGCGGTTAGCAGCATCATGGCCAAGGTAAGCCAGGATATCAGTGCGCCCGTGCCTTTGGAGAAGGCATTCAAGGCTTGATGGATTCGGTCAAACGTGTGATTCGAGTCAGACATGAACGTAACTTTATTATTGTTTAGGTGCTTCTTAAGGGCGTTTATTATCAGCCATCTACCACGGAAATAATAGGCTCCAAATAGGCTGTGTTTGTCATATTACTGTCATAGAGCGGGCTTAGTATGGCCACCATCAACTGATTAGCACCCAGATCCAGGGTGCTTACAACTTTATACTGATGGGAGAAACCCGTGAAGAAGACTGTTTTAAACATGACTTTGGCGATCGCCACTTTAGCCTGCGCACACACCGCAAGCGCCGCCCGTGACTACATCAGCGTGGTGGGTTCATCCACTGTCTATCCATTTGCGACCGTGGTTGCCGAGCGTTTTGGCAAAGGCAGCGCCTTCAAAACACCCAAGGTAGAATCAACCGGTTCTGGCGGTGGTTTGAAATTGTTTTGCCAGGGTTTGGGCACACAACACCCAGACATCACTAATTCATCTCGCCGTATCAAGGCTTCTGAGGTTAAGATGTGTGCAAGCAATGGCGTGGCTGAAATCGTTGAGGTCCTGATTGGCTACGACGGGATTGTTCTTGCGAACTCAAAGAAGTCTCAATTGATTAACTTGTCTCGCAAAGATATTTTTCTAGCTTTAGCCAAACATGTTCCCAATCCAGATGGATCGGAAACACTGGTCGAGAACCCCTACCAGACGTGGGCTGATGTAAACCCGGTTTTGCCAGCAATTGACATTGAGGTGCTGGGACCTCCACCAACGTCAGGCACTCGCGATGCTTTTGTCGAATTAGCCTTAGAAGGAGGCTGTAAAAAGTTTGGTTTCATTAAGGCGATGAAAAAATCTGACAAGTCTGCTTACAAAGCGCTGTGTCACTCGGTGCGTGAGGACGGGCCCTATATTGAAGCGGGTGAGAACGACAATCTGATTGTGCAGAAGTTAAACGCAAATCCGGCCGCGTTTGGGGTATTTGGTTTCAGTTTTCTCGATCAGAACGCTGACAAAGTTCAGGGTTCTAAGATCGATGGTAACCTGCCGACCTTTGACAGTATTTCGGATGGCTCCTATCCTGTTTCACGCCCACTCTATTTTTATGTGAAAAAAGCACACGTTAATGTCATTCCAGGTATTGCGGAATACCTCGCGGAATTTACCCACGAGAAATCTTGGGGTGAAGAGGGTTACCTCGCGGATAAAGGCATGATTCCACTGGGCGATGAAGAACGTAAACAAATGGGCATGGATGTCAAAGGTCTGAAAAACCTAAGTATGTAATATGGGCTTAGCGCTCAATTCACAGCCCGGTGACTGATGTCAGTTTT
>CAJWCA010000372.1 GCA_913020395.1 uncultured Cellvibrionales bacterium | reverse complement strand
ATTAAAACCGCAAGCACTTTACTCCTTCGTGAAATTGCCCGCTGCGTTTCCCAATCTATTAAGAGCTTACCCAGATGCGGGTGCTCATATAACCAGCGGTGCAAACGACTTGAGCCCTTTGCAGAAAACCAGGCTGCCAATAATAGAAAAGGAACGGTGGGCAGTCCGGGCAACAGCACGCCTACGATAGCAAGGGCTAAGAATAAATAGGCGAGTATTAATGCGATTAGACGTGTCATTGGTACATAAGCTATGAGGCCCGCAAGGCATAGCACGAATTAAATGAATAGATTCGTATGTTAGCACTTTTTGGTTAACCAATAATCCATCCCGCTCTAGCGGCTTTTGTTTAGAGCTAAAATCGGTATTAAATTTATGAGCAAAACACTTTCGGGTCATGCCGCCTCGATAATGAGAATCAATTGCATATAGTAATGATTATCATTTACTGGTAATGTAGCCTCTCTTAATATTGAGCTAGCCCGAACCTCGTTGTTCGAGTCGTTCAAAACCGAACATTAGAGGAGTTAAACAGGTGGCATTAGAGTTTAATAAGTGTGTACTGGCTGCAGCCATGATGGCGATTACTGCGCACTCAACGGCGCAGCGAGATGGGCAAGAAACGATAGAGGAGATGACCGTTCTGGCAAGCCGGTTAGACAAACCTGTTAGCGCTATTCCCAATACAGTCACGATTATCGACCGCGAACAGATTGCCCGGGGTATAGCCATTAACGATTCGCTATCCAGTGTTCTGGAACAGTCAGTACCCGGTTTTGGGCCTTCGCTAAATAAAATGGCCGGGCGAGGAGAAAGCCTGAGGGGCCGCAATCCGCTCTATTTGATTGACGGCGTTCCGCAACATAACGCGCTCCGTGACGGACAGCGAGATGGTCACACCATTGACATGGACTTCGTGGAGCGTATTGAAGTGATTCACGGTTCCAACTCCATTCAAGGCGTGGGGGCGACTGGAGGAGTTATCAACCTGGTCACCAAATCGCCAAAAGAGGGAAATAGTTTCAGTCAGGATATCAAATTCAGCCTCTCTGCCCCCGATGATTTCGACAGTGATGGTTTGCACAAGAAACTCACTTACACCATGGCTGGACGAGTGGACAATCTGGCGATGACCCTGGGTGTGGCTTACAACGATCGCGGCCTGTTTTTCGACGCCGAAGGGGACCCTGTTGGTCTTTATCCCACCCAAGGCGACATCATGGACTCCAGATCACAAGATGTTTTTTTTAAAACAGTTTACGAACTCGAAGACCAACGATTACAGCTAATGATCAACGACTTTGAACTAAAACGTAACGGCGACTTTGTGTCTGTAGCCGGTGATCGCACTACGGGACAGTTAACCAGTACGGTGGAAGGTGATCCCCGCCCGGTCGTTGGTGATCCTGCGCGCAACCACGCAACAACTGTCTCGCTGGATTATGTGCACGAAGACTTCCACGACTGGCGCTTGATCACGCAGCTCTATTTCCAGGATTTTGGAGGGCGCTATGAGGGCGGCTATTTTGGCGGTTATTTCCGCTTAACGTCTGATGGTCCGGCGATTCTGGATCAGTCGGAAATTCAGTCGCAGAAACTGGGATTCAAGTTTCTGGCGAGTAGAAAGGACCTGGCCGTCGAGGGGCTCGACTTTACTGTCGGCCTTGATGTGAGCAAAGACAAAACTGCCCAGGTGCTAGTACAAACCAATGACCGACCCTGGGTGCCGGAGGCGAGCCTGCAGGATGTGGCGCCCTTTGTTCAATTGGATTTCACACCCTTGGATTCATTACAGCTTACCGCTGGCGTGCGCCTGGAACGGGCCGAGCTCAGCGTGGACAACTACACCACCATCGCCGCCGCCAACAGTACCTTTGTTGAAGGAGGCGAACCGGACTTTCAGGAAACGATGATAAATGTTGGGGCAGTGTATAAGCTCAGCGACACCGTCTCTGTTTTCACTAGTTTCAATGAGGGCTTCACGATGCCCGATGTTGGCCGAGTGCTACGTGGCATCAATGTACCCGGCCAAAGTGTAGAGTCGTTTCTAGATCTAACGCCGGTGATTACCGAGAACATCGAAGTGGGCATGAAGTTCGATGACGGCAGCTGGCTGTTAGACGCATCCGTCTACCAGTCCGACTCTGATTTGGGTTCACGCCTGAATCTAGATGATGCAGGTATCTTTCATGTGGAGCGTGAGAAAACCCGCATCTGGGGTTTGAATTTGTCGTCGCGCTGGCAAGTGACGGATGCGCTTCGCATCGGTGCTAACTATGCCTATATTGAAGGTGAATATGATTCCGATGGGGACGGCAGTGTCGATACTGATCTTGATGGTGCCAATATTGCCCCTAATCGCTTAAACGCATATGTGGAGATGGCGTTGCCTCGGGGAATCAGTGCACGCTTGTCAGGCTCACACCTGTTTTCCCGCAGCTTTAGCGGGCCGGGCATCAGTGATGCCAGGCGTGACCTGATCGATTTCGACGATGCTTACACCCTCTTCCATCTCAATGCCGAGTGGAATACGAACACCGGTGACTGGTCACTGGCGGTTCAGAACTTGCTCGACAAACAGTATGTGACCTACTTTTCCCAAACGGAGACCGGGCAACGCAACAACAGCTTTTTTGCTGGCTTAGGGCGTACCTTCAGCGTCGCGTATACAAAAGATTTTTAAAGGGAGTGAGGCGGCTCGTGTCACTGCTGATGCAGTGATGTTGAGTCGCCACTGTATCATTGCATTTTTTTAAGCTACCTCGCCGGTTCCATCTCTGGTTGCGCCGTGCCCACCTGCTTTTGGCTGTGCCAAGTTTATTGCTGCTGGTCAATATTTGCGTCAGCGGTTCGCTGATGTCTTTTGCTCGCGAAATTGAGCGGGAAGTTTATCCAGAGCGCTGGCAGGTTTCCCCCGCCTCTCAAGTATTGGCTTTGGGCGAAATGCTTGCCCGCGTGAAAGCTCAGCTGGAGGAGTCGGCGGATGTCAGCCTGATTATGCGTGAACAGCAGACTCATCTCGCCTGGCAGCTTCTTTTGTCCGACGGTAGTTACGTCAATATCAATCCTTATACAGGCCTTGTGGTCGCTCGCTACCAATTTCAACAGAGCGCCTACGGTTTTTTGATGGCCTGGCACCGGTGGTTACTCTATAGCGAGCAAGGGGAAAAACCCCTGCGGCCACTGGTTTCGATAGCAGCTCTTATTTTAATTATCGAATGCGTGCTGGGGTGTTGGATGTGGGCACGGCCCAAAATTCGCCTTCGCCGTTTGCGAGTTAAACTATCCGCACCTCCGAGACAATTGTTTTATCAGCTTCACAGTGTGTTCGGTGTTCTGTTGGCTTTGCCCTTAGCGTTGATTGCGTTCTCCGGCATGAGCTTTTATTGGGAGCAAAGTACTGCGACAGTGGTGGAGTTCCTCACCCTGAGTCAGCGGGATACCGTAAAACATCCGAGCCTGCCAGAACCCAATGGTGTTAGGGCGGCGGCACTGACCTCTCCCGACCTGAAGCAACTGGATCTGGCTTACGAAAACGCTAGCCAAGCGCTGCCCGCCGGAGAGGTGCACCGAATTTACATTCCACTTACTGCCGGTGAGCCGCTTAAGCTTCGTCTCAAATTGCCTGGAGAGAGCCACCCCTATAGCTGGGCTTGGGCGGATGCCAGCGCCGGTAAACTGCTGGATAGCTACGACGCCTCTCAGGCCAGTCGGGCCTCACAGGTGTGGAATTTTCGATATCGCTTCCACATCGGTGATTTTTTTGGTTTGCCGCTGCGTATATTCTGGGTCGTTCTGTCACTATTGCCGCTGTTGTTTCTCGCCAGTGGCTTTTTTCTGTTTTTTAATCGCCGGAAAAGAAAACCTTC
>CAJWCA010000371.1 GCA_913020395.1 uncultured Cellvibrionales bacterium | reverse complement strand
CTTCACCACCAAATGCCCAGTTGTGGTCGAGCCCGCCAACGGCGTGTACTTCCGGGTGTTCGCTGTCAATACTGGTGTGTAAAGGGCGGGCCTGCCTGAAATCAAAAGGGGTTGATGTTACCGAATCGAGTGTGCCCAGGGGAATCTGGTTTTTCTTTAGCGGCGTGTAGCGGTCCGCTGGAATCTGAAGCTGGTGATCGCGAATGTCACCACTTCCTGCCAGGTTAAAATAGCCGTGACTGGTTAAATTGAACACGGTATCCCGGTCACTGGAGGCCGACCATCGGATTGAGAGTCTGTTGTCGTCGCTGAGGGCATAGTGCAGGTCTACTGTCACCGTTCCGGGGTAACCCTGGTCGCCGTCGGCTGATATCAGTCTCAAATGCAGGTGATTGGAAGCGCTTGGTTCCACTTTTTCCCAGAATTGCCGGTTGAACCCCTCGGGGCCTCCGTGTAGGTGGTTATTGCCATTGTTCAGCGGCAGTTGGATCCGCTGACCATTCAACTCAAAGTGGCCCCCCGCAATGCGATTGCAATACCGCCCCGCAATAGCACCGTGAAACATCTCGTCTGTCAGGTAGGAGTCCAGGTCGTTATAACCCAGTAAGGTATTGATGAGGCCGCGTTTTCGGCTGGGAATGCAGAGCTCCGTGATAATTGCCCCTAAATTGAGGATTGAGACTCGTGCTCCCTGGGCATTTCTCAATATGTATGTCTGTATTGTTTTCATCGAGACGATTCCCTAAATTCAGAGCCTGAAGTGTCAGTGCTTGCAAGATCCTGGCGCGCGCTGCCCGGGAAGGCACACCTTGACCCGGCAATAATACTTTTTTGCTCTCAATTTTGACAGGCTGAAATGCGCGCATTCGGGGCTATTGGCAGCTAACGGTAAACTGGCCAGTATTTATTCTTCCTAAGGGTCTGCATTTTTATTAGACTCTGCGCAACGCTTTTACACTGGCTCGCGTTAACAAGGCCGTGACGCCTTTAAATTGATGAGCCTCATAACTTGGCTACAGGATTTGACTATGATTTCAGTTTATAAAGGGGTGGCACACCCCTGGTTGTGTGATGTGATGGGGCATATGACCACTCGGCACTATGTGGCGATGTTTGATGATGCCAGTTATCACTTTTTCTTTGAGGTATTTGGTTGGAACAGCGAGCAGGCCAAAAACAAAGGTGTGGGTTGGGCAGACGTTAAACACGTGATCGAATATCAGGCCGAAGTGGGAGTGGGGGACATTCTGGAGGTCAGGGCAGAATTTCAAAAGCTGGGCGGAAAGTCCACAACCAGTCGTTATACCATGTATAACCTGTCTCGGGATGAGCAGGCAGCCAGCCTAGAAAGCACAACGGTTTTATTTGACCTGAACGCTCGAAAGGCGATGACAATTCCTGAAGACATGCGGGAAAAAGTTGCGGCCTACAGTGCCTGAATAGAGGGGGAAATATGAAACTTGTGGGCCACCGCGGATTACCTCAAACTTTTCCGGAGAACAGCTTGACCGGGTTTGCAGCAGCGATCGAGGCCGGTGCCGAAGGCATTGAATGTGATGTGCAATTCAATCGGCAGGGTGAAGCCTTTGTGGTGCACGATGAAACGTTGGAAAGAGTTTCAGGTGATGCACTCAGCATAGAGGTGCTCGACGGCGAGCAGCTGCAAAAGATCAGCGTGCATGAACCTGAACGTTTAGGCGATCAGCATGTGCCTACGCCACTACCTCTGTTAGCTGATCTGGTGAAATTGCTTGCTCAACACCCTGACGTTAAGGTGTTTGTAGAGTTAAAAGCAGAATCCTTTGCCTGGCTTTCGCGAGAGCGGGTCGTGAGTAAAACGCTGAGTGTGTTAAAAGGTCTCGAAACTCAGGCCATCATCATTTCTTTTGACTATGACATTCTTGAACAGGTCAAAGCGGCCTCCACTTTTCCAATCGGTTGGGTGCTGGAAAACCGTGATCTTCCAAGTTTAAGTGCCGCCCGAGCGCTGGCGCCAGACTACCTGGCTTCAGATTATCGGTTGTGGCAAGACGAACTGCCCTGGCCGGGTAAATGGCAGTGGTTTGTCTACGATGTCATGTCTGCAACACATGCCAGAGAACTTGAGTCTCGCGGTGTTGAGTGGATGGAGTCCTGGGATGTGGCGAGTTTGCGTGCAGAGCTTGATCAATAACCTTCACAGAAAAAGAGATTTCCTATGTTATATGCCGGAAGTTGCCACTGTGGTTCGGTGACGTTTCAAGTCGAAGCCCCCGAAACCATAGAAGCGGATCGCTGTAACTGTTCAATTTGTGCCAAATCGGGGTATCTCCACTTGATTGTACCGCTGAGGCATTTCACTTTATTAGGTGGTGAATCTTCCCTCACCACTTATACCTTTGGTTCAGGCGTGGCAAAACACACCTTTTGCAAAGTGTGTGGCGTTAAACCTTTCTACACCCCACGGTCAAACCCCGACGGTATGGATGTCAATGTGAACTGCCTGGATATTAAAGACGGCCAGGTTAATGAAACTGACTTTGATGGGAAGAACTGGGAAAAACACGCACATACTCTGGCGCATAAAAGCGAGTAAACTAAAAAGTTTTACGCATTCACCGGATGTCTTGGAATAAAAAATGACTCAATATGTTTCAATCTTGCGCGGCATCAATGTCAGCGGCCAAAAAATGATTGTTATGGGCGAATTAAAGTCGCTGTATGAAGGCGAGGGGTTGATCGGCGTTTTCACCTATATTCAAAGTGGCAATGTAGTTTTTGAAAGTGAAATTTCGGATCCGCTTCTGCTCCAGACACAGCTGGAATCCGCGATAGAGAAGCAATACGGTTTTCAGGTGCCCGTTCAGGTGTTACCTCTGTGGGAACTGAATGACATTCTCGAGGCGGTACCTTTCGAGGGTGTGACTGTCGAGGTGGATGGTGCACAAGTATTGATTAGTTTTTTATCGGAGGCGCCCGGCTCAGGTGCAATGGCTGTTCTTGAAGGTGCGCGGGCGGAGTCGGAATCTGTTGTGATTAAAGGCCGGGCGGTTTATCTGCATTGTCCCAATGGTTATGGCAAAACAAAATTGTCGAATGTTTTTCTGGAGAAGAAATTGGGGCTTATTGCCACAACCCGTAATTTAAAGACCGTTGCAGCCTTGGTGAACTTGGCAGACTCTTGATTGCGGAAAACCAACACTGAATATTGTGTTTAATAAAATTGTCACGGGTGTTGCACATGTAGATGCTGCAGCTTGTCTGGGTTCCTTGTCATAAAAAGTGCATGAATCTTTCCCTCTTGGATCTGGGCTGATAGCACGGACGTGGCCTTATTATCTTCGTATAAAATAACGCCGGGCAAATGATTGATTGTGCAAAAGCGCGCGCCCACAGGTTTAAAGCCTTTTTTAGCTACACCCGCAATAAAACGTGCCACCTTGTCTTGCCCATAAATGGGTCGCAGTGCTGCGAGCGCTTTACCACCACCATCGGAATACGTAATGGCATCCTCAGCCAGAACCTCCTTAATAGCGGTTACGTCCGCGTTTGCCAGTGCCAACATAAACTGATTGAACAAGGTTTGGTGGTCGTCTGAGTGGACTTCAAACCGGTCCTTGTCACTAGCGATATGGGTCTGGGCGCGTTTATAGAGCTGTCGGCAATAGGCTGCGCTCTGCTCAACACTGGCGGCGATATCTGCATAACTCAAATCAAAACCCTGGCGCAAAACAAAAACGGCTCGCTCGAGAGGAGACAGGCGTTCGAGCAATAACAAGAAGGCTGTCGAGAGTGTTTCTGCCATTGAAAGCTGTTGGGCAGGGTCCTCTGAATGGGGGGAGGAAGGTGAGAGCGAAGATGGATTGAGTGGATCTGACAAATCCGTTACCAAAGGGGTGGGAAGCCA
>CAJWCA010000370.1 GCA_913020395.1 uncultured Cellvibrionales bacterium | reverse complement strand
ACGCACGAGTAAGAGGCCCAGAGCGTGTTCGGGTGGCGCCAACGCGGGCGCCAAGACCAGTGCTTGTCGCAGCAAAACCTCACCCTCGCTGTCTTTTTGTTGCTGCCTCAATTGGTCCGCTAAATTTAATCGAGCACCCACATTATGGCGATCCAGCATCAATGCTCGACGATAGGCCCACTCTGCGTCTTCGGGTTTGTTCAAACGCAGTGCTAAATTGGCTAAGTTGATTTGTCCGCTGGCGGTGTCTTGGTGCAGGCGTAAGGCTTCGCTAAGTTCTTTGATTGAGGCATCCAAAATAAGCTGTTCACTCGGGGCCAAACCCGCCAAGCCTGCCAGTAAACGAGCTGCAATAAGGCGAACTGACTTCACCGGATCCTGCAACAAAGGGAAGACATCGTCACGGTTCTGAGCCGCTGGCAAGGCCTCTAATACTGTCAAAGCGCCCTGCCGAACCAGTGGCGAAGGATCGTAGAGCTTGGCCTGTGCCAACAAAACAACCTGAGGGTTCAATGGCAGTTGCGTCAATGCACTCGCACTCACCAGAGGGGCTAAGTCGGGGTCCATCGCCAGAGACATCAGTGCCTGAACAGCACCTGCCTCACCCGCTCTATAAGCCGCAAACACTTCACCGTAATGTTTTGGCAAGGTCATATTTCTAGGTTTTAGCCAAGCCATTAAGGCCTCGCTCGCCCACCCATTGGTTTTATCTTCATGACATTGCGTGCAGGCATTGGGCGCGCCCGTTTTATCACTTAAATCCGGACGAGGAATTCTCAAACTGTGATCACGACGAGGATCCACCACCATATAAGTGGTTTCCGGCATGTGGCAGTTTGCACACTGACTGCCCGAACCTTCTGGATGAT
This sequence comes from uncultured Cellvibrionales bacterium, assembly GCA_913020395.1. GTDB lineage: Bacteria > Pseudomonadota > Gammaproteobacteria > Pseudomonadales > Cellvibrionaceae > CAJWCA01. Next base: position 3,065 of record CAJWCA010000370.1, on the reverse strand, counting down.
GATGGTGAGCGGGGGTATCAAAAACCTGCGGCTGGTGACACTGGGCACACACAGCATTGCCCTGCGCTCGAAGTTTCAGGCTGTGGGGTTCGTGACAATTCGAACACACCACGCCTTTTGCGTGCATTTTGCTTTGTAAAAACGAACCCAGTACATACACCTCATCCAAAATTTGACCATCGGCGTGGTAGAGCCTTTGATCCAAGGTTTGCAATTGGTGTTGCTGATGAAAGTCGCCCGGTTTATTCAAGTCATCAATCAAGGCTCGACGCGAATGGCATGAACCGCACATCGACAGCTGTTCTTTGGCTGCCTGCTGCTGTTTTTCGTTTGCAGTCAAAGAGGCCGTTGTAGACGTCTCACTGTGCAGCCATTGCCCCATTGCGCCAATCGGTTCGAAAGGCAGCACCTTACCATTGGATTTAGACCCCAGCTGCTTTGCGCTTTCAACATGGGCTTTACCCGCACCGTGACAGGCCTCGCAAGCCACGTTAATTTCGGACCACTGGGTTTGGTAGCGATTGTCAGTCGGATTGTAATTGCGCTGAAGATTGGTGGAGTGGCACGCGGCGCAGCGAGTATTCCAGGTGAAATAGGGGCCGGTCCAATGCAGTACATCGTCTGCAGGAATGGCTTCATCTGGATAGAGGTGGAACCAACGCTGGCCGCCCTCTGCTAATGGTCGGCTGTCCCAGGCAACTGAGAAAGCCTGCAATCGACCATCTGGAAATTCGATTAAATACTGTTGCAGTGGATGAAAACCAAAGGTGTAAGCCACTTCAAACCGTTCAGATTCACCTTCTGAGTTTTCGCTTTCAATAAAGTATTTCTCACTGTTCCGAGTAAACAGTGTTTTCTGACCGTAGTGATCAAATGTTTGTGATTCAAAATTACCCAAGACCGAGTCGGCATTGGCGGGTTTCATTGCCCAGTCGTGGTGGGAGCCTTGCCAAAGCTGTGTTTGATGTTGGTGGCACTCGGCACAGACCTCCACCCCCACATAGGCCTCTTCCGCAAAGCTGCTGGCCAGCGGCAAAATAGCGTTAATAAGTAGGCATAAAACCGAGAGAGAAAAGACCTTCATAACAATACCGAGGGGGGCTTAAAATCGGCTGATAGTGTCGCGAATTCTCGCGGCGATTACCAGCCTCCTCGGCGTCATTACGGAGCTTAAGTTATTTAGAGGGAAGCTTTTCTCGAGACAGGAACTCTTGGGTCAGCTTTTTAACTGACCACGAATCGGGACGCTGACTCGGGGGGTATTCATCGAAGGTTTGTAAAAACATCCGCGTTTGCGCCAGACCCATATACATATGTGGCGCCTTTTGAATGTACCAATCGTAATAACTGTTGGAGTTTTCATCCGCCCGCTCATAAGGATCGCGGCGAAGATGAAAAAGTTTTGGCAGACGTAAAAAGACAAAAGGCTCAGCCCAAAGTGCCAAGGTTTTTTCTCGGTTTTCAGCGTATACCACCTTCCAGTCCCCCACTCTCACGCCAACCGGCATCGCCTCGTCATTAAAATAATGAAATACCCGGCGTGGAGACTGCTCAACCTTGCCCGTGAGATAGGGCAGAAAATTGTAACCATCCAAATGGATCTTGGCAGACTTGTCTCCCACCTTTGTTCCTTTCAGCAGTCGCTCTTTCACCCCACTATCACCCACGGCGGCCATCAGTGTAGGCAACCAATCCAAATGCGACATAATCTGGTTAGACACCTGACCCGCCTCAATCTTGCCCGGCCAACGCACCATGGCGGGCACACGATAAGCACCTTCCCAGTTACTGTTCTTCTCACTTCTAAAAGGCGTCACACCCGCGTCTGGCCATGTATTAAAATGCACGCCGTTGTCGGTGGAATAAATAACAATGGTATTGTCTGCTATACCCAATTCATCCAACTGCGCCAACATGCCGCCAATCAGGTCGTCGTGATCCATCATGGTGTCGTTGTAGAAACCCTGCCCTGAACGACCGAGCGAGGAAGCCTTGGTGTGAGTACGAAAGTGCATACCCGTAGTGTTAAACCAAACAAAAAAGGGCTGTCCTGAATCATCGGCTTTGGCGATGAAGGTTTTGGCGGCGTTACTCACCTCGTCATCAATGGTTTCCATACGCTTGCGTGTCAGCGGTCCGGTATCCCGCACTCGATTGCCATCAGCAAAAGAATGGATCACGCCTCTGGGCATGAAGCGTTTACGGAAATTTGGGTCTTTTGGGTAGTCCGGATCTTCTGGCTCTTCTTCCGCATTAAGGTGATAAAGATTGCCATAAAACTCATCGAAGCCGTGCTGGGTGGGCAGATGGCGGTTTTTATCGCCCAAATGATTCTTGCCAAACTGCCCAGTGCGATAGCCCTTGGTTTTCAAGAGTTCCGCTAAAGTGATATCCCTGTCCTGTATACCCACATCCGAACCCGGTAATCCCACCTTGGAGAGACCGGTTCGAAGAGGCGATTGCCCCGTAATAAAAGAAGAGCGACCAGCGGTACAACTCTGATCACCGTAGTAATCGGTGAAACGAATACCCTCTTTGGCAATACGATCAATATTGGGGGTGCGGTATCCCATTAAGCCGTCGGTGTAGGCGGAGATATTACTGATACCAATATCATCTCCCCATAACACAAGGATGTTAGGACGTTCGGCCGCCATGACGCTCGAACAATAGATAAATAAAAACGATAAAATGACCTTCAAGGTGTGTCCTCAAGCTGCGCACGGGGCATCAATGATGCGAAGACAGCACTGTGCCTGACACGCTTGTGCAAAGTTTGACATTTGGCGCCGGTTATTTGTCTTAAAACGCCAGCCTGTACGCTCAAACCCAAAAAAAATGTGAGCGTTATAGCCGAACACACCCATTTACCCTTTGTTTATGCGTACTCTGTCTAGAAAATGATCATCGAGACCGATAAAGCGACACGGGCTTAGCTATACTGTCTGAATCGCTCAGTGCCTATTCATCACGAGACTTTTGTTATGGAAATATTATCGTCTGCACCCGATCCATCCGCAGCCATCAAACAAATACTGCCCACTGAATCCAAACCGGTGGTGGTC
>CAJWCA010000369.1 GCA_913020395.1 uncultured Cellvibrionales bacterium | reverse complement strand
TTCAGCCATAAATACGATTACAGGACAGAGTGGTTAAAGTTGATCAGCTCCCTATCGCGCCCAACCATGCCGGACCAGATCAATGCCCGTGCTTTTCGAGCGATCAGCGACATTGCCAAGAGCCCAGGCGGCGCGATGTGGTTAAAAGACGACAACCAATATACGCTTGCACACCAGGAAAATATGATCCTCGAATACCCCTCCCCCACTGAGCCAGTTGGATCAGATTTTTGCACGATATTACGCAAACAGCAGTGGGTTTTTATACCTGGTACCGAAAATGATTCAACTGTTTCCCGCTATAATGAATACCTGCCTGAATGGCTCAACAAGTTACCCGACGTATGGTTAGTGCTGCCCTTACTCAATGACTATGAGCTTTATGGCTTTTTGGTATTGGAGACCCCGAAGATGGATGCCTCTCTCACTTGGGAAGACCGAGATCTATTGAAAACGGTGGGCCGACAGGTGACCAGCTATCTGGAAAAACACCGCCAGGCAGAACAAATTACAGAATCCAGTCAGTTTGATACATTTAACCGGCTCTCAGCCTTTATTATGCACGACCTGAAAAATTTGATTGCCCAACAAGCTCTGGTGGTCAAAAATGCAGCAAAACACAAAGATAACCCCGCTTTCATCGAAGACGCCATCCATACCATCGATAATTCCGTGAATCGAATGAGCACGCTCCTTAAAAAGTTGCAACGGGACGAACCCACCGAGGTTCGTTCTCTGTCGATCCATGAAATACTGGTAGAAGTTGGGCGCAAATGTCAGGATAAAAAGCCCTCACCCACATTACGCCTCGGCCAAAATGATGGCACAATAAACGCAGACAAAGACCGTTTAGTGATGGCGCTCACACATTTAATCAATAATGCACAGGATGCCACACCCAATTCAGGCTTTATTGATGTTACCTTAGATATTCAGCAAAAGAACGCGACAATCACTATTGAAGACAACGGCAGTGGCATGGAAGATGATTTCATCAAAAACCGTTTATTCAAACCCTTTGATAGCACCAAGGAAGGCAAAGGCATGGGCATTGGAGCCTATCAGGCAAAAGAAACAGCAACCGTTTTGAATGGCACACTCGATGTCGTTAGCGCGCCCGAAGAAGGCAGTACCTTCACCCTTTGCATACCCATTGTAAGTGGGCCCCTCTCTGCCTGATGCAGGTAGAGTGAATTCCCAAACTATATAAACAGTAAGCCAAAGCCCTATGAGCGAAGAACAAAAAGAAAACACCTTATTAATTGTAGAAGACGACCCAGGGCTTCAAAGTCAACTGCGTTGGCATTTTGACCAATACAATGTCGTTCTTGCGGGCAACCGACAAGAAGCGGTTGCTGCCGTGCGCCTGCATGAGCCAGCAGTTGTCATGCAGGACCTTGGTTTGCCGCCCGATGACGAAGGCGTGGAAGAGGGTTTTTTGTGTATTCAGGAGATATCCAAGTTATCACCTACAAGCAAAATTATTGTATTCACAGGCAATGCTGACTATGAAAACGCCGTGCGGGCTGTGGCCATGGGTGCCTATGACTTCTATCAAAAACCGGTTAATACCGACGCGCTAGACCTAATTCTCGAGCGGGCCTATCAAATGTATGCCCTTGAGCAGAAAAATCGCGATCTGCAGGACCAAACAGGATCCTATCTGGAAGGCATTATCACCGCCGACCCCGTGATGCAGAAGATTTGTCGTACATTGGAAAAAATTGGCCCATCGGACGTTAGCTGCACCTTGCTGGGAGAAAGTGGCACAGGCAAGGAAGTGCTTGCGCGCGCACTGCACAAACTTAGCCCGCGTAAAGACAATCGATTCATTGCGATCAATTGTGCTGCTGTACCCGAAAACCTAATGGAAAGTGAGTTGTTTGGATATGAAAAAGGCGCTTTTACAGGCGCGGCCAAACGAACACTCGGTAAGTTTGAGAATGCCGATCAGGGCACTTTGTTTTTAGATGAAATTGGCGACATGCCCCTGGGCCTGCAGGCCAAGCTACTCCGGTTTTTACAGGAGCGGGTCATCGAGCGCGTGGGAGGCCGAGAAGAGATTCCCGTTGATGCACGTATAGTTTGTGCAACCAATAAAGACCTGAAAACAATGGTTCAGGACGGTACTTTTAGGGAAGACCTCTATTATCGGATCTGTGAAATGGACATACACATTCCCCCCCTGAGAGAACGACAGGGAGACAAGACCCTTTTATCTCGGTTTTTTCTCAATAAATTCAACGAACAACAAAAACGCAATATCAACGGCTTTTCGCCCGAGGCAAGTTCAGCCATTGAAAGCTATGGCTGGCCAGGCAACATACGTGAGCTGGAAAATAAGATTAAACGCGCAGTGGTTATGTGTGATGACAAACACATTACCAGTGAAGATATCGGCTTGGATGCGGGAGACGAACTCTCCCTGAACCTGCGACAGGTGCGTCACGAGGCGGAAAAAGCGGCTATCGGGCATGCGCTGACCCTGACGGAGCAAAATATCTCGGCCACGGCTAAGCTATTAGGCGTCACCAGACCGACACTCTATGACCTGATGAAAAAGTATAATATACAAGATTCTTGACCTTATTCTAACAAAACCATTCAAGAGTCGAAAAAAAGGAAACGAGGGAATATTCCTATGGAAACGACATATATTCATTCAATACGAAAAATCATTACGGCCAGCCTGTTTGCCGCCGTTGTCACAGGGCTAAGCGGCTGCGGCGCATCTGATGACAGCAGCGAAGCCGATTCTTCCTCTCATTTGGCTCGAGCTCAAAACTATTTGTCTAAACAACAATTTCGGGCAGCGATGATCGAAGTTCGGAATGTTCTCCAGAATGAGTCAAATAATTCAGAGGCACACATTCTTCAGGCACAGATATTTCTGGAGCTTGGGCAGGTTAAACAAGCCAGTGAACTATTAGGAAATATCGCCAATGCCACAAATGAAAGTAATTTTTTATTGGCAAAAGCATTAATTCGCCAAGGCAAGGCGAGATCTGCAATAACTTTTTTAGAGTCTCATAACGAACTTCAAAATAGCGATAAGACTCAATATCAAATACGCCTGGGTGAGGCATCTGCGAGCCTCGGGTTATTTGAAGACGCGGAGATGTATTTCAACACTGCAATTACTGAGTCACCTAACAATATTGAGGCAAAGGTTGGGCTTGCCACTCTTTATTTACAACAAAACCAAGCGGAAAAAGCGACTCAGATCCTGGATGAATTGGACAGCACAAATCCGAGCAATGCCCAGGCTCAACTATTGAAGTCGGCAATGTTAATACAAACAGGCAATATGGATGCGGCTGCAGATCTTCTGACCACCCTGATAGTGGATTTACCAGAGACTGACATCCCCACGCCCATCAGAACAAAAACGCTGAAATTACTTATCAATGTGCTAACGCAGCAAGGTCGCAGTGCTGATGCGTTGATATATAGCCAGGCTCTTGCCGAGTCGTTGCCGGGCAATGATGAGTACACACAAGCATTTACTGAAGCCAAGGATGCCTATACGGCAAAAGATTTTGACCTGGCGGAAGAAAAACTACATGAAGTGTTAGCAATCTCCCCCGGCAACAGCCTTGCTGGAACGCTACTGGCTACTATCAAATATATTAAGGGAGAACTGGACGAGGCCGAAGTGCTGTTCAAACAATATATGGACGCGGAAACAGCCTCTCCCTACGCTTTGCAGCTGTCGGCAATGACTAACATTAAGATGAACCAACCAGACAAAGTATTGGAACTACTGAGCTCCAATATAGAATATATTGAAGATCCCAATGTACTTGGAACCTATGCGGTAGCCGCCTTCGCAGCCGGTCAAGTCGAGACAGGTTTCAACGTACTCGAACGGGCATTAAAACTCGCTCCGGATAACGTTCGGCTTCTGTTGATCAATGCAAGAATTCACAACGTCAAAGAAATTGGCGACCACAAGAAGTCGCTTGAAAATA
>CAJWCA010000368.1 GCA_913020395.1 uncultured Cellvibrionales bacterium | reverse complement strand
CAGCACCTGTAACAAAGCCATCACCGGCGTTGACGCTACACAGCTTGGCCTACCCAATGGAGATTATGTTCAAATCAGTTTTGTAGATACCGGCTGCGGTATCGACAATACAATCAAAGACAAGGTCTTCGACCCGTTTTTTTCAACAAAAGGGGAACGGGGTACGGGTTTAGGACTGTCACAGGTTTTTGGGTTTGTTCAACGTTCCGGTGGCACCATTAAAGTGTATTCAAAACTGGATCAGGGCAGTGAATTTGTACTCTATCTGCCCCGACATTCCGGCACTACAAGTAGCATCAATCATTCTGAAATATCAACCGAGCTGTACGGAACAGAGACTATATTAGTTGTTGACGACGAGGAGGCTCTGCGTAACCTGTGCACCACTTTATTGCAGAAAAGAGGTTACCACACCTTAAGTGCCGGCAGTGGAGCCCAGGCGCTAGAGATACTTGCAAGTGAACACATTGACCTAATGCTGTCAGATGTCATTATGCCTGAAATGGACGGCTACCAACTCGCAGACTTTGTGAGAACAAAATACCCGAAAGTTAAAATTCAGCTTGTGAGTGGTTTTAGCGACGACAAACACATCAGCCATAAAGATGAGGAGCTACGCAGTAGATTAATGCACAAGCCCTACGACGCAGATTCCCTGCTTAAGGTCATTCGAGAGCTACTAAACAATGGTAAGTAAGACCTCTTTGAAGATATCAGACTGCCTTACTCACTATAGATCTCCAATATATTACTGAGCCTGCGCTTATTACAAATGGGAAGTTGATTTGGCGAAGCTGGAGGTATAGATTTAATTCGGAAAAAAGCGAAATTAGTGTAAAAGTCGAAATTAAGGCAAAAACCGAAATCGATGTAGAAATACATCACACCTAGACTGTGGCAGGGTGAGGTTAAAAATGATAGATAAGGTTTCTATAGTCGACGACGATCGCCAGACCACCAAATTACTTAGCGTAATAACAAAGCACCTGGGTTATGAGACTGTCGAATATAACCGCGTTGAAGATTTCTTAGAAACCCATCACGGTGACAAAGAAATGGTTTTCCTCGATCTCTGCATGCCAGGTTTTGATGGCATAGAAGTGATTAGAGAGTTGGCGGCAAGAGGCTGTACTTCAAAGTTGGTTCTCATCAGTGGTCAAGATCAGAGTGTGTTAAAAGCAGCCCAAAGTCTTGCTATCGCGCGCAATTTAAAATGCATCGAAATCCAGACTAAACCCGTTGAATTATTTAGAATTAAAGATCTCATGGCGCGCCATGGAGGAGCTGAACCCCCCTCTGACTCTTACAACCAAACAAGCTGGATACCCACAAAAGGAGAACTAGCCACCGCCTTGCGCGAAAATCAGCTCTTGCTTCACTACCAACCACAGGTGGACATTCAATCAGGCACCGTCAAGGGACTGGAAGCTCTGGTAAGGTGGTCACACCCAGAACGCGGACTGATCTATCCTGACAGCTTCATCCCGCTCGCAGAAGCACAGGGGTTAATTGGCGAGCTAACCAGTCAAGTCATCGAGAAGGCAGTAACAGACAGCCACCAGTATTGGCACAATTCCGACTTACATGTTTCCGTCAATGTCTCTGCCGATAATGTTAGCAGTCTCACTCTGCCGGACCAGCTCTCAAAACTGATTGATGATAATCAGCTAAAACCTCCAAAATTGACCATTGAAATTACCGAAAGCGCATTGATGGGAGAGCTGATCACCTCTCTCGACATTTTAACTCGCTTGCGCATGAGAGGATTTGGTCTGTCAATTGATGACTTCGGCACGGGTTATTCCTCCCTTTCTCATTTGCACAGAATTCCTTTTTCGGAATTAAAAATTGATCGAGATTTTGTGATGAATATGGAGAACGACAAACAAGCCATGGCAATTGTTGAAACTTGCGTGATGCTAGGCCACAAACTAGATATGAAGGTTGTTGCTGAAGGCGTTGAAACCAAGGATCAATTTGAGCATCTTGCCAATCTTGGATGCAACATGGCTCAAGGGTACTATATTGCCAGACCGATGGCCGCAGAGCATGTTCCCAATTGGGTTGCAAACTACTCCAGGTATTCTTACAGTGCATGAGAAAATCTATTCAACCAAAGAAGCCGCTGACCTGCTGAATGTTACACCCAGGACCATTCAACTCTGGGCGGACAGTGGCATACTGAGTGTAGGGAAAACCCCCGGAGGGCACCGTCGCATTAAAGCCGACTCCGTTCACCGCTTAATCGAGTCTATGGATGAAATCGCCCCTCCCACTAATCCTTCAACCGCGGCATCCGACACAATTCTAACGGTTCTTCTTGTAGATGATGACCCGGCTTTTCTGAAAATGCTAAGAACAGCGCTTGAGCAATGGCAGTTACCGGTTAATATACAAACCGCTAAAGACGGCTACGAAGCACTCATTTCTATTGGGCACTTTAAACCCCAACTGCTCATTACAGATCTCAATATGCCTGGCATTGACGGTTTTCGCATGTTGAAAATCATACAGGAGAGTGCATTGCTCGAAAATACCTCTATTTGCGTTGTAACCGGCATGGCGCAAAAGCAATTAGAATCAGAAAGTTTGTTCAACAAAGACATTTTCATCATTCCCAAGCCGGTTGACCTTAGCAAGCTGAAAAATTTTATAATGGATTATGTGGCTACTCTCGTTCAATAACTCAACAGCCGGTTTCGCAATGCCCCAGGAGTATCCTCACACTAAACCAGTGAAAGGTAAGCAAAAGGATTATTCACTATTTTCGGTAATCAGTTCTTTAATAAAGTCAGCCTGATCAACGTTTAAGTCCAAAAACATCAATGCCACATCCTTGCCAACAATGCGTATGACTTTGCAGTTTGCTTCAAAGTTCTGCCCATTGTATTCCAGCCAGCATGCCACTGTTGCGGATTCCTGCAGCACTGACATATCACCGCATTGAACCCGTGTTAGCACCCCCTTTACGGCTACATTGCGCGCCTGGCAACTCAAGTATTCACCTTCTACCATCAAAGCCATTTCGCAACTAAAGTTAACGCGTGCGTGTCTCCGTCGCTCCATTTTTCTGCTCAGTTTGTCATTCGTTGCTCTAATTCTTACCTATACAGCTCAATCAGTCCAGTTTCACCTTCCTGTGAATACGCGTTAGCTCATGAATAGAATACCCCCGTCTTTGGGCTGGAAGCCGAGGCATTAATTTATGCATTCAATAACTCCTTCAAATACAACCCGGTATAGGATCGTTTTCGAGTGCAAATTGTTTTTGGATTTCCCTGAGCAACAATTCTTCCGCCCCCGCTCCCGCCTTCTGGCCCCATATCAATAACCCAGTCCGATTCGGCAATAACATCGAGATTGTGTTCAATCACCAACACGGACTTGCCCGCTTCACTCAACCGGTACGCCAATGCGCATCCAGCGGAGCCCGCGCCTACAATCACATAATCTGCCTGCATCTTGTTTTTCCTGACAGAGCCGCCAAAGGGGCGATTAGTAAGGCGATTCCACGTCGCCCATACGTACGTAAACCGACTTCACCTGGCTGTAGTGGTTGATCGCTTCCTTGGAGTTTTCACGCCCAACGCCGGAGTTTTTCACCCCTCCAAACGGCGCCTCAACCGGCGCGTCGTTGTAAGAGTTGATAAAACAGCTACCGGCTTCGAGCTGGCCAATCACACGGTGCCCACGGGAGAGATCAGCCGTGAACACGCCAGCAGACAAACCAAACTCGGTGTCATTGGCGCGCGCAATCACCTCTTCTTCGGTATCAAAATCCAGCACCGACATAACAGGGCCAAAAATCTCTTCGCGCGCAATGGTCATGTCGTCGGTCACATCGGCAAACACCGTGGGCTCAAGGTAAAATCCGTCGCGCTCCAAACGTTTGCCACCATAGACCAGCCGCGCGCCTTCTTCATTGCCTTTGGCCATGTAGCCCAGCACAATATCCATCTGCCGCTCAGACACCATCGGCCCAAAGCTTGTCGCCTCATCCAACGGATCACCAATCACCGCCGTGCCCA
>CAJWCA010000367.1 GCA_913020395.1 uncultured Cellvibrionales bacterium | reverse complement strand
GGTTCTTACGGGCGTGTTTGCCCTGTTACTCTTCCCTGCGCTTTCCAAACAATTTTCACGCCTACCCCTGCGTTTTGTTGGCCACGGTTTGATGGTTGTACTTCGCTCAACACCCGAAATCATTTTGGCTTTTATATTCCTGCTTTTGTGGGGCCCCTCTATGCTGCCCGCGGTTGTTGCACTCACTCTTCACAATGGCGCCATTCTCAGCCACCTAATGGCTCGCCACAGCAATGAAGTATCTCTTCGGGATGACACACCCTCCGGTTTAAACCGCTACCTCTATGAAATATTACCGCGCACCTATGGTCAGTTTTTGGCTTTTCTCTGTTACCGGTGGGAAGTCATTTTAAGGGAATCTGCAATCGTTGGCATTTTGGGTATACACACACTCGGATTTTTTATCGATAGCGCCTTCGAAAGCTTTCGCCTTGATCAAGCCATTTTACTCATTGCTGTCAGTGCCTTGCTGAACATCGCCGTCGATCATATCGCACGCGCTCTAAGGCTAAGCCTGCACCTGAAAAGAAGCATCGACAACAGATCCTGCTAGCGGGATATTACCCACTTCATACCGAAACAATAGTCGGTGCTATACTGAATTCAGAAGGAATATCTACCCCCCCCTTCAGAGGTCAGCCGAATGAGAGTGCTTGCACAAAACCTACACCCTTACCTCTTCACCGAGCGGGCTTCAGTGTCCCCTCTCCAATACTGCTACGCAGTCATGTTCTGTTGTATTTTACTGGCCTGCGCGGGGCATGCTCACTCGGAACCCTTTACCATTGCGGTACCCAAAGACGTTCACGAAGACTTTCTGAAACTGCTCGGGGAAAGAGACCCTATATCCATAGATCGCTATGACGGCCCCGGATCCAGACGCGACGTTGTAGAAGTATTGTTGATGCACCAGGCTTTGTCGCTCGGAGGCTTCCAGGGAGACATTAAAGTAGTCTCATTTGATGGTTATAAACGCACCGTACAAAAAGTTCAGTTAGGTCATTTTGGCGCCTTTGGTCCCAGTGCCTGGGAGTCCGCCATGACTCGGCAAGAAAACACCCTGTTGTTTACCGAACCCCTGATTCTAGAAGGCGAGTTTGAGGCGGGGTTATATACATCGCCTCGCAATAAAAAGGCGCTCGCCATTAAAGATTTCTCAGGCCTTTATGATTTGTCTAGCGTGTCTAACCGCAACTGGGAAAAAGATTGGACTTTACTGGAATCGATGAACCTGAAACAAATCCATCATACCCTGCACTGGATCTCTATGGCCAAAATGGTTGCCGCGCAAAGAGTCGACTTTGTCTTGGCACCTTTTCCACCCCGAGAAGATCTGATCATCAAGGTAAACGATATTGAACTGATTCCTATACCCGGCCTAAAGGTATATCTCTCGGGCTCCAGACGCTGGATTGTCAGTGCCCATCACAGCCAGGGCCAGGAGGCGTACGACGCCATCCAGAACGGGCTGCGTCAACTTCGAGAAAAAGGTCTGGTCACTCGGGCTTATATTGAATCGGGATTTTTCAATCGGCTTACCCGCGACTGGTCACGCTACCAGAGAAAGTAACGTGACCTCAGGGCTTATTTTTTAACCCAGCGCCCCTGGGCGTTTTGAACAAAACTGCCCTTTTTACTGGCAGCCAGCGCACGCTCATGGAAACGGTTAGCCACTGCTTCAATGGAGATATTATTTTTCTTTGCGGTTGATGAAAATTTAGTTTTGCGTTTGTTATTCACCGACTTTACCAATGTCTTCACTTCCGCGGAGGCGGGCTTGACAACAAATCCGACATAACCGTCGCTACGCTCTCCCACCAGCCCCTGATTCTTCGCCTGCTTCAGGTCCAGCGCAAAAACCGACTGCGCCCCAAGCAATAGCACCAATGCCACACACCATAAATTTTTCATTTTTAACTCCCTTAAAATAAGTCACTGTCATCGTCGAACAACTCATCGAGTTCTTTATCGACACTGACTTTAATTTCGTGTTCTATTTTGACATTCAAATTAATCTCGATGGGTTTGTCTGGCACGACCACCTTAACTTGCGGTGAGCAGGCCACCAGGCCCGTCGCGACTATAAGTATCGCTATTACTTTGTGCATAATTTACGTCCATCACTGTGATTGCTGGGCTGACAGCTAAAATTATCAGCTACTGTAACTGTACTGGAGCTGAACGCCTGGGTAAATGTTTTTACTGCTGCAGCTCTTTGCTCAGCGCGTCGGTCACAATACGACTGGCCTGTAAGCTCTTTAACAAAGAGGGGATACTCTCGCTGACATTGAGATTCAGGTTGATTTCCTGCCCGCCATTCATATCCGGATTTTTACCTTCCATGCGCATACTCAACTCTAGATCACCGTTTTTGGCATAATCGACACTAGCGTTGAGCAAATGGTAATGATAGTTGCTCAAGGCCTGATTGACCAAGTCTAAACTGGGGTTCGATGCCGCCGCCTGCTTGGCCGCCGCAGAAGGGAAATAGCGCAATATGCCTCCCGGCTCCACCGCTCGCAACAAGCCATCATCAACACTCACCCCTTTGGCGTCTATTTCTACCGGGAGCTCACCCGCGATCAAACCACTTCCCTCGACACCTTCATATCCTGCCTCATCCACCAAGGTCGCGACATCCATGGAGTGAAAGTGAACAATATTTTTATTGGGAAACGCGGCCGGGGCATAAATCCAGCTGGGTGCCTCAACGTGACCACCAAACAAATCCGCACTTAAATTTGTGCCCCGAAACTCACCTTTTGTTAAATTGGCCTGCAAATTTGTGCTCACAGTGCTGGCGACCAAACCCACATCGACAGATCCCACAGATAAAGGCGAGTCGGTCCTCAGTAACCAATCGCCATCTTCGCGCAACTCAACATACAACTGTGATTGCAGATCTTTAATAATAATGTCGTCAACAAAACCTGATGTTTCATCAAAGGACATTGCAATATTTGCGTTTTTCAGTCCCGCAGTGTCATCCCAGGCAACAGCTGCCTTCCAAGTTAGCTCTCCGTTCAATATATCACCGGGAAAAGGCCAACGACTAAACCAAGTAGACAAAGCGCCGTCATCTGCGCTAAAGGTATTCGCTACAGAACTCAGGTTTAAGTCTAGTGAATGGTTGGCGAGATGATAAACGCCATCTAACGACGCAAACTCTCTTTCACGCACATTCAGTAAACGGCCACCGATAAGCATTTTTTCCTTTGATATCTGCATATCCATCGACAGATTTAAAGCAGGTACCCAATACGTTTGATGTTTGGCTTTTAAATGAATACGAGCATCATTAACCATCAGCATTTCATCTTTTTTAGAAAAATGAGCATCAAGCCCTAACCATAAGTCCTTAAAAACTTCGCCCTCGTCGGGCAATTGAAATTTGTCTGATGCCGCTGTGATTTTTAAAACACCGCTTGCGCTCAAAGATGAAAGGTCCAGGTCGTTCAGACTCTCTGGTACTGTTACCTGCACTTGCAACTCCGGATTAATTTCCCAGCCGGAGGTGAAAACAAGGTCCTCTGGATAAAGGCCCCGCAATAAATCAAAATTAACCGTCTGCAAGGAAAACTTCGCCTCCCAATTATTTTGACCTTTTCCGGATGCAAGATTCAATTGAAGGCGATTGCCCTCTACATCCATATTGATCGAATACTCAAATTGATTGACGCGAGAGATCTCCGTCGATAGGGACAAACCCTGAAAACCCGCCTGCCAGAGAGTGGAATGCTGAGAGTTCAAAGCGGAGCCTTGCCATTGTAATGACAGGGGATCATCGAAACCCTCAAGCTGCACGTGACGCAACTCTCCCCGAGGTAACGGAGGCACAACACCCATTGCCAATAACTCAGAAAGCCTTGGCAATTGACTTGAGGGTTTTGTGTCTGCCGGGCTATCTTCTCCCTTATTCAAAGACAGATAAATATGGCCAATACTAATATTTTCCAGACGTAAAGGCCTAAAACGATATTCACCTACAACATCTTCAACGATCAGCGGCTTTGCATTTTCTGGAAGAAATACAACCAATTTACCTATAGAAAAATGGTTTTCCTTCAAG
>CAJWCA010000366.1 GCA_913020395.1 uncultured Cellvibrionales bacterium | reverse complement strand
ATAAAATCAACCCGTTTTTCTTTTAACTCTTTTACACGTTTTACAATTGACTCAGCTATTGGCTTTCCTTGCGCATCCATATCAAGCTGAAGCGCGATCAGTTCAAAATTCAGATCATCCTGAAGCTCTCTTATTTCATTGACCTTACCTGTGGAGTTTTTTTCAGACGGGTTGTAAATGATGCCTAGTCTCTGAAAGCCAGGTTTAATCTTGCGCATGGTTTTGATATTCAGACTTTCCGGCACCCGATTGCGGGTGCCAGTAACATTGTCACGCCCTGACGCCTCATAGCTTTCAATGATACGAGAACGAATGGGATCTGATACCAGGGTAAAAACCACCGGAATGTTATTGATAAATTGTTGGTTGTTTACATCGTCCAGAGTGCCGACGATTCCCAGTGTGGTGCTGGTTCCCCATGTCACAACCGTATCGGCTTTCAGAGCTCTAGCTTCTTTTACAAAACCAGAAAATCTTGATTTATCCCGTTCCACGTTTCTTATAATCAGGTCAATTTCCAGACCTTCGTTCTGAATATAATCTTTGAGGCCCTGACAAACTGCCTCACAACCGGCCCAGAAGAGCGAATACACCGTTTTCTTTTCACCGGCCTGTGCAATATTAGACAGACCTGCAAGCAGGATCGCAGTAAAGATAAGGCGTAAAGACTTTATCATGTTGTTCTCACTTTTTTTTCATTATTAAATCTGAAGTGTTTTCACTGAGATATACGAAACTAAACAACAGCATCCCAGCAAGGATAAGCAGGCCAATGCTACCAATGGCCGCTGAGAGACCAAAGTAACCTGCAATAGCCGCTATAACCAACAGGCCGATAATGCTGCCGACCCGCTCATACAAGCGCAAAGCGCCCAGTACCGAATTAGACCCTAGGTGCTTGAGTTCACCCTCTGAAAGCTTTAGTGCGAGTTCAACTTGTGGTCCACGCAAAAGACCATAGCCAAAACCGGTACAAGCCGCTGCCAGTAACATACTCCACTGGGCTGGTATTGCTGCAGCTACCAGCAGGCCTCCGCCGGTCAGAACAGAACCGAGGATAGCAATCAAGCGATCTTCCACCCCCATTTTTGATAGCGCCCCCAGTAGCGAGCCCGCAAGCATAATCATGAGAAAATAGACCATTAACATTCGTGCAATATCTGCAGCGGAGGCATCCAATGTATCCAGCTGTAGAGAGAATAGGTAGGAAATAAAGACTTGATCCATAACGCTTTGGGGTACTGCAAGCCCCATGGAAATGGCAAGAAAGCATCGGTGTCGCAAGGGCGTGAAGATGGATCTTAGGGTAAGCGGGGGAGCCTGCTCTGAGGTGATGCGGGTTCCCTTTGGTATCATGCGCGCAAATAGCATGCCGGAAATCAATACAAGCAGAGCACTGAACATAAATACGCTAGAGGTGCCAAACCGGTCGGCGAGCACTCCACCTAACGCCGTTCCGGAGTAGATTCCTCCAAACAGCGCTGCAGAAAAAATGCCTAATGACTGAGTTCTCTGGTTTTTCGGTACGGCATCAATTACGTAGTCCTGGCAGGCTAGTACGGCGAGAGCGTAGCCCCCGCCAGCAACCGTGCGGAGGAAAATAATTTCGAGCACATTGGTTGCAAAGTACATGAATACATTGCTCAGAAGAACTGCACTCAGGGAGACTAGTACTAGTTTATTGTGCCCCCATCGTTCAGCCAACGAACGAGAAAAAGGCGCAGCAAGCATATAAGCCAACAAATAGCCGGCCAGCGGCAAGCTGATGACGATAGCCGGGTCGAGCCATTTAATAGGGTTTTCAGCTGCACGAGTAAATAGCGGGAAAAAAGACAGAGCAAGCTCATCTGATGCGGCAAATAGAAAGAGCGGCAGTCGCACATCATTCATGTAGGAGTAGGTAAGAACTCTAGGGGGGGATTTCTTTAACTGATATTTTTTAGCGAGGGCCTTTAATTTGGGTTTTAAATCCAGAGTTTCACCGGCCTTTTCAAGTTGCTGTAAAGCGGCTGAATAACGACTGTGGATCATTTCAACGCGTTGTGATAAATGGTTGATCAATATCTCAATAAGACTTCCACGCCGTGGCTGGATACGGTTTGAGAAGTCACCCTCGGCCTGTAACTCAGATAGATGTTTTAAACGGTTTAGTGGAGACGTGAGTGATAGGCTCATTACAACGATCATAATTTCATAGGCGAGAAGTAACACGACGAGAATAATCACCAGCAGATCGAGCACCACTTCACGAAACTGTACTGCAATATAGTCGGGGCTTGGGTCAATAATGATGTAGCCTGTACTTTCCCCATTAAAGGTAATCGGATAGATAGGTACATCTCTATTTTTTTCCTGTAGCCCCAGTAGTGAGTGTTGCCAGTTTCCCGCCTTGAAAATGAACTTGCCGGTGGCAACACCAAAAAAGGAAATTTCAGGGAAATTTGCCAAAAGACCTGAAAAATAGTCATCCATCCCCGTCATGTTCTCCAATGGGATGCCTGCATTCACTCCCCGTTGAATGTTTGCACTGGCCACTTTGGCTATAAGGTCCGTCCGTTTAGCCAGTTCAGGGTCAAATGAGTCACTCACGCTTTGGTACGTGATGAACCCCAGACTCAGTGCCGATAGCAAAATAAGTCCAATAGACCAAGGGGCGAGCCGTCGGGCATAGGTGCGTGCCAATGAGGTTTCAGGTACTGAGGTCATTGTTTGTTCTAGCTTGCCCGCCTTTTTCATGACCATCGCAACCATGTTGGAGTTTTCTATACGGTTGGTTGCGAGTTCGTGGCTGTTAACTGGGAGTTCGCGGCACAGATAGCGATAGTTTTCATCTGCAGCAATCAGGTGGTCGCGCAGAGCTATAAAATCTTGGTCAAGGTTATCGGTGGGGCTTCGATGTGGTTTATTTGTTTGAATGTCATGAAGCCATTGCTGCAACATCTCGGCCCCTCTGATTGCTCCCGATAAGCGCAAGCGGAAGGTGAGAAACGTCAACAGAGAAAAGGAAAGCAGTAAGATACCTGTGGCTCCGATTACATGCCTGCTCACGTGTTGCACGGTTGCATTGAATTCTTGTTTTGGGTAAATCGCCAGAATGCCACCGACCCAGTTATTATCTTTATAGATACTAACGTAGCTTTTAAATTGGGTATCGGTCTCCATGCTCCACTTGCCATCGTTATGCAAGCGATGTTGAATTAGCTCTTCTCGACTGAGAGGTTGTGGTTGTAGTTTGTCCGTCGAATAAGCAATGATGCCACTGGGATTGAATACGTGAATAGCCTCGATATTGTCATCAAGCGCCTTGGCACGCTTAAGTACTTCATCAGCATTTCGCATCATTGACAGTGGCAGGCCAAGATCAACTACTGTATGGAAGGGGCTGGCCGCTGACTGGGCAACAACAGATAGGCGCTGTCGGATGAGGTCAGACAACACAGCATTATGTTGCAGTACAGAGAGAATACAGAGGGCAGTCAACACCGTTGCGATCAGCGCGGTGAAGGCGCTCCAACTTCGCCACAGTAAAAACAAATCCAGCCTCCCTTGCTCATGTTTTATATCTTGTTTTACATGTAGAGTAGACTATAGGTGTTGTTATGGTGGTGGAATTCGTATAGAGGAGGCTGAAGGATGGTTAACTTTAGCCTAATCGAACCCAATTGAGAATAAGTGTGAAATGCATGACGACTCGTTCACAGTTGCGCAATTTGCCCCCCTTTGTGGCGCATTTCGTCCCTCTCATTGTCTTAGTTTGTCCTTAGAATGCGCACATTAGAACTCTGTTTTATGAAACGCGTCATCAAAGAATAATAAAACGAACGTAATGTTTGTTAATAATTAATACAAATGAAGGGCCTGAACATGCAAAGCAAAATCATTCTTTTTATTGCCAGTTTCCTAATGGCATCCCTCAGTTGGGCAGAATCTTATGTCTACCTGACTAATAGTACGATGGAAACTTTAACTATCGACACTATTCAATCGGGTTATGACAATATTTCTCATGGTGATCAGTGGGAGCAATTAGCTACCACAGTGCCACCTTTGGGAACGGTTAAGTTTCTTCGTTA
>CAJWCA010000365.1 GCA_913020395.1 uncultured Cellvibrionales bacterium | reverse complement strand
CAAAAAGAACGAAGCAATGCTCTGGTTGCATCTGCCTCTTCACTATTGGTCACAAATTCTGACGCGGCAAAGTCAGTCACACCCGCCTCCTGCAGACCTTCGATCATTTCCTGCACCTGAGTTTCAGTACCGACAAGCGCAAGATCTCCTGGCTCCTCAACCCCTTCCCGATCGAACATTGCCTTGTAGGAAGGCAGCTGACCATACATTTTGAGATTTTTCGAAATTCTTGCGCGAATGCCTGCTTCGTCGTCCGTCACACAAACAGGTAAGGTCGCAATAATTCGGGGTGCAGGTTTACCCGCAGCCGCGGCCGCCTCACTCAGTCTCGGTTTTATATGCTCCCTGATCGTTTTTGGACCAACCCAAGCGAGGGAGGTGCCATCAGCTAATCTGCCAGTCACTGCAAGCGCCTGCGGTCCAAGCGCTGCAACAACGATTGGACATGATTGCTCAGGCTTGAAGAAAGTCGTCGCGTCACAGGAAATCATTTCTCCGTTATAGGAAACTTTGCCTTCATTGATCAACGGCACAAGCACCGACAAGTACTCTTTCAGATGCCGGATGGGGCGATCAAAGGGGATACCCAAATCAGCCATCATTACCTCATGGGACAAACCGATACCTAAGGTAAATCGGGATCCAATCGCCGCCTGCAACGTGTGTACCTGTCCCGCCAAGACCATGGGATGACGCGGGAAGGTGGGGATAATGGCTGTGCCAAGCTCAATGTCCTTAACTTTGGAACCGACGACCGTCAATACAGTCATCGCATCGAGTCCACCGGTCGGATGTTCCGCCAACCAATAGCTGGCAAAGCCCTGATCTGCCGCTTGCTGGGCATGTTTCTCAATCGCGTCTATTGAGGCTCGCTGGACAAGCCCAGTACCATTAATACCGATTTTCATTTCAAACCTCTCATTTAAACTTTGTTTTCCTGCACCATACATAAGTCATCGTCACGGAACAAACACTTGCCATGTACACAAATAAGGATTGTCGAGTTCCCCTAAAAAAACAGATGTGTACAATCAAAACTCGTTTTATTTCGATCACCGGTTACGCAGATCATCGGGCTATGTCATCATTAGATTCCGTGAAATCATACATTTTTCAACCGTTTAGAATATCAAAGGTTACCCTATGACAAATGAATACAACGCGCTTTCCCCTGAAGAAACTCACATCATTATCAACAAGGGTACAGAAGCGCCTTTTTCAGGGAAATACGACAATTTTTTTGAGGGCGGCATCTACGTTTGCAAGCAATGTGAAGCCCCGCTGTACCGATCACAAGATAAGTTCCAGTCGCATTGCGGCTGGCCCAGCTTCGATGATGAGATAGCTGGCGCAGTAAGACGCTCCACTGATGCGGATGGTATGCGGGTCGAAATACTTTGTGCTAACTGTGATGGACACCTAGGCCATGTTTTTCAAGGTGAAGGCCTGACCCTTAAGAACACGCGACACTGCGTTAACTCTGTTTCCATGAACTTTGTTAGCAGTGAAGCGTCATAGGATTGCTGTTTAAAACAGCGAAATAAAAACATCCACAACAGCGGATGGAAAAGCGTTAGTGAAGATGTCGTTGAGCGGCGCAGGCAATCGTCAAAGGCACCCGATACTGGCCCAAACCTTCCTATCCTCACCGAACTACAACGCGAGCTCAAAGAAATAAACCTCGGGCACTGGCTGAAAACCCGTAAAACGGGTAGATCCACTTGAGGTTTTTTTGTCGATGACAAGAACAGCCAGCGTGTTTGGCTCACCCTCGACCGAAGTCTCAAGTTGAAGGACTCGTTTCGGTTCGAGTCCTTCAATACCGCCTGTATAGAAGGCAACATAAGCGTTGGCACTTGGCTTGACTCTTGAACCTGTAGACGGCGCAGGAATTCTTACCTGGTTTGCAATGCTTCTTGCCAGCTTGGCCCAGCGAGCATCAGGAAACGACTTCTTTGCTGACACTCGCTTGAAGTCAAAGTTGTCTTTCCCTGCTTTGCCCGAGATCTTATAAAAAGCCGAATAAGGTGCCTTCAGGATTGACGTTGCCTGAATGACATCCATTGCCTTTTCTACAATTCTATTCGGAACTGCCCGATTCGCGCCAACCGTATTTTCTGCGTAATTGACTGTTGCAACTGCAACCCCTGAAAAAACTATGCAGACCGCTAACATCATTGCTTTTAACATTTACATGTTCTCCCAGCGTAATAAATTTCGTGAAACACCGTTTCAACCTAGGGCGCGGATTTTAGGCCAAATTTTTGTCTTAAAACTGGAATTATCGTCGATACGAGGATTGGAGAAGTTGAGCTGCATCGACGTAGTTGCAAGACAACCGGAGCGTCACGATCAATTCTGTTAGTATTAGCTAAATACCAGCGAAACTGACCCATGACAGAAGAAGAATACTTCACCGCCTGGCAAACAACTTTTAAAGATCAGCCAGAAATAACTGAGCCAGCAAATTTAGCAATTACAGCGGGACGTTTATCCACCAACCCAGATCCAGCCTTGATCTTCATTGCAGGATATCAGGCAGCCATCAGAGCCACCTTTAAAGAGTTTGCGAGTAATCACTGGCTAGCATACGCTGCCTCGGAAGATCGAAGCGAGACCAACCGAAAACCCGCTGTCACAATTAACAACGGTCGCCTTCATGGCTTTAAAACCTGGATAGCTGCGAGCAAACTCGTCGGTGAACTGATCGTTAAGGTTGGATCCGGAGCAGAGGCTCGATACGTTAGAGTCTCAACATGCACAACTGGCGTGAATCTTACACATAAACCGGCGTCTCGTTTTCTGCCAAAACTAAGTCAAGGACAGGCAGAGTTTGATGGTGCTGAATTCAAAGAGCTGCAAGACCTTAGTCTGATTTCCGGCTTTGCAGATCGTGAGTCCTACTATATCTATCTTGCGTTCTTATCTGCGTTATCAACTCAAAACCATTCAAGTAAAAACCTTTCTGATTCTTCGAGCCTAGCCAAGAGAGCGAATTTAATTCTCCAAACACACAAAGGCACCCTCAATAACCTTGCGAAACTGGATAAATCTATTCAAGCCCTGCTGCATTCATCAAGCCCAGAAATGACTGATTTGAAATCCGCGTGGGGTGATGATGGAAAACTTTTTACGATGTATTCAAAGGGGATACAGGCACGCCACGAATAATCAGAGTCGAGAATCAACCGCAACCGATGTCGCTTTCACTAGCCATGTTGAAACCATAAGTGCCAGACCAAAAAGCACTATACCCACCAGCGCAAATTCTGAATTGGCAATATCAATGCCGATGTTTCCAAGACCCGGGGCCGCGATCAACAATCCACCAGTGGCAATCAAAACTCTCGGCACGAAACCCCGGATGACACCCATAAACGGCAAGTAACCCTGCACGCCTGAAGCAATAAGCCAAACTCCCGCTAAGGTCTCAAAAACCGCTTGGACTATTACAATAGGCTCAGCATTCAAAATAAGCGCAGGCTGAAGTACAAAAAAGAAGGGAATACAGTAAGTGGCCACACCGAACTGCATAGCCTTAAAACCCGTGGCCATGGGATTCGAACCCGCGATTGACGCCGCTGCAAATGCGCCAAGTGCAACCGGCGGTGTAATAAACGACAACATGCCGCAATAAAGAATAAATAGATGAACACTCAACGGTTCCAGGCCGCCTTGAATCAATGCTGGTGCAAGCACGATAGCGAGGAAGATATAAGCAGCGGTTACGGTCATTCCAATGCCCAGAACAAAACTTGTCAGTGCCCCCATCAACAGCAATACAAGGGTAGAGCCACCTGCAAGGAAAAGCAGCTCATTTACCAACGTGCCGGACAACCCCGTTAGCGACAAAGCGCCAACAATGAGACCCACCCCGCTGAGTACAATTAGCAATTCGACAAACAGTGAGCCACTGGCAACTAGAAAGTCAAAAACGTCTTTTGCACCCCACCTATGTCGTTTGGAAAATTGGTTTAGTATTAGAAGTACAAGGGTAGACAGCCAGGGCGCCAACGCCTCTCTTTGCATAACAAGCAGTAACACTACCAGCACGGCAAAAGCACCAAGATAATACCA
>CAJWCA010000364.1 GCA_913020395.1 uncultured Cellvibrionales bacterium | reverse complement strand
TGACTGGCCAAAGTTTCCGTACATACCGGAGGAGGAAGATGTCATCACAATCCGACCATATTCCTGCGCTTTCATAATATCCCAAACGGCTTTACTGCAATTAAAAGAGCCCATTAAATGCACATCGACAACCAGGCGAAAATCTTCTACTGACATTTTTGAGAAGCTTTTGTCCCGCAAAATACCGGCATTGTTAACCAGCACATCAACACGCCCCCACTTGTCCATGGCCTGCTTGACCATGTCTTCAACTTCATCATAATTTGCGACATTGGCCCCGTGGGCAATCGCCTCACCACCCTGCTTTTCTATGAGTCGCACCACCTCTTGGGCCGCCTCAGAAGAAGCGCCGCTGCCGTCTCGCGCGCCACCTAAATCATTCACAACAAGTTTTGCGCCACGAGCCGCCAGAGCCAATGCGTGTGAGCGCCCCAAGCCATTACCTGCGCCGGTGACGATCGCGACCTGTCCATCTAAACGAATATTCATATCACTCCCCCTTTCAATTACTTCACAATTTGCATTGTTAACCACTCGGCCAACAGAGCGGGTTTATCGACACCCTTAATTTCTACACTGACTTCATAACTAAGCATAAATTGTCCGGGTTTCTTTTCGGTTGCCTCTAGCAATTTTGCATGGGCTCGAATTTCACTGTTCACCGCAACCGGATTGATAAAACGAACCTTGTCAAAACCGTAATTGATCCCCATCACAACGCCCTCAATGCCTATACCGAATTCGGCGGCAAAGTGGGAGAGCATGGAAAGACTCAAAAAACCGTGGGCAATAGTAGTTCCAAAAGGCGTTTGTTTTGCAGCCTGTTCGTCTACGTGTATGAATTGGTGATCGAGCGTAGCGTCGGCAAATAGATTGATGCGTTCCTGCTCAACTTTGAACCAGCTCGTGGGCTCAGCTGTGTGCCCGACTAGCTCCTGCAGTTTCTCTCGGGATACGATTTGTCCCATTGAACGCTCCTTGACATGAGATTGAAGATGTTGGACATATTAGGGTAAACCCTAATATTACGCAACTTTTCCAACCTTTGGTATGTCAGAAGGTAGACAAGCCCCGGATGGGGCTTGAGAACTTAACAATAAGGGAAGGTGTAGCAGAGGGGCTTAGTAGTAGGCCTGGGACTTGTCTGAATGGTCCGTCATATCACGAACCCCTTTAAGCTCAGGGACTTTCTCCATCAACGTTTTTTCAACACCGTCCTTGAGTGTCATATCAACCGCACTACACCCCTGACAGCCCCCACCGAACTGCAGAACGGCATAACCGTCTTCAGTCATTTCCATTAAACTGACGTTGCCGCCATGGCTTGCCAGCCCAGGATTGACTTCGTTATAGAGCACATAGTTGATCTTGTCTTCAACTGGGCTGTCATCGCTAATTTGCGGCATCTTCGAGTTGGGCGCCCTAATGGTGAGTTGCCCACCCATGCGGTCAGCAGAATAATCCACCTTTGCGTCTTCCAGGAAAGGCAGGCTGCGCTCTTCAAACCAGGCATCAAACCCAGTCATCGGCACCTTAATATCGCCCTCCTGCTCCTCTCCGGGACGAGAGTAGGCGATACATGTCTCCGCCTGGGGCGTTCCGGGGCTGGAAACAAACATGCGAATGCCTATTCCATCGGCGTCTTGCTTGTCTAGCAGCTCCTTTAAATAGGCTTGTGCAGACTCGGTGATGTTGACGTTGACCATAACTCTTCCATACCTTAGTTAATTACTCGGGTATTTTACGTAAAAGTCTGCCCGAGATAAACCGGAAGAAATGTAAGGTCAAATTTGCACTTATCAGTGGAGGGGAAGTCTGCTACACTAACTATATCAAAATATTTCAATATAGATATTAAGCCACGCTGTACTGATCCACATTACTTCCATTGTAGATCCACATTAAATAGGTTGCTTCATGACTGATCGCGAATCTCGCATTGCCCAACTACACCAAACCGTTAAAGACCGTATCTTAATTCTCGATGGCGGTATGGGCACTCTCATCCAAAGCCACAAGCTTCAGGAGTCGGATTATCGTGGTGACCGTTTCGCAAGCTACCACTTGGACATTGCCGGCAATAATGATTTGTTATCCATTACTCAACCTGAAATTATCGCGGATATTCACCGCGCCTACCTGGATGCCGGTGCCGACATACTAGAAACCAACACCTTCAACGCCACACGCTTGTCGTTATCAGACTATGAAATGGAAGATCTGTCACACGAGATTAACCTGGAGTCGGCACGCTTGGCACGTAGAGTCGCAGACGAGTTCAGCGAGAAGCAGCCTCACAAACCACGGTTTGTTGCCGGCGTAATTGGCCCCACCAGCAGAACCTGCTCCATCTCGCCAGATGTGAATGACCCCAGCGCGCGAAATGTTACTTTCGACGAATTAGTTGAAAACTATATCGAGTCGATTGATGGGCTGGTTAAGGGCGGCTCAGATTTACTGCTCATCGAAACCATTTTCGATACCCTCAACGCCAAAGCGGCGGTGTTTGCGGTCATGGAATATTTTGAACGTGAGAACATCGAACTGCCACTGATGATTTCAGGCACTATCACCGACGCCTCGGGCAGAACGCTTTCCGGGCAGACAACGGAAGCTTTTTATAACTCACTGGCCCACGCCAAACCTCTGTCGATTGGCTTAAATTGTGCGCTGGGAGCCAAAGAATTACGCACCTACGTTCAGGAGCTCTCTCGCATCGCGGACTGTCACGTGTCTGCTCACCCCAATGCGGGGCTGCCCAATGAGTTTGGTGAATACGACGAAACTCCCGCCGAAACAGCGGCTATTGTTAATGAGTTCGCCAGCAGTGGTTTCCTTAATATTATCGGCGGGTGCTGCGGAACGACACCTGATCACATCCGGGCCATTGCCAATGCGATGGAACATCATAAACCCCGTGAAATTCCTACGATAGAAGTCGCCTGCCGCCTTTCAGGACTGGAACCCTTTAACATTGTCAAAGACTCTTTGTTTGTGAACGTTGGTGAACGCTGCAACGTCACCGGCTCAGCAAAGTTCAAACGCCTGATTGTCGACGAGGATTATGATTCAGCCCTGCAAGTTGCCCTGGAACAAGTGGAAGATGGCGCCCAGATAATTGACATAAATATGGACGAGGGCATGCTCGATTCTGAAGCGGCAATGGTACGCTTTCTGAATTTAATTGCCGGTGAACCCGACATCGCCCGCGTGCCAATCATGGTCGATTCCTCAAAATGGGAAGTAATTGAGGCCGGATTAAAGTGTGTACAAGGTAAGGCGATCGTCAACTCGATCAGCATGAAGGAAGGCGAGGAAGACTTTATCGCCAAGGCGAAGCTGTGTCAGCGCTATGGCGCAGCGGTTGTCATCATGGCCTTTGATACCACCGGTCAAGCAGATACGCTTGCTCGTAAAATTGAAATCTGTCAGCGCTCCTATGAAATATTGGTCGATACCGTAGGTTTCGCCCCCCAGGATATTATTTTTGATCCCAATATATTTGCTGTCGCGACGGGTATTGATGAACACAATAACTACGCAGTGGACTTCATTGAGGCTGCCCGCTGGATCCGTGAAAACCTCCCTCATGCGGGTGTATCTGGCGGCGTCAGCAATGTATCTTTTTCGTTTCGCGGCAACAATCCGGTCAGAGAGGCGATTCACTCAGCATTTCTCTATCACGCCATTAAAGCCGGCCTGAACATGGGTATCGTGAACGCCGGTCAGCTAGCGGTCTACGATAATTTACCTGCCGAATTGAAAGACAGAGTAGAAGACGTGGTGCTCAATCGCTCCTCTGAAGCGACGGAGGCCCTGCTCGACATTGCCGAAAAGTATAGGGGCGACGGCAGTAGTGAGAAAAAAGAGGAAGATATTGAGTGGCGCAGCTGGTCTGTAAAAAAACGCCTGGAACACTCTCTGGTCAAAGGCATTTCAACCTACATTATTGAAGATACCGAAGAGGCAAGACTTCAAAGCGCGCGACCACTCGAAGTGATCGAAGGCCCGCTAATGGACGGCATGAATGTCGTAGGTGATTTATTTGGCGCAGGTAAAATGTTTTTACCCCAGGTCGTAAAATCCGCCC
>CAJWCA010000363.1 GCA_913020395.1 uncultured Cellvibrionales bacterium | reverse complement strand
GCCTTTGGGGTGACTCGCCGCCCACGACTGAATGGACGGTTGCCACCCCCGCGGGTTTCAGCTCTTTCACGATCGCCGAAGGACTCGCCTACACCCTCGTGGAAAGGGATGGCAAAGAAACGGCCATCGCGCTGGATGAACACCTCCGTTTCCGCAAGGGCGTCGCATCCTCCGCCTTTCATGAAGGATTAAGTTTGCTTGCACGTGACCGTGCGGCTGCCTATTTTGCCGATGAAGAAGAACATGCACAGATATTGGTGTGTTCGGAGATTGGCAGCGAAGGGCGCAATTTCCAGTTTTCCCACCACCTGGTTTTGTTTGATTTGCCTAAGAACCCCGATTTACTGGAGCAGCGCATCGGTCGTTTGGATCGTATCGGCCAGCGTCACACGGTCAACATTCATGTGCCTTACACTCAAGACAGCGAAGGTGAAGTTTTGCTGCGTTGGTACAACGAAGGTTTGAACAGTTTCGAACAGTCTTGTGCGGCAGGACAAAACGTTTTTGAAATGTATGAAACGGAACTGTTGCAGTGTATGCAAACGCCCGATCAACACGATGCGCTCGAATCTCTGTTGCAGAAGGCTGCGGCCAGCACCTCGGAATTAATGGCAAAGCTGCACGAGGGGCGCGATCGCCTTCTGGAATTAAACTCCTGTAATAAGCAGGGCGCTGAGAAAGTGGTTGACGGTATTATTGAAGGTGAACAACGCGCCGAGTTAATGTCTTATATGGAAGGCGTGTTTGATCAATTTGGTGTGGATCAGGAGCGCCACAGCGCGAGTAGTATTGTTCTACACCCCAGTGAACACATGCAAGTGAGTCACTTTCCTGGTTTACCTGAGGGCGGTATGACGGCGACCTTCCACCGCGAGACGGCACTCTCCAGAGATGACATCCATTTCCTCACCTGGGAGCACCCAATGGTGACAGGCGTATTGGAAATGATTTTGGGTGGCGATTTTGGTAATACAGCACTCTGTACCATTAAGTTACCGCCTTTAAAACCCGGCACACTGTTGCTGGAGGCGACCCTGTTGATTCAGAGCTCTGCGCCCCGGGCCCTACAGCTTTCTCGCTACCTCCCTTTAACGAGTTTGCGCATAGTGATTGATGCCAAGGGTACGGATCTCAGTCAGATCTTATCCCAGGAAAAGCTCGATCAATTGGTTGAAAAAGTGCATCGCAACACCGCACAGGACTTGATCCGTCACACTCGTACAGAGTTGGGCAGTATGATTGATCGCGTTGAAAGCTTGGCAGAGCCGCTGCAGGCCGATATTCTGGCAGACGCCGTGTCCAGGATGGAGCAGGAGCAAAACTCTGCACTGGAACGCTTGACGGCTTTGGCAAAAGTGAACCCCAACATTCGCCGCTCGGAGATCGAGCGCATCGAAGAAGATACGCAGCTGTTGAGAGATCACCTGCAGAATACTCGTTTGCGATTGGACGCCTTGAGAGTGATTGTCGCCGTCTAGACTGATTGGCAATCACCTGTAACCTTATTATTGTTTTAGTTTTTAAGAGATTTTATATGTATATCTTTTCTGCGAGTGCAAAGGCCCGAAAAGCCATGGACGATATTGAAGCCGGGCAATCCATGCCTTTTATCGTTTACGTGAATTTCAAAGATTTATTTGGGGCCGAACAGCTGTGTAAGATTTATTTATACAAGTCTGGTTTCACCGATGTTGAAATTGAAAAACGCAAGTTGGTCGAACCTCGCTTGTTGGAGGACCCACGGGTGCTCTCGGCCGATAAAGTATTGAAAGATGCCCTGGAATCAGGGTACTCAATTCAAATGTTCGACGAGCATTGATGCTCAGCGACAACGGTGTTGTGATCTAGGTGGCCAACTATTTGCCACACCCCAACGCTAGATGGAGTATTATGATCCAATAATTAAACGTTCACAGGGTGCCCACATGGAGTAGATTCATGTAATAAACCCTATAAATTAGTGAGCTGGCAAATGGAATCTAGCGCTAAGCGACTTAATCTTGAAGTCTTACAGCAGAGCCTGAAATGGCTCGTTTACCTTTGTCTTGTCGTTAATTTTACCCAATATTTCATTGAAGACTTATCTGCTCTCTCTTTTAATTTACCCGCTGCCCCCACTTGGCTTGACTGGACGGGTTCCTTTGCCACGACCATAGATTTAATCGCCTGGCTTTCTCTGATTGCACTGTTTGAGTGGGAAACCTATTTTTTATCCGAAGATGCTTCGATCAAGAAAGAGAGAGCGATACAGTGTATTCGCCTGGTCTGTTATGTCGCCATTTTCCATACGCTTTACTCTTATGTGACCGCACTTTCTGATTTTACAAACGCGATACTGCTGCCCAATATCCACAGTGCCTGCCAGTTAGCAGATCAGGGCGTGACCTATCTATCAAACATTCGATATACAGAAATCACTCAATCAAACTGCCAATCACTGGGGCAGGGCAGTGAGTGGTATTCGATCTACAATGACTCCGTTATTATAGATACGGCAAGTTTGGCCGGTGATTACCGGCTGGCGCGAATTGATGTGCTGGAGTGCAGTAGCTGGCTGGTGATTATGTTTTTTATCGAACTGGATGTGCGCTTGCAATTGCGCGGTGTCACCAAAGGGCGGCTACTTAAATTCAGCCATCGAATCAAATCACTGTTATATCTCTTGTTGCTGAGCATTTGTGCATACTGGGCTTATGTTGATCACTGGTTGTATGCCTGGGATGAATTTTTATGGATTGCAGGTTTTGCGGCGATCGAAATGAATTTGTCTGAATGGCGTGGCGAAATCAGGGCGGAGCACTAAGCCGCCCTGTTTGATCACTCAGTCACGAATACGTATTAAACCTTCCTGAGCGGTAGTGGCCACTAGTTTGCCTGACTGGGTATAGACACTCCCGCGATTGATGCCGCGAGAGTGGGAACTCCTGGGGCTGTCCATGTGGTAATACATCCACTCATCCACCTTAAACTCTTCGTGAAACCACATGCTGTGATCAAGGCTTGCCGCCTGGAGTTTAGGGTTTGACATGGCGATGCCTTGAGGCCGCATACACGTCGACATAAAATGCATGTCTGAAATGTAAGCTAACATCATGTGGTGAGAGGCAGGTGTGTCCGGCATTTTGGCGCTGGTTTTGAACCAAACACCTTGAACCGGCTCTTCGATTTTGGGATTAAAAAGATCTCGACGATGAACAAGTCTTGAATCAATGGCGCGGAAGTGAGGCGGGCGAACAGGAATTTTGCCAGGGTATTTCTCATTCACTTCATCCCAAAATTCTACATCGCTTTGCAGACCTTCAGGGCCCGGTACATCGGGCATTTCAAATTGGTGCTCTAGACCACCTTCAGGTTTCTGGAAAGACATCGAGGTATTAAAAATCGCTTTGCCTTCCTGCCGGGCCACCACTCGGCGAGTGGTGAAAGAACCACCGTCGCGAATGGGATCAACTTCGTAAATAATAGGAATGTTGGGTTTGCCCGCCCGCAAAAAGTAGGCATGCAGGGAGTGCACGTGCCGCTCTGAAGGCACTGTGCTGGCAGCGGCGTGCATGGCCTGGGCCAAGACTTGCCCACCAAACACTCTGGGCCATTCCTGCTCGGGGCTGGTGCCGCGAAACAAAAAAGCATCCAATTGCTCAATTTGCAGATTCTCAAGCAAAAATGTTAGTAGCTCTGTGTGAGTATCACTCAATGACTGGCTCCTTTTTACGCCGCGGTAACTACGAGTTTAGTTGATAACTGTTTTGCTTTCATCGCCCCTGCTGACAAGGGATATTTTGTAGGCAGTCACCTGCAGGTGAGTGACCGAACCATTGTCGGGGTGAAAGCAAAGTACATTGTCATCTTGTTCCACATAAGTGAGAACCGCATTGATGACGACAAAATGCGTGAAGATAACGTGGGGTTGGTGGAGCGACTGTAAATAGGAGATGATGTTTGAACGCCACGACTGAATAGTGTCCCCACTATCCGTCCAGCGACCCTTAAGAATGCCGTGCAACCATGGGCCTCGCTCCGACAGGCTGATGTCAGGGGAGGGCAGTTCTGCAACACTGGATTCAATCTTGACCGGCTGCGCCAGCCTACTCGCGAGAGG
>CAJWCA010000362.1 GCA_913020395.1 uncultured Cellvibrionales bacterium | reverse complement strand
TTACCTCAACCACAAAAAGGATGGAATGGTGAAGAAGTTATTTCGAACCTTGCTCAAGCTACTCGTACTTGTTGGGCTCCTTGCAGGCGCATCCTTGGGTTACGCTCTATTGGTGTATAAAGAGGTGCCCGTTGACCCAGCTTGGGCACTGGAGGGTAGCGGCTCCATTCCCGAGGGTGCGGTAACTGTTCGTTTCACCGGCACATCAACACTGTTATTTAGCGACGGTGACACGCAATGGATGGTGGATGGCTGGTTCAGCCGGCCCGGGCCTTTGCGTTTGTTACTGGGAAAAATAGGACCGGATCTTACGGCAATTGAGCGGGGTTTGGCGGCCAATCAAGTGACGCAATTGGCGGCCGTGTTTCCCGTGCACTCTCACTATGATCATGCAATGGATGCCCCGGAAGTGGCCAGGCGAACGGGTGCACTGCTAATGGGGTCCGAGGCAACCGCAAACATTGGCAGGGGTTGGGGGCTTGAGGAGTCTCAAATTCGCGTTGTAGAAGACCGCGTTCCTGAAACCATTGGCAATTTTGTGATTACCCCGATTGTGTCGCAGCACTTTCAGTTTCCTGACCCTGCCGTTCGTGAGCGCGCGCTGAAAGACACCGAGATAAAGACACCCTTGGTGCCTCCGGCCTCGGTGTTTGATTATAAATTGGGTAAAGCTTATGTGCTGCATGTTTCACACCCCAAAGGCACTTGGCTGATTGCGGGCAGTGCGGGTTATGAGAAAGGTGCACTGGAAGGCTTGTCAGCAGATGTTGTTTTCCTGGGTGTTGGTGGTCTTGGTTCGCAAACAACGCAATACGCTGAGGGCTACTGGCAGGAGACGGTGGGAACGCTGAATCCAGATAGAGTGATTCCGATACACTACGACAGTTTAACGGCGCCTATTGACGGTGAATTTAAAGGGCCCGTGATGGCAATGGCTTTTTTGTCTAGCGGACTAAAAAAAACCAAACAACTGTTGATGCAAAAAGCTGCAGAGAATCCAGCGCTGCACATACAGACCCTGCCTCGTTACGAAGAGGTCGTGTTGTTTGATTAGGTTTTCAGGTGGTGCATTTCACTGAAGGGGTTTATTGGCCGCCCGATAACCATCAAAACCCAATACCAATCCTGCATTTGAAAAAAGAAGGGTAATCAGAGCAAGAATATACATGGGGTCATTGGCCGAAGGCACCCAAAATGCGCCACCTTTAGCCAGTAAAAAATTAGTCACCATAAATAGACCGGCCCCGGCCCCCAGTCGAGTGGCTATGCCAAAAACCAAAGAAATGCCAACGGCTAATTCCCCATAGGCGACAAGGTAAGCAAAGACTTCGGCATTGGGAATAACAAGCGTTTCCAGTGCATCGCGGTAAAACGGATAGCTTTTGTCTGCCTGAAACTTCAGGAATCCCAGCATACGCCCAGGCCAGTCGGCGCCGGCAATGATCTTTGGATAACACGCGATCAAGAACATGATGCCAACACTGATTCGTAGCAGTGCAATGGGCCACGCTGCCATACCCGGAGTATTTGTATAGCAGCTGTGGATCAGTGTTTTCATAGCGGGTAGCCTCGAAGTTTTTTATATTCATCTTTTCTATTTCATCGTCTCTACGATGTCAAGAATCAGCTCTCTGATGGCAATGTGCTCGGGGTCTCGACCCAGGCGTCTGTGCCAGTGGATGGATGTGGAAAAACCCTTATGTGCAAAAGGGAGTTTGGGTTCGAAGCCTTTGCTACCGGGAGTTAATCCGCTTGCCTGAGAGGGGGCTCAGACAGTCTAGTCTGAGCCCAAGCTTGTTGTTTGCAGTCTTAGTAGTAATCTGAATATATCGGTGATCATTTATTCCATATTATTGTATAAGGGGAGGTGCCGTTTACTCCCGCATGTACGATACTTAGATTTGCCTTCTAAACATAGCTCAGAGTCTATGGCGTGACTCATTGGCTTGTTTTACTGGATAAGCACCGCCTGTTAGGGTTTTGATAGTCGGAACATCCAGCGCTCGTTAATTGCAATTCAGGACTGCATTTTATGACACAAAAGGAAAACCCGCAGTGGGATGACGCTGAGCCCACGCCGCCAGAGCACGGCCTAAGTGCATTTTATCAATCCCTCAGTCTACGACAGAAAATCATCGCGGGTTTTACAATGCCGGTGGTATTGATGATGTGTTTGAGCGCCTTGGCCTACAAGAGTACGCAGGCCTTAGTGGAGACTGGCAGTTGGGTGAACCATACCAATAAGGTCATTGCAAAAGGTCATGAGCTAGAAAAATTGGTCCTTGCTATGGAGACGGGTGAGCGTGGATTCTTAATTACGGGTAAAGAGAGATCTTTGGAACCCTTCAAACAAGCACATGAGCAATGGCAGCAGGAAATTGCAGCAACAAAAAATCTGGTATCCGATAACCCCCCGCAGGTCAAACGTCTTGATATGATAGATGCCAGCGTCCAGCGATGGTTGAAGACTGTTGTGACACCGGTAATTACGGCGCGAAGAGTGACTAAAGGGACCACGATCAGCCCAGACATCTTTGATTCGCGGCTTGATAGTCGTAACTTGCAAGAGATTGAAGAGGGTTTGACTAAATTCATTTCTGTTGAGCAGGAATTAATTGAGACGCGCACCGCCGATGCACGTGCAGCAATTCAAAACTCTCTTTATGTCACCATCTTTGGGACCTTGGTTGTTATCTTATTTGCCGCCTCTGCAGGGTTCTATTTGATGAAACATCTTGTTCAAGCCTTGACGGAATTGGTCCGCGGCACAAAACGTGTTGCAAGAGGTAATTTTGATCGGCAGATCAGGGTAGCTGGCAGTGATGAGATATCTCAACTCGCGATTGCTTTTAACAACATGAGTGGCAAAATTAAAACATCGATCGAGGCAATCACCCAGTCCAATGAACTGCTTGAGAGGCAGAAGGGGCAACTAAATCAACAGAAAAATGAAATACTAATTGCTAACGCCGATCTGCGCGACAAAGAAACCGAACTGAAGAAGAAAGCTGAAGATCTGGTTCTATCAAACCAATATAAATCGGAGTTTCTGGCCACAATGAGCCACGAAATACGCACACCAATGAATGGTGTGTTGGGCATGCTCGGTCTTTTGATGAAGTCAGACCTCGACGACAATCAGATGCATAAAGCCAATGTTGCCGAGGCCAGCGCTCAATCATTGCTCGTGATCATTAACGATATTCTGGACTATTCAAAAATTGACTCGGGAAAAATGGAGCTTGAAGACATCGAATTTGACTTGCGCAGCCTGATTGAAGAAGTCTGTCAGAGCATGGCATTAAGGGCTCAGGACAAGGGCTTGGAACTGGTTGTCGATATCCTTGGCGTAAAACAGCAGTTTGTCAGGGGTGACCCCGGACGCATTCGCCAAATCATCACCAATTTGGTTGGCAATTCTCTGAAGTTTACCGAGAAAGGTGAAATCGTTATTCGTGCACAACTGGAGGAGTCAACTGATGGCAACTTGTCTCTGAGTTGTGATGTTGAGGATACGGGCATTGGAATACCAGAGAGTAAACGCGATAGACTATTTGAGGATTTCGCTCAGGCCGATGCCTCTACGACTCGGAAATACGGTGGTACAGGTCTGGGCCTGTCTATAGTAAAACGACTGTGTGAGCTGATGCAGGGGGATGTTAGTGTCGCGAGTACAGAGGGGCAGGGAAGCTGCTTTAGCTTTGCACTGAAATTACGTGCAAGTGAGCATGCGGTGTCGCGGCTGCCGCGAGTTGATGTGTCAAGTTTGTCTATCTTAATCGTTGATGACAATGCCACCAACCGAGAGGTATTGCGTGGTCAATTGGAAGTGTGGGGCGCGCGTGTTACTGAGGCGAGTAGCGCGGCACAGGCGCTGCAACTCTGCCGTACACAGAGTGAGGAGCAGGGTTTGTCGGCCGCGCCAGGTGCCCCATTTGATGTCGGCCTGTTAGATATGCAGATGCCTGAGATGAACGGTGCTGACCTGGGACGTGAATTAAAATCGACCCCAGAATTTAAAAATATGAAACTCGTAATAATGAGCTCCATTACGAGTCGAGGTGACGCACAGTATTTTTCTAAGCTCGGTTTCCAGGGCTATTTCCC
>CAJWCA010000361.1 GCA_913020395.1 uncultured Cellvibrionales bacterium | reverse complement strand
ATCTGATGAAGACGATCGAATCCAAAGGGGCGGAGGCTGTTATTGGTGGCGACTTCAACTTGCTGCCGACATTGGAGGCGAGGGCGCAGCTGCCCGAGCGCGCCCAAAGTTATTACAACTCGCTTGAAACAGAGATTGCGCCCTTGATGGACACGTATTTGTCGGTGCCCAGTTTGGAGGCTATGAGCGGCGATAACTCACAACAGTGGTATACCCACTCGGCCAATTACGCTGAGGATAAAACACCCAATAAAACCCTGGATTATTTGTTTGCGACTCCTGGCGTTGGCGTGAGCGATGCACAAGTTCTGCACGGAGTTGCCCTGCCAATATCAGACCACATGCCCGTCTTGGCGACATTCACTTTCCCTCAGGTTGAAGCCCGCTAAGGCTTCAGTCTTTGAATAGGGATCTCGCCTCAATCATCGCCTGTTTGATGGTGTCGAATTTGACGGGTTTGGTCATGAATTCATCCATGCCTGCCTGTAAGCAGCGCTGTCGGTCTTCTTCCGTTGCGTTCGCCGTCAAGGCAATCACATAACTTTGTTGGTCGCTGTCTTCTTGTAACAATCGAATACGTTTGGTGGCATCAAAACCGTTCATTTCCGGCATTTGTAAATCCATGAAAATCAGTGGAAAAAACGCCGTCTGGCACGCCTCCACGGCGCCCACACCGTTGTCTACAATGCTGACCTTGCACTTCAGTTTTTCAAGCATTGCGACCATGATCTTTTGGTTGACCAAGTTGTCTTCTGCGATCAGTACCGGCCAGTTTTCCAGTGGTTTTAGCAACTCGTCAGACAGCGGCGCGGGTTGCTCTGTCTGGCTTTGAGTGGTGCAGTCCAGTACCAGGGTGAAGAAAAATTCAGAACCTTGATTGAGTTCGCTGATGACAGACAGTTGACCGCCCATCAATTCGATGATGTGTTTGCAAATGGACAAACCCAGTCCCGTACCGCCAAATTCACGGCTGGTGGAGGTATCTGCTTGGGAGAACTTTTCAAACACTGTTTCCAAGCGTTCGGGAGGAATGCCAATGCCAGTATCTCGCACGGTGAAGGTGACTTCGGCGTGATTGTCGACAAGCTCGCAGTGACACGACAGGGTAACTGTCCCGACTTTGGTGAATTTAAAGGCGTTGCCAAGTAAGTTGATCAACACTTGTTTGATGCGCGTCTCATCGATCACCACAGATTCTGGAAATTGACCCGTCTGCCTTTGTTTGAACACGACTTCATTTTGGCTGATGTTTCCAAAAACCGAGCCAACATCGCGGGTAATTTTTTCTAGATTGGCCGGTGCAATATCCAATTCCAGCAAGCCGGCTTCAATTTTAGATAGGTCGAGTACATCACTGATAATGGCCAGAAGAATATCGCTGGTGCTTTCAATTTGATTGATGTAATTACGCTGTTGTTCGTTAACGGGCGTGTCGGATAGAAGTTGAACCATACCGAGAATGCCGTTCATCGGGGTGCGAATTTCGTGGCTCATGTTGGCGAGAAATTCACCTTTTGCCTTATTGGCTTTTGCTGCACTGTCTTTTGATTGTTGCAGTTCGATCATTGCCTGTTCAAGGACACCGGTTCGTTCAGCCACTCGTTGTTCCAGTTCCAGGTTGCCTGCAACCATTGACTTGTAGGCGAGTCGAATGCGTTCGAGCATCGAGGAGAGGGTATTGTAAAGTTCACCAAACTCCCCTGTGGGAGGGTTGGCCAAACGGTAGTCCCAGTTTTCTCGATTGATTTCCGACGCGGCCGTCATCAATTGCTTCATCGGGCGGTTGATGTAGCGCTGGATTAAAAAATAACCGCCAATTAACACGGCCACAATGGAGAGCAGTGAAATAATCAATAGATATTGGTTTAGGGACTGATTGGCGGCTCTGACGACCTTGCGTGGCACTCGAATTTTTACGTCCACATCATCCGTCAGCGGGGCGTTTAGGACATAAGAATGGTCGTCGACATCGGCGTTGGCGGTGCGGGAGGTGCCACCGTCAAGGCCGCTGTTGAAAATGGGGCCATACAATTTGCTGGTGAGGGTGATTTGCGCTTGCAGCTGATCGGCACGCTCGTTGATGACTCGGGTCAGGTGGTCGGGGCGATAGTAGAGTAATAGATAACTCTGGCCGATGTTTTGCTTAGCGCTATCACTGCGATACTGCCAATTTTTCGGGTCGAGTCGGCGTGCTAATACCAAGGTGGGTTTGCCCGAATTTAAATCGTTTGCCAACATGGAGATGATGCCGTCGTCGTCTTTTTCAATCGCGTTAAAAAATTCGGTTTGGCCGATGTTGGTACGGGCATTTCTTTGTCTCAGGGTATTGTAATAGGCAAGCACATCGCCGTCATTGGAGACCAATTGAAAGCGGTAGAAGTTTGGGTAAATAGATGAAAAAACTTGAAACAGTCGCAATACCGCAGCATGTAAGGTACCAGAGCGTTGTTCCTTATCGACATTGATGAAGCTGTTTAGGGTGGCTTGGCGAGACAGGAAATCCAAGTTGCCAATGAGATTACTTTCTATATCGCGATGAAGAAAGCGCAATTCATTCAGGGTGGCATCGGGCAAATCTAAATATTTCGCTTCCATCTGTTTTTGAATGATTTGGCTGGCGGCAACGCCGAGCATCACCAAAGGCACGATCACGGCAACTAAAATAATGGCGATCAGGCGGTTCGAAATTTTCAAGATTCTTTAGCTCCAGATAACATGAAAAAGACCTGATTGAGTTCTCGGCTTAGGTGTGGATTTTTCACGTCAAAAAATTCACAGTTCGACAGTGCATCAGACGATGGATACACCACCGTATTATTGCGTTCCGTTTCAGGTAATAGCGCGTAGGCTGCCATGTTTGCGGTGCCATTACTGGTGTAGTACATATTTTCTTTTGCGACGTCGGGTTGATTGATATAGTTGAGAAATTGATGAGCGTTGTCACCGTTGGCCGCGTTTTTGAGTAGTGCCCAATGATCTGCCCAGAGCAGGCAGCCTTCTTCAGGAAGGACGTAGCGGATGTGCTCACTGTGATGTTTGTTCAAAAATGCAGCGTCTCCGTTGTAGGACATTCCGAGAATAATATCACCCGTCACAAAGCCGTTGTTTTCGTCCAGAGGTTCAATATTGTACCGCGTGTGTTTACGCTGGCTCATGAGAATGGAGTAGGCGAGATCAAGGTCACTGATCGACAAGTTGGTTGTGCTTTTGTTCATGTACATTAAGGTCGCCCCAAAGACCTCCTTCGCCTGATCGATCATAACCACTTTGCCACGCTGCAAAATGGTGGGTTCTAAAATGTCTTTCCAGGACGTGGGGATTTTCCCGACGAGGTCTGAACGATAGGCAATCCCAACGGTTCCCCACGTGTATGGCAAACCATGTCCGGCATCATCCCGCCAGCGCTTTGCGAGGTGTTTGTGATTTGGGACGGCTTTGTAGTTGAGCGGTTTGATCCAGTTTAGGTCTCGATAGTGTGGGATGGTATTTTTATCGAGCAAGATTAGATCGTAAAGCCCAGGCGCGGAAGAGATCATCAGGCTGCGTTGTTCGTCATTGGCAAATAGGGTGGTTTCTACCTGGATACCTGTCTCGGCCTCGAAGTCTTTGATGACCTTGGGTGATACGTAATTTTCCCAGATCAGCAGTTTTAAAGTTTGCTCACTGTGTACAGACATGGACCATGCCAACAGGACGAGGGTAAAAATTGATGTGTATCGGCTGAGCGACAAGGCGAATTTTCCAAATTGACTTGAGAATTGGTGCTCCGTTGTTTGTTGTTGCTCCTTGGGGGTAAGTTTAGGTTGAAAATGAGGGGAGGGCTACTTTGTTTTGATTGGGAGGGGGGGGCGAGCGGGGAGGTCATAGAGCTTTTCGGGACTCGCTTTTCGCCATCCATGGCCGCTCGACTGCCGCTTCCTGCGGCAGACGGTCCCGAAAAGCTCTATGACCTCCCCGCTCTTCAACCCACCTCCGAATCTTCGAAACACGTTTGTAAGCACTGTTGGGTGGCGTGCGCAGTTCTGGTTGTAAGCGCATTGAAAAAGGAGAGTTTCACTGTCGTAGGAGAGGGGTTTCCAGTAGAAGATGTTCGGGTAGCGTGTAGGAGG
>CAJWCA010000360.1 GCA_913020395.1 uncultured Cellvibrionales bacterium | reverse complement strand
TCGTAAGGGGCTTCGTCACCCATAAACTGCGCCAGAAAAATGGCCGGCCCTTTAATCTTTTTCATAGCTTTTTTCATCGTTCTGAGCTGTTAAATGATCGACCGCGTGTTCAGTTGTCAGGGTAAATGGGTGCCACTTCAGGTCTGAGCGACTGGCCGCCACCACATTTTCTATAAACGCCATGCCACGTACGGCCTCGCGAATGCCGGGCACATCCCGGGCCGACTCCGACGCCGCCTCACCCGATAAGCGAGCCTGTATACGGGCTGCGAAGTTTTTATAAATATTGGCAAACGCTTCAATGTAACCTTCAGGGTGACCCGCAGGGGTTCGCATGTTGGCTTCGGCCAAAGGGCTCATGGGGCCCACGCCACTGCGAATCAATTGGCTGGGTTGATCGGCAAATTTCATGTGCAAGCTATTGGGTTCCAGTTGCGACCACTCCAGACTCGCCAATTCACCATACACTCGGATTTTAAGACTGTTTTCTTCGCCAACGGATACCTGGCTCGCCAACAACACTCCCCGTGCACCGTTATTAAATTGCAGCAAAACCGTGCCGTCGTCATCAAGCACACGATCGCCCACGGTGCCGGCAATGTCGGCGCACAGCGCCGATATCTCAAGCCCACTGATGTACTCAGCCAAATTAGAAGCGTGCACGCCGATATCACCCATGCAACAACTGATGCCCGCCTGGGCCGGATCCAGGCGCCAGGCTGCCTGCTTGCCTCCGTCTTCACTTGTATCAGCCAACCAGCCTTGGGGGTATTCCACCACAATCTTTCGGATCTTACCCAAATCTCCCCTGGCGACCCTGTGGCGGGCTTCTTTCACCATGGGGTAACCCGTATAGGTGTGTGTCAGACCGTAGAGCTGCCCGGATTTATCAAGCACTGCTTCAAGCTCGAGGGCCTCGGCGAGTGTAAACGTGGCCGGTTTGTCACTCAAAACATGAAAACCCGCTTCCAGGGCCATTTTTGCGACCGGAAAGTGCAGGTGATTGGGCGTTACAATGACCACCATGTGCATGCGCTCACTTTCTTCGCGCAGCAACTCCTGCTCACACATCACTTGATAGCTGGGATAACAGCGGTCCGCCTCGATACCCAGAGCGTTGCCAGAGGCAATCGAGCGCTCAGCACTGCGACTGAAGGCGCCACAAACCAGCTCAATTTGACCATCCAGCCGTGCGGCCATGCGATGCAGGCCGCCAATAAAAGCGCCCTCACCTCCACCCACCATTCCCATTCGTATCTTTTGCATACTCTACTCTGTTCCGTCACGCAGCTTTACAACTGCCGCAGGCAAGCTGCGACGTGTTCAAATAATAATAAAGAGACCAGCGATTGATGTGGTAATATGAATTCGGATATTTATGCAACAAAATCGGCGTTTATTATTTTTTAACCAATGGGGAACCGGATCCGATGGCACAGGTCAAACCAGCCTCTGAATTTGGCAAAGACCTGCTGGAACAGGCAGGAATACAGCAGATAATCGGAATGTTTGACCTGCTGCCCGACCTCTTGTTCTGGATTAAAGACGAACACAGCCGCATCGTTCATTGCAACAAATACTATTTGGCTCACATTGGCGCCAGCACGCTTTCACAGGCCCTTGGCTGCGATGACTACGCCTTTAGTGCCCCGCATCTCGCACGCCAGTTCATTGTCGACGACAAACAGGTGATGTCGGGAAATGAAGTGCATGAACGCCTCGAAATGAACACCCTGAGATCGGGAGAGATCGCTTGGTTTACCACCTCAAAACGCCCCTTACTGAACGCGCAGGGCTCGGTGATTGGGTCTTATGGCACATCGCGCCATCTGGATAAACTTATCGCGGGCGCCCAGGGTTTTAATGTGCTCAAACAAAGCACCGATTATATCCGGGCCCATTTTGCTGAAAACATTGCACTGGATACATTGGCATCCGTTTCCAATCTTTCCATTAGTGCCCTTGAACGTCGTTATAAAAAACACATGTCAAAAACACCCAAGCAGTTTCTGAATGAAGTACGCCTGGAGAACGCGCGGCGTTTATTGGTAGAGACCCATTTATCGATCAATCAAATCGCCAGTGACAGTGGATTCTCTGATCACAGCTATTTCAGCCGAAAGTTTGCCCGTCTGTTTGGCGAACAGC
This sequence comes from uncultured Cellvibrionales bacterium, assembly GCA_913020395.1. GTDB lineage: Bacteria > Pseudomonadota > Gammaproteobacteria > Pseudomonadales > Cellvibrionaceae > CAJWCA01. The sequence goes on along the minus strand of CAJWCA010000360.1, from coordinate 1,971 downwards.
CCTCTGCCTTTCGAAAAACACACTGGCTGGAGACCGCAAAATAACGTTCACACAACGCAAGTCAAAAGTGACTCAATCCAATGTCGTGTCTGGCGTTTCATAGGGTTCAACGTGGATGGAAATATCTGTAACCCCGTAGGTCTTTTCAACCTGCACTTCAATCTCAGTGGCAATTTTATGGGAGTCGAAGGTCGATAGACTAGAGTCCACAGAGATGACGATATCAACCGTTTTTTCAACACCCACCCAACGCGATCTCACTCTGTTTACCTGGCGGACACCTGGGACTTTTTTCACGGTAGCCGAGAGCATCTCCGGATCAAGGGCAAATTCATCAACAAGAGAAGGCAAGACACTTTTGAATAAACCCAGCGCCATATAAAAAATCAAACCCGCCACTAACAAGGCACAGACCTGATCCAGCCAGACATAACCCGCGGCCGACAATTGCCACCCAACGATAACAACAACCGTGGTTAAGGCATCGGAAAAGGTATGCGTGGCATCGGCCATTAAGATATTAGAATTCAAACGTCGCGCCCACATTCGCTGCCACACAGCCAGGGATATATTGATGAGTAAAACCACCAACATGGTACCCAATCCCCAGGGGGTGCTGCTTATCTCAACCGCCTCCCGGGTAAAGGTGCGCAGCGCAAGCTCGAAGGCAAACACCAAGAGCAGTGAGGCGAGAAAAAATACCGCCAAGGTCTCAAATTTTCGGTGCCCATAGGGGTGTTCACGATCCGGCGGCATACTCGACAGGCGGATAACCACCCAGGCGACAATATTGTTAATGACGTCTGTCAGTGAATGTATGGCGTCGCCCAGTATGGCCAGAGAACCTGTGGAGAAGCCCACAAGCAGCTTGGCAAGCAGTACAACTGCGTTGGCAAGCCCTTCAACTAAAATGACACGCTGAACGTTTTTATCGCGTTGCTGGTCTTCGATCACCAAGAGTATCCCGTGAGTGGAAAATTCTGCTCAGTCTAACAAAGCAGAAGTTCCAGAATACACAAAATCAAGAGTGTGTCCAGAGTGAGCAACGGGAAGGCTCACAGCGCAAAAACACACTCCTTATTGGCCGATCAAGGTTTATGCAAACTGCTTGAAAGCCTCATCAACAGGTGTATCAGCCAGGTGATTGGCGTAATTACTGATGGTTTTCTGGGCAATTCCCAAAATAATTTCCAATAACTGCTGATTGCCATAACCGGCGGCTTTAAAGCTTTCTACTTCGCTGATGTCCAGACGACCGCGCTTGCGCAACAGGGCCAGAGTGGTATTTTTCAGCGCCTGTAGCTTTGCTGAAGGCAAGGCCTCGTTGTTGTTTAAGGCATTAATGATGGCCGGATCAATTTTCATCATGTGAGCGATACCCGTGTGAGCCGGAATGCAATAGTGACATTCGTTTTCAACGTTGATGGTCTGCCACACGACCGTCAGCTCTTCATTGTTAAAGCTGCTTTGTTGGAAGAACTCATGCAAACGCTTGTAAGCACTCAGCACGGTAGGCGCTTCGGACAATACGCCATGCAAATTGGGGATAAAACCAAAACTCTTAACAGAGCTCTCAAGCTCGGCCCTGGCGGCTTCCGGGGCGGTTTCCTGATTATAAAGTGTAAAAGACATCGCAAGCTTCCTGATCAAGTAATGGGGCGAGTGAGATACTGCCCGTGTACCTATACTTTACGGCCTTATATCCGTACGATGAATGCTCAATAATACCAATTTATTGCTCCGGAGTTCATTTGTCTTCCTTAATCGACCTTGTTGACCTGATCCGATTAGACGTTTCGATCTATCACAATGCCCGGGTATGTGGCCACTGGGAGATCCACCAGCACTCCGATGGCAATACGTGTTTTCACATGGCCACCCAGGGCAAGTGCCATCTGGATGTGCCCGATCACGGCCGCTGGGCACTGTCTGAGGGCGACCTGGTGATTTTTCCGAGGGAAATCCCTCACA
>CAJWCA010000359.1 GCA_913020395.1 uncultured Cellvibrionales bacterium | reverse complement strand
CCACGGTGATCATGTTGGGGGACGCGCGCAATAACAATGCTGACGGTCGCGGGGACATCTGGCAGCAAGTTTATCGTCAGAGCCGACGGGTATTGTGGTTGAATCCAGAAAATGAACTAAGCTGGAATACCGGTGACTCCATCATGTCGACCTATTCACCCTATTGTTCGCAGGTGGATACCTGTCAAACCCTGAACGATTTGAACCGGATCCTCAGTCGTCTGCTGAAATATTCTTGACGGGTTTTGGGCCCGGTCTCAGTTGCTTGCGGTACTGAAGAGGCGTGACTTTGGTCATGGTCTTGAAGGTCTGGGAAAAATACGAAATATCCCGGTAACCGATGGTCAGTCCAATCGTTTTGATGCTCTCATCGCTGTTAACGAGCCGGTGTTTTGCCGCTTCAATTCTTAGGCGCTGGAGGTAGCGGGAAGGGTTCTCACCGGTGGCTTTCTGGAAGCGACGGATGAAGGTACGTTTGCTCATGCCCACATGATCTGCAAGCCATGCCATCTCAATTTTGTCAGCGTAATTTCCATCGAGCCAATCTTGTGCTTTGTGCACACCTTCATCCATATGCTGGCGCATGCCGGCGATATTGAACAGCGTTAGATTGTAGTTTCTGCGATTGTCAAAAGTGATGTCCCTGGCCAGGCTTGTGGCCAAATCCTCACCGCAAAACTTCTCAACCAGGTGAATACACAGGTCGATGGCTGAGCTCTGGCCGTTCGAGCTGTAGATGCCCGCATCGAGTGCCAGCGCCTGGTTTTCCTGCCAGTGAGTATTGGGGTATCGGAGCTGGAACTCTCTGTGGTTGCGCCAGAACGTGGTGGCGTGATGCCCGTCCAGCAAGCCCGCCTCGGCGGCCCAAAAGATTCCCCCGTTTAACCCGGCAATGACTGCGCCCTGTTGATATTGCTCTCTCAGCCAGTGGGGGATGTGTGGGGATTGCTCCACACACGCATCGAAGTCGCCCCAGTAGTGCGCGAGCAGAATCAGGTCGTATTGATTGGCTTGCCCTATGTTCTGGTCGCCAGCCTGCTCGCGCCCGTTAAACAGCACCACAGGTTTGGTGTCGGGTGTCACAATGTCACAATGGAAGTATTGCTTTCGGGCGCGAAGGTTCACTGCCTCAAAGAAATCCAGGGCCCCGGTTACGGAAGAGCCCCAGACCCCGTCGTAGATCAACATGGCCACTCGCCACTCTGCATCTTCCATGCTTTTAGCTGCCTGAATTGTTGTTATGTGACACTTTTGCCACAAAGAGTGGCATTTTACCCTAAAGACGTAGGGAGGCAAGGGGTTTAAAGTAGGGATACTTAGGGTAACTACTTATATCACCTGTTTCTCCCTTCGGGAGACCTTTCAAAAAGGAACAATTCCGTGGATTTATCATTTTCAGCCGAAGATTTGGCGTTTCGAGATGAAGTTAAAGGCTTTTTGACAGAGGCCTGGACGCCAGAGCTTGCCAAGTTATTTCGCAACCTGGACACCTACAAAGAAGGCCAGATCGCCTGGCAGAATCGACTGAATGAAAAAGGCTGGATTGCCCCGGGCTGGCCAGAGGAGCACGGCGGAGTTCAGTGGTCAGCGACACAGCATTTTATCTACGAGAGTGAGCGCTCTGCCGTAGGCGCACCAAACGTTGTTCCCTTTGGTTTGAAGATGGTTGCACCGGTTATTTACGGTTTTGGTACTGAAGAGCAAAAACAACGCTTTTTGCCTCGGATTCTGAATAGTGAAGATTGGTGGTGTCAGGGATATTCTGAGCCTGGCGCCGGTTCCGATTTGGCAGCCCTGCAGACGAAGGCAGAAATAGACGGCGATGATTATATTGTTAACGGCGCGAAGGTATGGACTACCTACGCTCAGTTAGCCGATTGGATTTTCTGCCTGGTGCGCACCGATTCTTCGGGCAAACGTCAAGACGGCATTACCTTTTTGCTGATTGATATGAAAACCCCGGGCATTACGGTTAATCCTATTCACTCAATTGATAACCAGCACACGCTGAATGAAGTGCTTTTTGACAATGTGCGTGTGCCTCAGGCAAACAGAATTGGCGAGCAGGACAAGGGCTGGACCTACGCAAAATCCCTGTTGGCTCATGAGCGTACATCGATTGCGGGTGTTCCTGAATCCAAACGCAAATTGCGCGAACTTCGTGAATTGCTGGAAGGAGAGGTCAGTGGTGGTCAATCGTTAGCAGATGACGTGCTGTTTCAAAACCGCTTGTCCAACGTTGAAATCGAATTGATGGCGCTGGAATATACAGAGTTGCGGGTATTGGCCTCAACAGAATCAGGGCAGGGGCCCGGGGTTGAGTCTTCACTGCTTAAAATTAAAGGTACTGAAATTCAGCAATCACTTCAGCAGCTCTATATGGACGCGGCCGGTTACTACTGTGGTGTGCTGCCAGGAGATCTCAGCGAAGACGATATCGGCCACGGTTTTGCCGATAGTGCACGTCGATCGTACATGTACGGCAGGGCGGCAACGATTTACGGCGGCTCAAACGAAGTGCAAAAGAATATCACCGCAAAATATGTGCTGGGCCTGTAAGCGCCCCCACTAATGGCTGAATGGATGTGTATAGATTATGAATTTTAATTTCTCTGAAGAACAAAACATGCTCAAAGACAGCGTTGCTCGCTTTGTGCAGGATGAATACGACTTTGAAACTCGCCGGAAGAATGCCGCAGAGGCCCAGGGGTTTAACAAGGCGCACTGGCAGACATTTGCGGAATTGGGCTGGTTGTCGATTCCGTTTGCCGAAGAGCATGGCGGTTTTGGTGGCGGTGCCACTGATGTAATGGCAGTGATGGAAGAGTTGGGCAAAGGCCTTGTGGTTGAGCCGTTTGTCGCCACCGTATTACTTTTTGGCGGTCTGCTGAAGAAAAGTAGTTCGGCCATACAGGAAGCGAACATCCCCAATATTATTGACGGTTCTCTGCAAGGGGCATTTGCCTATCTGGAGCGACAAAGCCGATACGAACTTAACGACGTGAAAACCAGCGCTGTTCGCGAGGGCGATGAATATGTCCTGAATGGTGAGAAAACCGTTGTGTTTAATGGGGTAGCCGCCGACAAATGTGTGGTTTCCGCGCGCACCAGTGGTGAGCAAAATGATGAGGCCGGTATTAGCTTGTTGCTCGTCGATACCAGTGCTGAAGGGGTAAGCAGAACAAACTATCGCCTGATGGATGGCCAGGTTGTTGCGAACATCTCATTTGATAACGTGCGTGTTGCCGCTGATCAGCTTGTTGGGGATGAGGGTGCAGGTTTCGCGTTAATGCAGTCGGTTGTGTCGGATGTGACCATTGCTCTGTGTTCAGAGGCGCTGGGCATCATGCAAAAGCTCAATGCTACGACCATAGAATATACCAAAACCCGCAAGCAATTTGGCGTGGCCATCAGTAGTTTTCAGGCTCTGCAACACCGTATGGTGGATACGTTTATGGCCTGCGAGCAAACCAAGTCACTGCTTTACCGGGCAGTATGTTCCGCGGAAAGCGACAGTGAAGGCCGGGAGAAAGACCTGCTTGCACTGAAAGTGATGGTGGGGCGCAACGGCAAGCTGGTTGGAGACGAAGCCATTCAGTTACACGGAGGCATGGGAATGACCGACGAGCTGGACGTGGGCCACTATGTTAAACGTTTGATGATGATCAATACGACCTTCGGAGACGCAGATTATTCACAGCAGAAATTCAACGCTCTGGTGCGTTAATACAAGCGATAGAGGTGTTGTTTAAAGAGAGGGGGCTTTGCCTCCTTTTTTTTGTCCGTGTTTTTATTAAATCAGGGGAGATTGTGAAGTGGATGGCGAAACGCCGCGGTGATCCAATTCTAACTTGGCGAGATCTGGAGTGGAAAGGTCTACGCCCTCAATAACCGAGGCGGTAAAGACCGCTTCGTTGACTTTGTAAATCGTACCCATCAGATGTTTTCTAATTTTTGCGGTAATCTTGGTATTAGGGATTCGTTCCAAATAAATCCACAAGGTAAATTCCAGTGCATAATTTCCCGTATGGGTAAGCGACCATTCGAAATTGCGTTTTCGGTTTATTTTAACGTCGAGATCTTCGGTGCTGATCTCATAGCTGCGTTCAAATACTTTGTCGATTTTTTGCAAAAAACCGTT
>CAJWCA010000358.1 GCA_913020395.1 uncultured Cellvibrionales bacterium | reverse complement strand
CTCTTCAAGAGCCATAACTAGTTCTACCGTATCCAGCGAGTCTGCACCTAGATCTTCAACAAATGAGGAAGATGTGCTGATATCCGATTCTTTAACGCCAAGTTGCTCACAAACAACTTTCTTTACGCGTTCTTCTACAGTACTCATAAGCGTGGTTAGCTCCTATATAAAAAATCTATGCTGCAGCAAATTCTGAGCAAGTTTATTTGCGGTTTTATTAGGTTGCAAGTGTAAAGCGAGCTTATTAGACCACAACCCTAACCTGTATCAAAACCATCCGAAAGGATGGTTAATTCATATACATGCCACCATTTACGTGTAGCACTTGTCCCGTAATATACTCGCCCGCATCGCTAGCCAGAAATTGCACGGAATTGGCGATGTCCTCAGGCTTGCCAAGGCGGCTTAATGGGATTGCTTGTATATAGGTGTCTTTTACATTGTCCGGTAATTCTTTGGTCATGTCCGTATCAATAAACCCGGGTGCCACCGTATTCACTGTAATGCCCCGCGAGCCAACCTCTTTGGCCAGTGAGCGGGCAAAACCGGCAACCCCCGCCTTGGTGGCGGCATAGTTGGATTGCCCTGCATTACCCATCTCTCCAACAACAGAGCTGATGTTAATGATGCGACCCCAGCGAGCCTTCATCATTCCCCTGAGACAGGCTTTGCTCAAGCGGAAGACCGCACTTAAATTGGTATTCACAACATCGAACCACTCTTCATCACTCATGCGCATCAGAAGATTGTCTTTTGTGATGCCGGCGTTGTTCACCAGAATGGCCGGCAAACCGCAATCGGCCTTCAGCGCGGCCATCAACTCCGCCACGGAGTCCGGATCGGTGACATTGAGCACCATGCCTTTACCATTGAGGCCTTTTTCCGCAAAACGGGCACTGATCTTTTCTGCTCCCGCTTCACTGGTGGCGGTACCGATAACAACGGCGCCCTCTGCACCCAATTGATCGGCAATAGCGGCGCCAATGCCTCGGCTGGCGCCAGTGACTAGTGCAACTTTATCCTTGATGCTCATGTTGTTCTCTCTGTTTTAATCTTAGGTATAGGGGACTGTGTATCACAGGCCTCCAATTAAACGTTTTCTAATGCCTTATCCAGGTCGGCCGGTGATTCTGTGGCCATGCCTTTAAGTGCGCGATCGATTCGCTTACTGAGACCTGAGAGCACTTTGCCAGGGCCACACTCAACGGTGGTTTCAACACCCCCCGCTGCCATGGCTTTAACACAATCAACCCATAATACCGGGCTGTATATTTGCTCAATCATCAGGTCTTTGATCGCAGCGGGGTCAGACTCGCCCTGCGCATTAACATTGTGAATTACTGGAATGGTAGGTGTTTTAAATTCGGTCTCGGCAATAAACGCAGACAACTGTTCGGCAGCAGGTTTCATCAAGGAGGTATGGAAAGGCGCACTCACCGGAAGTGGAAGTGCACGCTTGGCACCGGCCTCTTTACAGGCGTTAATGGCCAGCTCAACCGCTGCCGCTTCACCTGCGATGACCACTTGACCAGGAGAGTTGAAATTCACCGCTGAAACCACGCCCGCAGACGACGCGGAATCACAGGCAGACTTAATTTGTTCGTCGTCCAGCCCAATAATGGCCGCCATTGCACCCACGCCCGCCGGCACAGCTTCTTGCATAAACTTGCCGCGCAATTGCACCAGCTTAACCGCATCGGTAAAGGCCAGAACTTCAGCGGCTACCAGCGCCGACCACTCGCCCAGGCTATGACCGGCCAGAACAGAAGGCACAGCTCCGCCTTTTTCGCTCCATATACGCCATAAAGCAACACTGGCGGTCAGCAGCAGAGGTTGAGTGCGTTCGGTCTGATTTATATCTTCCTGTTCACCATTTTGAACCATGTCCCACAAGTCGTAACCCAGAACCTCAGACGCCTCGGCAAAACAGGCCTGAACCTGTGGATATTCTGCCGCCAAGTCTGCCAGCATGCCTATTTTCTGGGACCCTTGACCGGGAAATACAAACGCCAGAGTTTCTTTGCTCATGTTCTTTTCGCCTATTGTTCGTCTTCTATTCGACCGGGTTTGCCATCTCGGCAAACCTCTGATTAATGTGCTGGGGCAGCTGTTTAGTTGCCTGTTCTTTTGCCATGGTTAATGCGCTGAGAAAACCCGCGCTGTCGGCACTGCCATGGCTCTTAACCAGCGTGCCTTGCAGCCCCAAAAAACTGGCGCCATTATAGCGGCCGGGATCAAACTGATTGCGCCATTCTAGCAACAATGGGCGGGCAAGTTGGCCAAGAACCCGACCATAGAGGCTGGATTTGAAAGTACGCTCCATCTGGGAGGCCATAAAACGTGCGGCACCCTCACTCGCCTTTAAGGCAACATTACCGGCAAAACCATCACAGACCAGCACATCAGCATCACCGGTGAATATACCGTTACCTTCAATGTATCCCACGTAGTTGATATCGGAATTGGACTTCAAAAGGGCTGCGGCGAGCTTAACCTGCTCTCCGCCTTTTATTTCTTCCTCCCCGATATTCAACAGCCCCACCCGTGGGTTTGGCTTGTCATCCACTGTAGACGCTAATACCGAACCCATCAGGGCAAATTGCAATAATTGCTCTGAGTCGCAATTAACATTGGCCCCCAGATCGAGCAAAAAGCAGTGCCCAACAACCGTCTGGCCCAAGCCGTTTTTGACCTGGGTTGGCACAGGCTTGCAAATTGCCGGCCGATCAATACCGGGAAAGGTTTTAAGCAAAAATCGCCCAACCGCCATTAAAGCACCGGTATTTCCAGCACTCACACAGGCATCAACCTCCCCGTCTCTGAGCTGATCAATAGCGAGCCAGAGTGAAGATTGTTGTTTGTGGCGCAAAACATGGGAGGGCCGATCCGACATACTAACCGTTTCAAGGGTGTGCAGAATCTCGACTTTTGAAGAAGTGCCAGAGGGTAAATAGGTTTGAATTTGTTCTCGATCACCGACAAGCAGGATGGACACTGAAGGGTCCGCGTCGATTTGAGATAAAGCTGCAGGAACAGTTACGCGGGGACCAAAGTCCCCGCCCATAGCGTCAACCGCTAATCGAACTGTAGCGGACAATGTTACTCGTCGTCGCCCGTATTGATCACCTTACGGCCACGGTAGAAACCATCAGCGGTAATGTTGTGACGCAAGTGCTTTTCACCTGACGTTGGATCCACTGACAAGGTTGGACCTGACAGTGCGTCGTGTGAACGGCGCATGCCGCGACGTGAACGGGTTTTCTTACTCTTTTGAACGGCCATGGTGGTGCTCCTATCTACCTATATTACTGAAGCCGGGGCGCCTCGTTATTTCGGCGAGCCCTTAAGTTGCTCCAGCACCTGAAAAGGGTTGGGTTTAGTTTCCGTTTCTACTGAAACGTCGCCACTACTAAAAGCGGCTTGATCGACACAGGCTTCTTTGTGATATGACACCATGGGCAAATTCAGCAACAGTTCCTCTTCGATGATCTCGTAAAGGTCTGCAGCGCCTTCTCCTGTAATCCAGGGTTCGAGACTCTTGGGCAGGTTTTGTGCCCGCTCTTCATCCCAAACAACTGCCAGTGCCAACGTTGCACTTACATCCAGAGCCATTGGCTCCAAACAACGCTGACAAACTACTGAGAGTTTTGCCTGTGCCGTACCACGCAGGGTTTTTCTGCCCTCTTGGTCGATACCAAACACAATGTCTACGTCCACATCTGAATCAGACTCGGCGACTGCCTCTGCCACTCGGGCAAGTGCTGAAACCGCTATTTTCCCTTTCAATTCAATGCCTTTTTGGGCAAATTTTCGGGGGTCTACCTGCCGAGGCAAGGTCTTTTCAGTGGGGTCCATTGACATAAGCGCGCCATAATAGGGATATGTTATTGATCTGTCAAAGAAAAATCGGGCCTGAGGCTCTATTTTTCAGCATATTTTAGTAGAATAGCCCAGCAATCCTGTTATCACCCCTATCCACTCTTTAATCTAACCCGAAATTTGGGTATTCCGGACTTGTTTATGCCTGATATTGTACTCGCTTCCAGCTCTGTTTACCGACAACAACTCCTGCAAACATTGGGGCTGCCTTTTACGGCCTGCTCTCCGGATATTGATGAGTCTCCACTGGCCGGGGAATCTCC
>CAJWCA010000357.1 GCA_913020395.1 uncultured Cellvibrionales bacterium | reverse complement strand
CGAGTGCGCGCCTACGCTGACAACGAGTACCCCGCCAATCACAAACCCGACTGGAAAGTTATCGCCGGCCTATGGCCCTATCTGGCGGAATTCCGTGGTCGAGTCATGCTGGCACTGGGGTTCCTGATCTTCTCCAAACTGGCAACGGTCGCCACACCTGTCGCTCTGAAATACATCGTCGATTACCTGGACCAGAACCGGAGTGGTGACATTCTGATTTGGATTCCAGTGCTTCTGGTCGTTGCCTATGGCCTGCTACTACCAAAAACCGTTTTAGATCTGCCCAAATATGGCTGTATCAACGTTCACGGCTCACTCTTGCCACGCTGGCGGGGAGCTGCACCCATTCAGCGAGCGGTTGAAGCCGGGGATAGCAGCAGCGGCGTTACCATCATGCAAATGGATGTCGGTCTGGACACAGGAAATATGTTGTTAAAGTCCGAATGTCTGTTAGACCCCACGGAATCAAGCGCTAGCTTGCACGACAAACTTATTGAGCTGGGTACACCCGCCTTGCTCACCGTTGTGCATGATATCGCTCTGGCGGCTCAGAATGGTGAAACCGTCAGCGGAGACGTTCAGGACGACTCCCTGTCAAACTACGCCGGTAAAATCAGCAAACAAGAAGCCGCTATCAACTGGACTCTTTCTGCTGAAACCCTCGATCGACAGGTGAGAGCGTTTAATCCGTTCCCCATCTCCTATACAGGGCTTGGTGGTGAGCGCTTGAGGGTTTGGCAGTCTCGCGTGGTTCAAACACCCTCGTCCAAGCCTCCCGGAACCATTGTAAACCTTTCACCCGAAGGCATTGAGGTGGCCTGTGGCATCAACCATTTGCTGTTAACCCAGGTCCAACTTCCCGGAAAAAAGGCCATGAGTGTCGAAGATTTGCTCAAGGGTTATAAAGATCGTTTTCAACTCGGCGAGTTACTTGAGCTGTGAGTGCCAAACCTAGGGAAGTGGCAGCGAGCACCTTGGGTCAGGTGCTGCAACACCAGCGATCTCTGTCCGGTTTACTGCCACCCGCACTTGAAAAGGTGTCTGATGGCGACAGAGCACTGTTACAGGAACTCTGTTATGGCAGTATGCGATGGTATCCACAGCTACAGACAATCCTCTCTCAGCTTCTGACCAAGGCTTTAAAACCCAAAGACAGTGATATACATGCCTTGATGATTATGGGTTTGTATCAGTTGCTGCACATGCGTATTCCCGACCACGCCGCTATTGCGGAAACCGTGGAAGTCACACGGAAGTTGAAAAAACAATGGGCCACCAAACTGGTCAACGGCATATTGCGCAATGCCCAGCGCAGAAAAACAGAACTCCAGGAAGCATTGAGCGGTCAGCCCGTTTTTGAACATGCTCACCCCAAATGGCTCATCAAAGCCATCACCGATGCATGGGGAAATGCAGCGGGTTCGGTTCTCACCGCCAATAATGCCCATCCCCCGTTCACTCTTCGGCTCAACCCCGCTTTTTCAAAAAGGGAAGCCTACCTCAAACAACTACCTGAGAGTCTGGGGGCATCAGCTTGCCAGTATAGCCCTGTGGGTATTACCTTAAAAAAAGCCTGTGATGTGTTTGAACTGCCACTATTTGAAGCCGGTGGCGTGAGCGTTCAGGACGAAGCCGCACAATTAGCGGCAACACTTCTGGACCTGCAAGCGGGTCATCGGGTATTGGATGCCTGTTGTGCTCCCGGAGGCAAAACCGGTCACATTCTGGAAACCGAGCCGCAAATTGATCACCTCAGTGCTTTAGATAGCGATCAAAAACGATTGCTTAGAGTGGAAGAAAACTTAACCCGTTTAAAACTGCCCGCACAATTGATTTGCGGCGACGCAACACAGTGCCAAGATTGGTGGGACCAAAAATGTTTCGATCGAATCCTGGTGGATGCCCCCTGTTCCGGCACGGGCGTAATTCGGCGGCACCCCGACATCAAAATACTGCGCAAACCCGCCGATATTGTTAAGCTGTCGGGATTGCAGTTAGAGATTCTGGAAAGTTTGTGGGCCACACTGCGACCGGGTGGACGACTAGTTTACGCCACCTGCTCGGTGATGCCAGAAGAGAACTCCCGGGTAATAGAAGCTTTTCTGACACAAACACCCGATGCTGTAGAATATCTGTTGGATGTCGAATGGGGAATTCCGCAAACATGCGGAAGACAGTTATTGCCCTCCATCGATGGCCACGATGGTTTTTATTATGCTGTACTCGATAAAAAAACAACAAGCGGTTGAGGACTCATAAGCTTTGAAAATTATCATTCTGGGAGCAGGTCAGGTCGGGGGCACCCTGGCTGAGAACCTGGCCAATGAGGCCAATGACATCACCATCGTCGACTCCGATGAAGTGCGCTTGAGAGAGCTACACGATCGCCTCGATATTGGCGTAATCACAGGCGAAGCCTCCCATCCCGATGTGCTTGAGCAAGCTGGGATCGAAGACGCAGATTTGATCATTGCCGTGACCAACAATGACGAAACCAATATGATTAGCTGTCAAATCGCACACAGCTTGTTTCGAACACCCACAAAAATTGCTCGCATACGTTCACAAAGTTATCTCAGCCGCCCAGAGCTGTTTAAAAATGACGCCATTCCTATTGATGTTTTAATCAGCCCAGAGCAATTGGTTTCAAATTATATTTTCCGTTTAGTTGAACACCCTGGTGCTTTGCAGGTGCTCGATTTTGCCGACGGGAACGTACAACTTGTTGCCGTTAAAGCCTATTACGGCGGCCCCTTGGTTGGACAGGAACTGCGTTTTCTTCGCCAGCACATGCCCTCTGTTGATACACGAGTGGCTGCCATTTATCGCCGAGACCGCGCGATTATGCCTGAGGGCTCAACCGTTATTGAAGCGGATGACGAAGTCTTTTTTATCGCCGCAAAATCAGATATTCGCGCCGTTATGAGTGAATTGCGGCGACTGGAAAACCCCTATAAACGAATTACAATTGCGGGTGGTGGTAATATCGGTGTGCGTCTCGCACAAAAACTGGAAACCCGTTATTCCGTAAAGCTGATTGAATTTAATCCGGCCCGCTGCGCCCAACTTTCTGAACAGTTAGAGCACACCATCGTATTGCTGGGTAGTGCCTCTGACCAGGAATTGTTGTTAGAAGAAAATATTGAAGACACCGATGTGTTTCTTGCGCTCACCAACGATGACGAAGCCAATATCATGTCGTCGATGTTGGCAAAACGCCTCGGTGCCAGAAAGGTTATGGCGCTCATCAATAACGCGGCCTATGTAGACCTGGTTCAAGGTGGTGAAATCGATATTGCCATCTCTCCACAAACCACAACGATCGGCAGCCTACTCACTCACGTGAGGCGCGGCGACATGGTTAACGTGCACTCTTTACGTCGAGGGGCCGCAGAGGCCATTGAGGTGATTGCACACGGAGATGCTCGCTCCTCCAAGGTGGTGGGAAAAACCATTGAGGATATCGACCTGCCCACTGGCGCAACCATTGGTGCGATCGTTCGCGAACGTAAACAACGCAGTGAAGTCATCATTGCCCATGACAATGTGGTTGTGGAGACTGGCGATCATGTGATTGTTTTCCTGGTCGACAAAAAACATACACGCGCCATTGAACAGCTGTTTCAAGTCGGTTTTAGCTTCTTCTAACACGAGCTGCACTATGCATTTTGCAATTATTTTTAGGGTACTGGGTGTGTTGCTGATGGTCTTCAGCCTGACATTGTTCCCTCCTATTCTTGTGTCTTTCTGGTATGCCGATAATAGTTATCCCGCTTTCCTGTGGGCATTTGGCATTACCTTCTCTACCGGTTTGATTATGTGGCTGCCGGTCTACAACCTGAAACAAGACCTGCGAACCCGGGATGGTTTTTTAATTACTGCGCTCTTTTGGTCGGTATTGGGTTTGTTTGCCTGCCTGCCGTTTTATCTGTCAACAAGCGTTAATCTAAGTTTTACCGATGCTTTATTTGAGTCTCTATCCGGACTAACTACCACTGGGGCAACCGTTATTACTGGTCTCGATGCTCTGCCAAAATCAATTCTTTATTATCGGCAGCAACTTCAATGGCTGGGCGGTATCGGTATTATTGTTATTGCCGTTGCGATCCTGCCCATGTTGGGAATTGGTGGCATGCAGCTTTATCGGGCAGAAACACCTGGCCCGGTTAAAGACAG
>CAJWCA010000356.1 GCA_913020395.1 uncultured Cellvibrionales bacterium | reverse complement strand
ACCCTTGCAAGAAAATAGGGCATGCCCGTTTGCTCATTGATCAAGCGGTCCGCAGACAGTGTTATGACTTCACCCTCAATAACTGGGGTTGCGCCATTAAAAGATGAAAAGCGAATTTTAGCGTTTTGTCCCGCTACCACACGATCGATATCTATAGGAGAGACCTGCGCCTCAACCAAAAAATCACCACTGGAAGGAATGACATCAAGAATGGGGGTGCCTGGAGCAATAACCGCTCCAATGGTGTGAACCTGCAGGTTCATGGCAACACCGGCGACGGGTGAGGTAATATTTTTTCGCACCACCTTATCTTCAAGTGCCCGAACGCGCTCCTCTGCATCGTTCAGTTTTGTTTGCACCTGCCCTAATTCATCGACAACGGTAGAATGAAACTCTTTCTGCAGCTGTAATACTTGCAATTCCGTTTCACCCACTTTTATACGAGTGCCAGCAATTGATGAGATATGTTCGGCAACCTCGCCCTCCAGGCGAGAGTGACTCCGCTCTAACTCACGCAGGCGATTTTTGTCGGCATACCCTTCTTCCAGCAAACCGCGGTAATCCTGTATTTCCTCTGCATAGGAGGCCACCAGGTTTTCTTTGCTCTTTTTAAGTGCTAACAAACCTGAAACATTGGCTTGCAACTGATCAACCCGCTGATTCAATACATTAATTTCGCCCAGTCGAGCGCTGGCACGCGCCTTGAAAAACTGCGTTTGCGATTGCAGCTCTTCTTGCATGCGAGGGTCTTCAATCAAGTGAGGCTCTGGAACAATCAAGTCCACACCGTCTCGCTCTGCCAGCAAGCGGGATTTTCTCGCCGATAGAGAAAAAAGTTGTGCCTTAGCGATTTCCAACTCTGCGCGGGCTTGTGTATCCCCCATAATCAGCAGGGACTGCCCCACTTTCACGCGATCGCCTTCACGCACAAGAATATCTTTAACGATACCGCCTTCCAGATGCTGGATAGTTTTTTTGTAAGACTTAACAATCACCACACCAGGGGCAAGTGCCGCACTTTCCAGTGGAGCAAGTAAAGACCACAAACCGAAGCCTCCAAAGACTACGGCTAAAATAGCCATGCCCAGACGGCGCGCCTGAGTGAAATCGACTTCGATAGTCTGAGGAGCAGACAAAACTGACATATTGTTACCAAATTCTTTTTTATTAGACGAAAAGTATTTTCGCTGTAATGCAAGTGCTAAGAGGCACTCGCCAACCCTGAAGGCGCGCCAGCGACTCGCTGTGTATATTTCGCTAGAACCTGATCACGAGGGCCAAAGGCCTCTGCGACTCCAGCAGACAAGACCAGTATTTTGTCCACGTTACGCAGCACCTGAGGGCGATGCGCTATTATTACTGCCGTTACCCCCCTCGCCTTTAACTTCTGCAACGCTTCAGACAACGCGAGATCACCTAACTCGTCGAGATTGGAGTTGGGCTCATCGAGCACCACTAACTTGGGATCACCATAAAGTGCCCTGGCCAAACCTATTCGCTGACGCTGCCCACCTGATAGAATTCCGCCTGTGCCACCGATTACCGTGTCATAACCTTCTGGTAAACGCAGCACCATTTCGTGTACGCCGGCCATCTTAGCCGCAGCGACAACCAACTCAGCATCAACCTCTTTAAATCGTGCAATATTCTCAGATATTGTGCCATCAAACAGCTCTATGTCCTGGGGCAAGTAACCGATATGCGGACCCAACTCTTCCCGGTTCCAGGCAAAAATATCGGCGCCATCCAACCTTACCTTGCCACTCAAGGTAGGCCATATGCCTAACAGCGCTCTGGCCATAGTAGACTTGCCTGCGGCACTCGGCCCAATAATACCCAGTGCCTCACCGGCATCTAAATGTATATTGACACCTTTCAATACCGGTGTGCGAGTGCCCGGTGGTGCCACAATGATATTTTCAACATCAATAACCCCTACCGGATCAGGTAAGGTCATCACGGCTTTGTCTTCAGGAATATTTTCCAGCAAGGTATTCAAACGCTCGAATTGAGATCTAGCATTGATGAAACCAGCCCACGCACCCACCATTTGATCTATAGGCGCTAAGGCACGTCCCAGCAACAGTGAGCCTGCAATCATCAGGCCCGGGGAAATTTGTTGGTTGACCGCCAGGTAGGCCCCTGCACCCAAAATTAAAGACTGAAGGATAATCCGAAATGATTTTGAAACAGAGGTGAACGTGCCCGCCCAATCGCTGGCTTGTGTCTGCAAACCTAAGGCACGGTTGCCGTGAGTTGCCCATTGCTGGCGAACATCACTCAACATCCCCATAGATTCGATGACTTCGGCATTGCGCAAGTTTTTAGTGGCGAAATTGTTCACCCAGGCCGCCTCTGCATTGGCCTCCTTTAACTTTTTACGGGTAAACTTCTCGTTTCCATATGCCAGTGCAAGTAATACGATTCCACCAAAAATGGCAATCCAGCCAAATATGGGATGAAAAAGAAACATCACAAGAATATAAATTGGCACCCAGGGCGCATCAAAAAAGGCAAATAAACCTTGCCCGGTCATAAATTGACGTAATCCTGTCAGGTCCGTTAGCGATTGAGCACTGGTTTTACCACTCAGTAACGACTGTTTAAAGGTAGCGTCAAATACCCGGTCTTTCAGCGATTGCTCCAAGAAAGTGCTCGCACGTACCAACAGGCGCGAACGGACCCATTCGAGCCCCCCCATAGAGCCCAGTAAAAACACCATAATGAGAGTCAACATGACCAGTGTTGAAATGCTGCCGCTTGTGACAACCCGATCATAGACCTGCAACATATATATCGCGGGCGCCAGCATCAATATATTGATCGCTGCACTGAACAAGGCCGCATAAACAAAATACTGCTTAGCCGCCTTTAGAGCGATAAACAGCTTTGTTTTCTGAAATTCAGCCTGATCTTTGAATAATTGCACTATGCTTACCGACTTTCTAGTGAGTGAGTTGTCTGTTATATGGGCAAAAGCTTACTTTTCAAGCCCACGTAAATCCACCGCGCCCCAGTGAGGGAAGTGCTTGCGCACCAGCGCATTCAATTCCATCTCAAACTCAGAGAATTCGCCACTCGAAGCCGGGTTCATGTTTGTCTCGTCCAGACGCTCGGAGACCATGCCTGCAGCAACAGTGATATTGCTCAAGCGGTCGATCACAATGAAAGCGCCGGTTGCACGATTCTGCTGATAACAGTCAACAACCACCGCTTGACTCAACTCAGCCTCTACCAGACCGATATCATTGAGTTCCAGTGAACCTTTGTTCAACTGCTCTTGAGTATTCACATCAATCTGGTGGTGAATCACCGGTAATTTGCCGGTCACGCTTTTGCTGGCAAACTTAAACAGGTATTCACGCTCGGTTGAAAGCGGTGTTTCCGACATCCAGACCACGTGAGCTTTTAAATGATTGGTTGTCGCAATATCGTCTTCCGCTTTGACCAGAATGTCTCCGCGGCTGATGTCTATTTCGTCTTCTGTTGTGAGCGTAACCGCCTGCCCCACAAAGGCTTCTGTCAGATTGCCGCCGTGACAAACAATGTCTTTCACGGTACTGGATTTGCCTGAGGGCAGCGCTTTAACGGCATCGCCCACTTTGATCAAACCTGAGGCAACCGTACCGCAAAACCCGCGGAAATCCAGATTGGGGCGATTAACGTACTGCACAGGGAACCGGAAATCGTTAACGTTTTTATCATCGGCTATCTGCACCGTTTGCAGGATTTCCATCAAGGTTTTGCCAGTATACCAGGCCGATTGTTCTCCACGATCAACGACATTGTCGCCATTGAGAGCGGAAATTGGCACAAAATGCAGCTCTTGTTTGTTCAGGTTGGTGGCAAACGCTTCGTATTCGGCTTTAATTTTGTCGAAAACCGCTTGATCAAACCCCATCAGGTCCATTTTATTAACCGCTACGACCACGTGTTTAATGCCCAACAGTGAGGCAATGTAACTGTGGCGGCGAGTCTGTGTTTGCACACCGTAGCGGGCGTCGATCAAGATAATGGCTAAGTCACAAGTGGAGGCACCCGTGGCCATATTGCGAGTGTATTGCTCGTGGCCCGGGGTATCCGCGATGATAAACTTGCGTTTCTCAGTAGAAAAATAACGATAGGCCACATCAATGGTGATGCCCTGCTCTCGCTCGGCCTGAAGCCCATCAACCAGCAGCGCAAGGTCAATCTTTTCGCCGGTGGTGCCGTGT
>CAJWCA010000355.1 GCA_913020395.1 uncultured Cellvibrionales bacterium | reverse complement strand
CACATGTGTGGAAGCCAGAATGACAGCCTCAGAATCTACGCTCGGTGAAGACATCGCCGCTCGCGAAATCGTTAAAGCGCACCTAGACAACATCCAACTGGCCCCAAGGCACACGCCAGAGGAAGAGCTGATCTTAAAAGAAAAGATCAAGGGGCTCTTAAAGTCCGAAAATGCCGCACTTGTGGCCCATTACTACACCGACCCCGTCATTCAGGCCCTCGCCGAAGAGACCGGCGGTTGTGTCTCCGACTCTCTAGAGATGGCCCGTTTTGGCAAGCAGCATGAAGCCACCACCCTTATTGTTGCGGGTGTGAAGTTTATGGGGGAGACGGCCAAAATCTTGACTCCGGAAAAGCGAATTCTCATGCCCACCATGGAAGCCACTTGCTCCTTGGACCTGGGTTGCCCTGCGGACGAATTCGCCGAATTCTGTGACGCTCACCCCGATCGAACGGTTGTGGTTTACGCCAACACGTCGGCAGCTGTAAAAGCCCGCGCTGACTGGGTTGTGACCTCCAGCATCGCGCTCGATGTGGTGGACTATCTAGACTCCCAGGGCGAAAAAATTATCTGGGCACCTGACAAGCACCTTGGCACCTACGTGCAAAAACAAACCGGTGCCGACATGCTGCTCTGGGATAGCGCTTGTATTGTTCACGAAGAGTTTAAAGCGAAGGGTGTTTTGGACCTCAAGGCACAGCACCCGGATGCCGCCATCCTAGTGCACCCGGAGTCCCCCGATCCTGTGGTGGAATTAGCCGATGTGGTTGGTTCTACCTCCCAATTGATCAATGCATCGAAAGAAATGTCTAATAGCAAATTCATCGTTGCAACCGATCAAGGTATTTTCTACAAAATGCAGCAGCTAAGCCCAAACAAAGACTTCTTTGTTGCGCCCACTGCAGGCAGTGGAGCGACCTGTCGAAGCTGCGCCAATTGCCCTTGGATGGCGATGAATGAGCTGGATTTACTGGTGCGTGCCTTGGAGCAGGGTGTGGATGAAATCCATGTCGATGCCGATCTTCGAGCCCGCGCCATGCGCCCCTTACAGCGAATGTTGGACTTTAATAAAAATAACTAGTCCGAAGCACTGAAAAGAACAATCAGGGACCTTGTTAATAAGCTAGGTGGCCAGTACCATATCGCCTTTATTTAGCGACGGGTTTTAGCCAGCGCTTGTTGTTTGTCTTACGGAGAGTGTGAATGTTTCAAGGCAGTATGGTTGCCCTAGTAACCCCGATGAACGCAGATGGATCCCTAGATTGGGACAGTCTTCATAAATTGGTGGACTGGCACCTTGAAAATGGCACAGATGCGATCGTAGCCGTTGGCACGACGGGCGAGTCTGCCACACTGGCGGTGTCCGAACACATTGCGGTGATTAAAGACGTTGTTGATCAAGTATCCGGACGGGTGCCTGTGATTGCCGGTACCGGTGCGAATAATACCAGAGAGGCGATTGAGTGGACTCAAGCGGCGAAAGACGCGGGGGCCGATGCCTGCCTACTGGTGACGCCGTACTACAACAAACCCACCCAAGAAGGCCTCTATCAGCATTACATGGCCATCGCGGACGCGGTTGATATCCCCCAGATTCTATACAACGTACCCGGCCGCACCGGCGTGGATATGCTCCCCGAAACGGTTTTCCGTCTCCAAGGTCACAAAAACATCATTGGTATTAAAGAAGCGACTGGCGATATGGACCGCGCTAAGACTTTGATTGATGGCCGTGTTGAGGACTTTTCCATAATGTCTGGTGATGACCCCACGGCGGTCGAATTGATTTTGCTGGGTGGCACGGGAAATATCTCTGTCACTGCGAACGTTGCTCCCGCACAAGTGTCACACATGTGTGTTTTGGCTTTGGCCGGGCAGGCGGACGCAAGCCGCGCGATCAATGATTCACTGAAACCTGTACACAAAGCAATGTTTGTTGAGTCCAATCCAATCCCTGTGAAGTGGGCTGTGGCTGAAATGGGTCTTATGGGGCGTGGCATTCGTTTGCCCATGACACCTCTGGCTGAACAGTATCACCAAGAAGTACGCACGGCGCTGCAAAACGCTAACCTGCTGTAACGAGAATAAAAATGATAAGCAAAAATTTGAATCGACCATTAAAAACTTTCCTAAAAACGGGCTTCTGTTTTGTCATCCTGACAAACCTTTCTGCTTGCAGCAGCCTCTTTGGCAATGACGGTTATTTCCGTGACCGTGGCGATGACTATCTAAAAGCCATTGAGCTGGACGGTACGAAGCTGCCGGAAGGCACCGACCCCGAAGTCGTGCAGTCTATGTTTGTCGTGCCCGAAATTCGCAATGCGGGTGAATATGAATTGCTGGCCGGTGAGCGTTTTGAAGTGCCTCGCCCGCAGCCGCTGGCGGCTAATATGCTGAGCGAAAAAGTTAAGATTCAAAAGCTGTCCAATCAACGCTGGATTCTGATCAATACACCCGCCAGTGAAGCGTGGCCTCGTATCCGTAACTTCCTGAGCAGCAATGGCTTGCAGCTTGCGCTGGTTGATGCCGAAGGGGGTGTCATCGAGACAGCTTGGTTAAAATTTGTGGCCGACGATGAAACCAGGCATCGTTACCGCCTGCGTATCGAGCAAGGTGTTCAGCCAGACAGTACGGAAATTCATGTTTTACATGCAAAACAGTCTGTCGACCTTGAGCTGAGTGCCAATGTTCCTTGGCCCGACAATTCTGAGGACCTCGAAAAAGAGTCTTGGATGATCGATGAGTTAGCCGGTGCGCTTGCAAGTGAAGAGAACGCGGGAGCGACTTCGTTGTTGGCACAAACTATTGGCGGCGGCGCTAAAGTGGAATTCAGCAAAGACGGTCGAGAGCCTATCTTGCTGATGGATCTCGCAACTTCCCGTGCTTGGGCCACAATTGGCCACTCGGTTAAAAACGGCGGTTTCAAACTGTTTGATGAAAATTCTAGCAAGCGCATTTACTACATAACTTTTGTTACGCCAGAGGAAGAGAGCGGTTGGTTCGATAACCTTTGGGGCGGAGACGATAAAGACGTGACTGAGAGCCCTTATTCTCTCGATCAGGTTTTGGCGAATCTTCAGCTGGAAGACAATGAGAGCAATCGTAAGTTGTTCCCAGAAGGTGTCCCTTCTTCGGATGAGGCAGGCAAGATAGAGTCCGTACCCGGTTTGTTGGTATTGATTAATGAGCTTGATGGGCGGGTGGAAGTTCGTATTCGTGACGCTCAAGCCCGTACTCTGGAGCCAAGTCAAACGAAACGCCTACTGACTGTCTTGCGTCGTAACCTGATTTAAAGGATTTACATCAGTGAGGTTTGCATCCCTTGGCAGTGGCAGTCGCGGTAACGCGACTGTGGTGGAGTGGCACTCGGGTTTGTTGATGGTGGACTGCGGTTTCACCATTAAGGCGACCGAGCAGCGCATGGCGCGCTTGGGCAAAAACCCTGAAGATTTAAAAGCAATTTTAGTCACCCATGAACATGGCGATCACTTAAAAGGGGTCGCACCTCTCGCGCGAAAGTACGATATTCCCGTCTATATGACCCCTGGCACCTTTAAAAGTAAGGACTTGGGTCGACTGCCATCTCTGACTCTGATTGAAGGCTACCAGTCCTTTTCGCTCGATGGTCTTGATGTGCTACCTGTCGCCGTGCCCCACGATGCACGGGAGCCGGCACAGTTTATATTTAATGATGGGCAGTTTCGTCTGGGTGTCCTGACCGACTTGGGGAGTATTACGCCCCACATTGAGTCCAGCTTCGACGGCTGTGATGCACTTGTGCTTGAAGCAAATCATGATCCCGCGATGTTAGCGTGTGGTCCATACCCAGCCTCCTTGAAACAGCGGGTTGGAGGTTTGTGGGGACATTTAAGTAATCAGCAGACCGCAGGCCTTCTAGAACGTCTCGACCTTGAGAAATTGCAGCACCTAATTGTTGCCCATATCAGCCAGAAGAATAACTCTTTGACGCTCACTGAGGAGGCGCTCGCAAAAGTCTGTACTCGGGTTTCCAATGTGCTTTACGCGTGTCAGGATGAGGGCTTCGATTGGCAGCACATAAAATGATCAAATCTACCCTTTTTACAAAGGTACATCTGTACCAGTTGGTGCTCACTTCGGTGCTATTCCAGCGCCAACCTGTCTAAGCTGTCACCTCTTTTCCACATCATTCAAAAAAATGTCATAGTTCTACTCCTTCACCGGTTGATTTTTGTTAAAACACTTAGTAATCCTTGTAAGTTCATGTTTTATAAGGAAA
>CAJWCA010000354.1 GCA_913020395.1 uncultured Cellvibrionales bacterium | reverse complement strand
GCTAAATTTTTGCCTTGAAACTCAATGGAGCCCGACAAAATGCGGCCGAAGGGCG
The DNA here is from genome assembly GCA_913020395.1 of uncultured Cellvibrionales bacterium. Classification (GTDB taxonomy): domain Bacteria; phylum Pseudomonadota; class Gammaproteobacteria; order Pseudomonadales; family Cellvibrionaceae; genus CAJWCA01. The sequence continues at coordinate 4,215 of CAJWCA010000354.1, read as the reverse complement.
GCAACAACTGCAAGAGGGCAAAGGCAGTCAGAGACTTGCCACAACCACTTTCGCCTACCAGGGACAGGGTTTTACCCCGTTCCAACTCAAAAGAAACATCTTCTACTACCCGGACTAATCCGTCATCGGTGTCAAAACCAATACTGAGATTTTTTACAGATAACAGAGGATGTTTATCATCACTCATTACTTCGCACCACCTTCTTCACGGTGCCAGAACTCAACGTGGTTAGTCGACTGGTCTAGGTGACCTGTTGGGCGCAAACCTTTCAACCACTTAGGCAAAACATAAGCATTGGCGCGGAAGTACAAAGGCATGACAGGCACTTCTTCAGCGTAGATTTGCTGCATTTTTTCCCACAGTGGCAGACGTTTGTCAGCGTCAAGCTCAGCTTCTATCGCATCGATGGTAGCGTCTAACTCAGGCATGCTGATCGTGGTGTAATTCTGACCGGTGTAGTTGTTTTCAGCGGTTGGAATTTCAGAGGAGTGCAGTGTTGAACGAGGCACATTTTCGGGCGCTGAGACCCAAGCGTACATGGCCATCGCGCTGAACTTACGCTCGCGAGTGGTTTGACCAAAAAAGACACGAGCCTGTTCGTTGTGGATACGTAAATCAACGCCCGCCTGCTTCAGCTGACTCTGTAACACCTGCTCAACTTTCTCGCGGGTTTTGTCACTTGCCGTTGACATGATTTCTAAACGCAGTGGCTCGCCCTGTGCATTGTGACGAATGCCCTCTTTCATATCAGACCAGCCCGCGGCGTCGTATAAGGCCGCGGCTTTCTCTAGATCGAGGCTGTAAGTTTTAACATTGTTTGAAGAGACTCGGTCCAAGGAACTGACGTTGGTATTAGCGACAGGCTGACGACCTTGAAACAAAAGATCGCTGATCAACTGACGATCAATACTGAACATCAAGGCTTGGCGTACGCGCTTGTCTTTTAAAATCGGGTTTTCAAGATTGAGGTCAATGTGTTCGTAGTGAAGACCAGGTTTGTAGATGATGTTGTACATTTCGCCGTGGCGCTTCTCAAAGGCCAAGGCCTGATCCAAATGAATGCCCAGTTCACCGGCAACCATGTCGATGGTGCCTGAACGCAAGTTGGCTTCCATCGCCGAAGTATTCTGGATTGCTCGGACAACGACGCGATCAAAATAAGGGGCTTTACCGTACCAGTGTGGATTGCGCTCCATGGTAACGGTGCTGCCCTGCTGGGTGTCGGTGATGATGTAGGGGCCCCACCACAGACCAGCCACGGTGGTGTTTGCATTGTAGTTGGTGCGATGACGATATTCGTAGGGGTCTTCTGCGAACAGCTCACCCTCGAGATGTTTCGGCAAAGGGTATAGGTCGCCCAGCTGATTGTAATCGAAGGTCACTTTGTTGATGTGGAGCGTAAAGTTGCGCTCATCGATCACGTCGAGTTTATAACCGCGGGTATACATTTCTAGGTTGTTGGCACCCGTCTTAGTGTTCTGCCCCACTTCCCAAGCAAAGGCGATATCCACTGTGGTCACAGGCGTACCATCACCCCAGGTAACACCGGCGGGCAATTCATAACTCACCGCAATTCCAGGTGTGCCTTCAGGTGTCTGCTCTAGGACAGCCAGCCCGTTTTCAATAGTGGGCAAAGTAACGCACAGGCCACAGACCAAATTCCAGTCCGCATCGAAATAGGTCATCGAGCGAGCTAGAAAACCACGTACGTAGGATTTTGCCACCATCGTTTCGATATTCGGATGCATGGTTGAAGGGTATTGTGACAGGCCAATCGTCAGCGTTTTGGGTGCTGCTTCGGCGCCTTCAGCACTTGAATTGCCTGCGGCTGAAGAATTTGAGTCGCTGCCGCCACTGCACGCAGTGAGAGCGACCATCGCCGATATTAGGAGAGGGATTGCCAATAGAGCCTTCATGGGAGTTTTTTCCTTGGATTTTTTGTTTCGCGCGCACTTCACTAGGACAGTTATCACCTTAGCTTGTGGCTAGCGCTTTTTTATTAGTTCTGTCACCGCAAGAGTTTACTTCGCGCCTTTACTTTAAACAATGCAAGACCATTAATCAGTCTGCACGCCAAACTGTGTAATGTGCCCCCTAAGACGAAAGAAATGGCAAAGACCTCAGGTCTTTTCGTAAAAGTGCAGGCCTATTGGCGAATAAAAGTCGTATTCAGAACTGGAATCGCCCATGAGAATCCGTTAGCCTGCGTAAAGGATCTATGACCACGCCAGACCATATAGTCACGAAATGAGGCCGCCCATGAGTTACGACATCACCCTCCTCGCCGCACCCGGATTTTTACTCCTCATCGGTCTTGAATTGTGTGTCGATCGCGCGCGCAAAACCGGCTACTACCGCCTCAATGACAGCTTCGGCAGTCTCGCCCTCGGCATATTCAGCAAGTCGACAGGGCTCATTCAATTCAGCCTCATGTCGCTTATTCTCAGTGGTTTGCTTTCCCCTTGGTCTCTGCCTAGCTGGAACCTAGAAAACCCCTGGGTATGGCTTGGCATGTTTGTGCTCTATGATTTTGTGTATTACTGGTCGCATCGCTTCCGTCATGAGATCAATTTCCTCTGGGCCGGACACTCCATCCATCACTCCAGTGAAGACTACAACCTCACCACCGCACTGCGCCAAACCAGCAGTTCGGTATTTGTCTGGGTGTTTGCGGTGCCCGCCTTTCTTCTGGGCGCCCCGGTGGAGGCTTGGATTGTCTGTGGCGACTGGAACCTGATCTACCAGTTTTGGGTGCATACCCGCCACATCAAAACCCTTGGTCCTGTCGAGTGGGTCATGGTAACTCCCTCACACCACCGCGTGCACCACGCGCAAAATGCCCGTTACATCGACAAAAACCACGGGGGTGTCTTTATTTTATGGGACAGGATGTTTGGCACCTTCGCCAAAGAAGCGGAAGATGAAGAGATTATCTACGGCGTGCGCAGGCCGGTACTTTCACTCAACCCGATTACGGCCAACTTTCACGTCTGGGCCTCGCTCTTTAAGGATGCCTGGCACACCAAGAGTATCCGAGACAAATTAAGAATCTGGTTTATGCCGACAGGCTGGAGACCGGACGATGTCATTGATGCCCACCCCATTACAAAGACCAATTTGGAGCATTTCGAAAAATACGACCCCCGGAGCAGTAAAGCGCACGCCAGCTATGCGCTAATGCACCTGCTGAGCGCCATGGTCATCGGCAGTGTTTTCCTGTTTGAAAACGCCCAGCTCAGCTATTCGATTGCAGGGCTCTCCTGGCTGTTGATCAGTGCCCCACTGGTTGTGGGTGCCTGGATGCTGGAAGGCAGCACCCTCAAGGCCGAGGCGTGGCGTTTAATACTCAGCTGGCCCCTGTTTATCGCACTGAGCCCTCTGTATGGCCCCGTCACAATCTGGTGCATCGCCATCGCCCTCGCCCTGAGTTCACTGGCATGGATCACCCTGCTGGTAGGTGAGCGCGGAAAACTGAGCGAGGCTTAACTAGATAAAACTGGTAGTGGCCTCTAAAGGAAACTTTTCAATGTCGGGGACCGTGGCGTGTTCAGCAGGATAACCCACCACCAACAGTAAAAACGGACGCTCATTGTCTGGGCGCTGCAAAATACCATTTAGGAACTTCATCGGGCTGGGTGTGTGAGTCAAAGTGGCCACACCGGCCTGGTGCAAGGCAGCAATAAGAAATCCGCATGCGATACCCACCGATTCGCTGGTGTAGTAGTTTTTATGGCGTTCGCCCTGTTCGTCGAAGCTAAACTTTTTACTAAAGATCGCGATTAAATAGGGCGCTGTCTCCAAAAAGGGTTTGTGTGCATCGGTCCCCAAAGGCGCCAAAGCCTCCAGCCACTCCTCTGATGCTCGCCTCTCGTAAAATTCACGCTCCTCTCGCTCCGCGGCTTCACGAATCTCTCGCTTAACGTCTGTATTCTCAACAACAACAAAATGCCAGGGTTGCATATTCGCCCCATTGGGAGCCGTACCCGCCGCCAACAGCGCTTGCTCAATCACTTCCCGTGGAAAGCTCCGATCACTGAAGTCTCTAACACTTCGTCGCGTCTTAACGGCCTGATAAAATGCCTGTGCCGACACGCACATGTCCTCATGAGATTGCTCATTAAACTGCAGCGGAACCGTCTCGGCGTTATTTTCACTCATTGCTGAATCTCTTTTGCTTCGTTAATCTTATAGCCTGACCCTAGACTATAAGAACT
>CAJWCA010000353.1 GCA_913020395.1 uncultured Cellvibrionales bacterium | reverse complement strand
CGTCAAAACGGGCCCAACCAATATCCCTCGTGGAGAAGCGAAGGGAGTTGCGGATATTACTGTAAACAATGGCCTGTTCGCCCTGGCATTCGCCGTAGACAGTGCGCCGCCGTGGGGCGTCGCGCGCGGTGGTATCGTCGACATTGCTATCGTCCGGGAAAACACCATAGGCTATGACATCGCGTCTCTGGTTGATTTTATGCCAAACAATTGGTCCAGCTGGCCAACCACTTATCAACGAGTGAGCGTTGAACACAAAACACACAAAAAAATCTCTATTAAGACAGAGCGCGACTGGGAATCGGTACAACTGACCACTCGGTTCACTTTACACGCCAACGACGACAAACTTCACATTGTCACCGAAATGAGAAACACCAGTAAAACTACCTACACTGAATTATTTTCGGGTTACGTGCTTTGGCCCGACGGCGGTTATCTTTTTGGTGTGCCGGGCATGCAAGGGGTAAAAACAGGCAAAGCTGATAACGCCATCGCCAACTGGTCGGCCTATTACGATTCGCAGTGGGCCCTGGGTTTACACGCACCCTTTGCGGATCACAGTGATCACGACGCACGCGACCGATACTTATTGCACACACTGAAACCCGGCGAAAGCCGATCCTTCGAAGCCTGGCTCCAGGTCGCAAACAACGGTGAACTCTCCCCCATCGTCAAAGGTGAAATTGATCTAAACGCCCTGCCCTTTGGAACAATTTCTGGCAAGGTGAGCAATGCCGACGGCACCGCTGTGGAAAACCCGGCAATTATTGTTCGAAAAATTATTCCGGGCAAAAAATCCGAGACCGCGCCCATTTACACCTGGACCCGCGGCCACAAATCCGAGTATCAGATTGAACTCCCGGAGGGCGAATACCAACTGCTTGCCAGCGCCAAAGGACATTCCAACAGCCGCGAAGTGTCCATTCAGGTTAAAAGCAATGCAACACTGACCCAACACTTTAACGACTTGCAGGCACCAGGCCTGGTAAATCTTCAAGTGCTAGAAAAAGGGAAAGACATACCCGTTGATGCTCGCATCAGCATTGCCAAAGGAGAGAAACCTTTAATAGAATATTTTGGCAAAGAAACTTTCTTTACTGAATTAGATAGCAGAGGTAAAGCACAGCTCGAACTTGCACCGGGTGAATACACCTTAAAACTCGTCAACGCAGAAGGGTTCACTTCAAACGCTACTTATCTCGAACTGACCGTTGAACCCGGCCAGGAAAAAACCATGAAGGCCTACATCGATCGCCTGGCCGATCCCGTGAGCCAGGGTTGGTACAACGCCGACATGCATCATCACTCAGATGTATTGGATGGATTTACACCTCCGGGTTTTGTGATGCGTTCGGAGTTGGCGGCTGGCCTAGATTTGACCTTTCTCAGCGATCACGATTCGGTGATCAACAATCGTGCGATGAATGCCCTGGCAAAAACACGGAAAATTCCCTTTATTCCCGCCATAGAATTCTCACCCTCCTGGGCACACTTCAACGCCTACCCGCTGGATGTGGATAAAGACATTACTATTGAGAGTGGCAAGGCCAGCGTTCAGGAAATTTTTGCCGAGGCTCGCAGAATGGGTGCGGATGTGGTGCAACTCAATCACCCTTATATCCCCTATGGCTATTTTTCCAGCCAGGAAAAAAATCGAATACCCGGTGGTTACAGCGACGACTTTGATCTCATCGAAATCAGCGCCGGCTCCGACAATGTACCCACCATCAAAAAAGCCTGGGCGCTGTGGAATCAAGGTCAGCGAGCCTATCTATCAGCGGGTTCCGATGTGCACAACGTCTGGCAAGAAGTGTCGGGCACTGCTCGCATGTATGCCAAGGTAGACGGTCAACTGAGTATCGATGGGTTTATTAAAGCACTCAAACAGGGACACGCTTACGCCACACTCGGGCCTTTGATTTTTCCTGAAACGCTGTTTGGCTCAGAGCTCACCCACAGGGCCAATACACCCCTGCCGTTAAATTTTGACGTGCAGGCCGTGGGCGGTTTAACGCGAGTGGACTTGATTGAACAAGGAAAGATAATTCAAACGCTGGCGTTCCCGGAAACCTCTGAACGCAGCGCCGCCAATTTTGTGGTCACCCCGAAACAGAACACCTGGTACAGCCTGCAAGTCACAGACACTAGTGACAGGCAGGCATTTAGTAATCCTATCTGGGTTAACACTCAATCACATTAACAGCCAGACCGCCGCGGGATGTCTCTTTGTATTTATCAGACATGTCCCGCCCGGTGTCTCGCATTGTTTTAATCACTTTATCCAGCGACACCAAGTGTTCACCATCACCTCTTAGTGCCAGCGTTGCCGCGTTAATGGCCTTCATCGACGCCATGGCGTTGCGCTCAATACACGGCACCTGAACCAGCCCGCCGATGGGATCGCAGGTTAAACCTAGGTTGTGTTCCATTCCCACTTCTGCGGCATTTTCCACCTGGGCAGGTGTTGCGCCAATGGCCTCTGCCAAACCCGCCGCCGCCATCGCACAGGCGCTGCCAACCTCTCCCTGACAACCCACTTCTGCACCGGAGATGGATGCATTCTTTTTAAACAAAATGCCGATGGCCGACGCGGTGAGGAAAAATTTAATCACACCGTTCTGATTGGCCCCCGGACAGAATTTAACGTAGTAATGCAATACGGCAGGGATAATGCCTGCCGCCCCGTTAGTTGGCGCAGTCACCATTCTGCCACCCGCCGCATTCTCTTCATTCACCGCCAGCGCATAGAGGTTAACCCAATCCAGTGCACCGAGAGAGGGAGTAATCATATCCATTCGGTTTTTGTTGAGCAGTTCAAGATACAAACCCGGCGCACGCCGTTTAACTTTCAAGCCCCCGGGCAATATGCCCCGGGTGTGCATGCCCTTGTCGACACAGGCCTGCATGACTTGCCAAAGTGCCATAATGCCTTCACGCACTTCAGTTTCTGAACGCCAGACCAACTCGTTGGCCATCATCAGCTCACTGATTGATAAATTGTTTTCCCGGCAACGCTCGAGCAATTCAACGGCATTGTTAAAGGGATAGGGCTGTTCGGTTTCATCTTCTTTTATTCGATCGACACCCATCGCGGTATCGTCAACCACAAACCCACCACCCACTGAATAATACACTTGGCTCAAGACAGTCTGGCCACTTTCATCTTCAGCCATAAACCGCATACCATTTGGGTGCTCGGGCAAACTTTTTCTACGGTGATAGATCAGGTCGCGGGCTTCGGTGAAGGCAATTTGTTTGCCTCCCATCAAATCCAAGCGACCGCTGGCCAAAATCTCAGCCAGCCTGGGTTGTACAATATCCGGATCGATTAATTCCGGGCTGTGCCCCTCAAGCCCCATCAAAACAGCCGGGCCCGATCCGTGCCCCTTTCCGGTTGCCCCTAAAGAACCATAGAGATCAATTTGAATCCGCTCGGTTCGCTCGAGGGCGCCTTCAAGCCCCTGCAATTTTTGCACGAACATCACCGCCGCCTTCATCGGCCCTACGGTATGTGAACTGGAGGGGCCGATACCAATTTTTAATAGATCAAATAAACTGAGTGCCATAACAAAAGCTCACGCGATGAATGAAAAAACTGCCAGAGCGGCAAGTTCGGCGATAGTAACGCCAACCCGCACTCCCCAATGATCCAACAGCGACTACTCCCCCCTTCAAATGCGACACCCCCAGCCTCCCTGCCACACGGCGCTCTCAGCGCACTAATCCCCGCCCCGGGCGGGTCGGAAACGTAGAGGTGGCTGGTCGCTTTTAGGCAACTTCGAATTGACCGGCGGGCTCAGAATTAGCGCCATGCTGAGTTGCCTCAGACGCAGCCCTGAAAAGTCCAGAAAAAGACACTGAATAGAGAATTGAACGATGGAAACGCCATACCCCCACAGCACCTCCACCCCCATCACCCGGCAGGCAATGGCACAGGCATTGAAAGAGCGGGATCGCTTGTTTTCACTGCCCCAGGCCTTCTACAAAAGTGAAGAGATTTTTCAGGCTGAAATGGATGAAGTGTTTGGCAAGGAATGGCTGTTTGCCGGCATGACCTGCGAAATCCCTGAAACCGGCAATTTCTTTACCCTGGAAATTGGCAGCAACCCTGTCACCGTGGTACGGGACCAGGGTGGCGGTATTGGCGCCTTTCACAATGTGTGTCGCCACCGCGGTTCCAAGTTATGCCTGTCTAAAAAGGGTAAAGTCGCCAAATTGGTCTGCCCTTACCACCAGTGGACCTATGAACTCAGCGGTGAACTGATTTACGCCGGCAATGAAATGGGCGAAAGTTTCA
>CAJWCA010000352.1 GCA_913020395.1 uncultured Cellvibrionales bacterium | reverse complement strand
CTAAATCTCTTAGTCCGCCAGTCTGTGATCGTCTGATGAAAATGGATTAGAGGTGATCATCCTCTTGCATGCTACGCACATCTTTAATTCGTTCTTGCAGTAATGCGGTTGTGTGGTAGCTGGAGCGAGAAAGTTTTAGGGCATTACGCAACTGTTTTTGTGCTTTATCGTAAACGCCATTCAAAATGAAATATTCTGCCCTGGCTTGGTGAACGCCCAGAATATTTCCTGCCAAGCCGTGGACTTCCGCCAGTAGATACCACACGTAGTCATCCTTGGGGCGTTTGCGTGAGTAGAGTTTCAAGGCGTTTTCACTCTGGGCGTAGCGGCCCGCTTTCATCAGTGTTTCGCCGTAGCGCACATTTAAAGGGTGGTCTTGTGGGTAGAGTTTCAATTCTCTTTCAAGTAACGCCAGTGCGGCAGGGTAGTTTTTTTCCTCCACTAAAATGTCGATCGCAGCAATCTGGTAGGCAATTCGGGTGGGGGATTCTTTAAGTAGTGGGGCAAGAGCTTCTCGTGCTTCTTCGGTTTCACCCGCCTCCGTTAGTGCCAGCACTAAGCCGTAGCGGCTGCCTTCGCGGGAGAGTGTTTGGCCGTCGATTTCGCTTCTAAAACGTTTGGCTGCCGCCTGCGGGGTGTCTTCGTGTTGCAGGCGAATTCTGGCCTGCATCAGGAAGTAGTCGATGTTGTGGGTGTATTGCTTTTTGGGGTATTGCTCGGCCCGGCTGCGGGAGTCGGCCACTCGGCTTTCGGTGACCGGGTGGGAGAGTAGGAATTCGGGGGGGCGCTTGGTGTAGCGGGTGGCTTGCATCATGCTTTCAAACATGGCGGGTACGGCGTAGGGGTCCATGCCGGCCTTGACCATGTTGACCATGCCAATGCGATCAGATTCCTGTTCGTTTTGACGACTAAACCGCAGTCGGCTATTCATGGATGCTGCCTGGGATGCGGTGATTGCGGCGATGCCGGCGTCGCCGCCTACGGTTGCCGCAAGCACCAGACTACCCAATAGTGCAGCCATGGTGGGAATGCTGGCGTTTTGTTGAGCCTCAACACCTCGGGCAAAGTGACGCTGGCTCAAGTGGGCGAGTTCGTGTGAGAGTACGGAGGCGAGTTGGTGCTCGTTTTTGGCGTATAAAAATAGTCCTGTATGCACACCTACAATGCCACCGGGTACCGCAAAAGCGTTCATGGTAGGGTTTTTGGCGAGTATCAGGTCCAGGCGCCTGTCGTTGAGCTGGCTGGTTTCGGCCAACTTTGTCAGGAGTTTGGTTAAATAGTCTGTCAGCAGAGGGTCGGAGGAGGTGGCCACTCGACTGCGATACATGCGCTGCCATTTTTGGCCCAGCGCTCTTTCCATGGCGGGAGATACAATTCCGGAGCTGGCATCACCCAGTGAGGGAAGTTTAATTTCGGATTTTGCAAGGCTGTTCTGGGCCGGTGCCAGGACACTGAGCGCCAGCAGGGCGACGATATTTCTGGTGCGGGTAAAGTAGGGCACTGTGTAGCAAAACTCCGGTTCAATTGTGGTGAGTGGGGCAAATCCCAAGAGCGTGTAAGTGCTTCTGCGGGTTTGCTCTGCCACTGCGTTAACATGATTAAAAGTTACTTTATCGTCTTGTGCATTGACTGCCTAGCGGTTTGAGTCGAAACCGAGCGCTTGGTTCACCGATAAATGTAAAAAAGCGCAAAATCAGCGTAGTGCTTGAAGCCATATTGCGTCACACTTGGCCCCTGAATATTTCCGATACAGGCCCTGCCCGTCAAATGGATCAAAATTGTACAATCGAAGTTGAGCTCGACACCTCGGGTTTGCGATGTCCGCTGCCTCTGCTTAAGGCCAAGCAGGCACTTAATAAGGTGGCAGTGGGGCAATGTGTGAAGGTGGTGGCCACAGATTCCGGCTCAATGCGCGACTTTAAGGCTTTTGCCGAATTGAGTGGCCACTCCCTGTTACAATGCGAGCAAATAGAGCAGCACTTCCATTATATATTGCGCAAGGTTTAGCGCGTGACACTTGAGTGTTTGTATTAACACCCCTATCGTCACTTCATGAAATAAAGGTCAGAGGGATCTATGTTCAAGATTTTCCACAATTGGTTTGAACGTTATTTTGGCGATGAAGAGGCCTTGATTCTGGCTATTCTTCTCGGGCTGTCTCTTATCATTGTCATTACCATGGGGGTGATACTGGCACCCATGATCGCCAGCTTGATCATCGCCTTTTTGATGCAGGGAATGGTTCTGAAGCTGAGAGCATGGGGGGTGCCCCATATCGGCTCGGTATCCGTTGCTTTTTTGGTCTTAGTTAGCGGGCTGGCAGCATCGGTATTTATTTTGATGCCTATCATTTGGCAGCAGGCGGTTAAGTTGATCTCTGAGATTCCGCGGATGTTGACGGAGTGGAATCAGCTCCTGCAGCTGTTGCCCGAAAAATACCCTATGTTGATCACTGCCGATCAGGTGGATCAATTGATTAAATCGGCCGGTGGAGAATTGGGTGGCATGGGGCAGCAGTTGCTCTCATTTTCCCTGACAAGTTTGCCTGTTCTTGTCGGTGCGCTGATATACATCGTGCTTGTACCCATTCTGGTTTTCTTCTTTTTGAAAGACAGCCGTCAGCTGATTCACTGGGTGACCTCTTTTTTACCGAAGCAGCGACCAGTCATGAGTTCAATTTGGCATGAAATGAACGAACAAATTGCAAACTATGTTCGCGGCAAGGTCATCGAGATTATTGTTGTGGGCATCGCCTCTTATATCGCCTTTGCGATATTGGGGCTTAACTACGCAGTGTTGCTCGCGCTGGCAGTTGGGCTTTCCGTCGTGATCCCCTATATAGGGGCGGCAGTGGTGACGCTGCCCGTAGCCATGATTGGATTCTTTCAGTGGGGCCTGAGCTCTGAGTTTTTCTATCTGATTATGGTCTACGGTGTGATTCAAGCCCTCGATGGCAATGTACTGGTGCCGCTGCTATTTTCTGAAGCGGTTAACTTGCACCCCGTTGCCATTATCATGGCAGTGCTAGTCTTTGGTGGTTTTTGGGGGCTATGGGGTGTTTTCTTTGCTATTCCACTGGCCACCCTGGTCAAAGCGATTCTGAATGCCTGGCCTATTCGGGAGCAGGCGGGCAATGCTTCTGTAGCCTGACTTTAAGTATTTTCCATATTGGACATTTTACATGGCATTTTGGCCTTATAAGGGTTTTCCGTAGTCCTTTTGTAGTCAAGCTACAGTAAAATGTTTTTCGATTTTTCTAATAATTGGTCTAATTACAGCAATTTAGTCCCTTTATTGAAAGGTGAGTCTCATTCTTAGGCTAGAAAAATCCATAGGTTTATGTAAAAATACTACAAATTTTCTAGGCCTCTCTGTATAAATCTTTCCTATACTCAGAGGATGCCAAAAATACTGACCTGCAGCCGCGGGAAACTGGACAATGCCTGAGAAGGGCGTACACCGAGGAGAACTGAATGCCAGAGGATATTGATGCCCTCGAAACGCGTGAGTGGATGGATGCATTACACGCTGTTATTCGTCATGAAGGCAAGGAGCGCGCTGCGTTTTTGCTGAAGCAATTGGGCGATCGAGCAACCGACGCTGGCATTAGATTGCCCGCCGCCATCACCACCCCCTACCGCAATACCATTCCTGTTACCGCTGAAAAACGCATGCCTGGCGACCTTTTCATGGAGCGTCGAATTCGCTCTTTGATTCGTTGGAACGCTCTGGCGATGGTGATGCGCGCCAACGACAATGACGATGGCCTGGGTGGACACATATCGAGTTTCTCTTCAGCCGCAACGCTTTACGATATTGGTTTCAACTACTTTTTCCGTGGCAACGACGGAGAACACCCCGGAGACCTCATTTATTTCCAGGGTCACAGTGCGCCCGGTATGTACGCGCGCTCTTACCTCGAAGGGCGTTTGAGTGAAGACCAGCTGGACAGCTTCCGCCGCGAAGTGGACGGCGATGGACTGTCTTCCTATCCTCACCCCTGGTTGATGCCTGATTATTGGCAGTTCCCGACAGTATCAATGGGACTAGGCCCCATTCAGGCTATTTATCAAGCTCATATCATGCGCTACCTGTCAGCCAGAGACCTGGCTCCCCGTGGTGATCGTAAAGTGTGGGCCTTCCTGGGTGACGGGGAGTGTGATGAACCTGAAACACTAGGCGCCATTTCCCTGGCTGGGCGTGAGCACCTGGAGAACCTGATCTTTGTGATTAACTGTAACTTGCAGCGCCTGGATGGCCCTGTTCGAGGCAACGGCAAAATCATTCAAGAATTGGAAGGTGTGTTCCGCGGTGCGGGCT
>CAJWCA010000351.1 GCA_913020395.1 uncultured Cellvibrionales bacterium | reverse complement strand
GTCATTGTTGCTGGCCTTTTCTGGAAGCGAAATTCCAGGGTGGCCTTCACCGTGGTGGTGGCGTCTTGGCTTATCAATTGTGTGTGGTCTATCGGTCCACTAAAACAAATCATAGTGGCTTGGGTGCCGGCTGCAGGGGTTCTGGAAAATGCACACATCGCCGCGGTAGTGGCGCTTGTCTTGACCCTTGTACTCAACCTTTGTACAAAGAAAGGTGAGCCGGGTTTGTTTGTGCGTCCACCCTCAGTTAAACAGACATTTGGAGGTGTGAGTTAATGAGCTTTGCATTGGAGTTGCTGCTTAGCAGTCTGGGCATGATCATTTTGATTGTTGTTCTTGCCGAACTTGTCAGTTGGCTTGGCAAATATTTTGGAGGTGACAAGTAATGGATCAGACCGATATTTGGATGTTAGGTGTTATTGCTTTTGGGGCAGTGTTTTATCTCTGCTCTCTCTATTTTCAAAAGGTTGGCGGTAAGCAGGGGAGTGAAGACGCGCAAGATTAATGATTGTTTTTACTGTAAAAGAAAAGCCGATGACTGAGCGTCATCGGCTTTTTGTGTCAATTTAAAACCTTACCTGTTCCGACCCCTTGAGGTCGAGCATCTCGCGAACGTCGCCAGGTGTGGCAACTTCATAACCCAACTCCTCAATCAAACGACGCACTTTATGCACCTGCTCTGCATTGGATGTTGCCAGCTTGCCTCGTTCGATGAACAACGAATCTTCCAGTCCGACACGAACATTGCCTCCCATCATGATAGCCTGTGTAGCAAAGGGCATCTGCGCCGCTCCTGCGGCCATCACTGACCATTGATAGTTATCGCCAAACAAGCGGTCGGCGGTTCTTTTCATGAACATGAGATTGTCCAGGTCAGCGCCAATACCACCGAGAATGCCAAAAATGAACTGGATGAAGACGGGCGCTTTAAAAAGGCCGGTGTCCATGCAGAATTTCAGATTGTAGAGGTGCCCTACGTCGTAACATTCGTGTTCAAACTTCACTCCGTGTTCCTGGCCCAAGCTCTTTTCGACTTGCGCAATGTCCCGGAAGGTATTCCTGAAAATATAGGTATCAGACTCTTCGATGTAATCTTTTTCCCAGTCAAATTTGAATGTCTCATAACGCTTGGCAAGGCCGTGGAAAGAGAAGTTCATGCTGCCCATATTCAAGGAGCTCATCTCGGGTGAGGCTATGTCGGAAGGTTTGATTCGGTCTTCAATCGATGTGAGCAAACTCCCGCCAGTGGATACGTTGATGACCGCGTCGGTCTGAGCCTTTATCTGGGGCAAAAATGCCATGAAATGATCAGGGTTCAGAGACACCGAGCCATCCTCAGGGTCGCGTGCATGAAGGTGTAAAACGGCGGCTCCCGCATCAGCGGCCTCCAGTGACTGCTGAATAATATCTTCGGGCTTGTACGGCAGCGCATTTGACATGGTGGGGGTATGAATGGCGCCTGTTACAGCACAGGAGATGGCAACTTTTCCTAGTTTCTTGGGCATGTAGCCTCCGATAACGTCGTTTCATGTAGTATCACTATGTGGTGACATGTTGTGCAATACAATACAGGTAGCATTTTTCTTGTCAAGAAATATTGTACCGCATTGTGGTGTATATTATTCACTAAGTAATACAAAAAATGCTTGACTCTTCGCCGGCTATTTGCAATTGTATTGTGGTGCATCAGTACCGCATTGCGGTTAAATGAATTGAAATAGAGCCCGATAGGGCTCGGTAGAGAGGTAAGTGTGATGGCAGGTTGGGAAGAGGGTGATTGGCGCGATGAGAGTTTGTGCAATTTCGAGGAGAGCAATCTACTTAACAAAATGGGTTTGGAGTTTTATGACTTAAGCCATCCCTGGGGTCTGGGCCAGCCCTGCTGGCCTTATTTTGAAGATGTAAAGATCGAGCGCCTGCACGGCATGGCAAAAACCGGCGGTGTGCTGACGCAGAAAATCACCACGGTGATGCACTCCGGCACCCATATTGATGCGCCCGCACATGTGGTGCCAGGCACCGCGTTTATGGATGAGGTGCCTCTTCCTTATTTCTTCGGGTCGGGTGTTGTACTGGATATCCCCAAGAAAAAGTGGGAGCTCATTACCCGGGAAGATCTGGAAAACGCAACGCCAAGTGTGAGAGAAGGCGACATTGTTATCGTCAATACGGGGTGGCACAAATACTACGGAGACAACCAGCATTACTACGGTTATGCCCCAGGTTTTGGTAAAGAAGCCGGTGAGTGGTTTGTTGAAAAGAAAGTGAAGATGGCGGGCAACGACACTCAGGCTTTGGACCACCCCTTGGCCACCGCGATTGGCCCCCATGGCCCCGGTGCCCCGCACGGCCTGCTACCCAATGTGTGTGAAGAATATAAGGCAGAGACGGGCCGGGATGTCATTGAAGATTTCCCCGAGTGGGAACCCTGCCACAACGCCATTCTGTCGGCCGGCATTTGCGGTTTTGAAAATGTGGGTGGCGATATCGACAAGGTGACGGGAAAACGCGTGACCTTTGCCGCCTTCCCCTGGCGTTGGAAAAAAGGTGATGGCTGTATCGTTCGATTGGTGGCCATTGTGGATCCTACCGGTAATTTTCGTATTGAAACAGGACAGTCTGAATAAGACTGCACTCGAGGTATCGACGATGGTAATTACTCGATTTGAAGAAGCTTGCCCTTATGCTGCGGCGAAACACTATGACATGTGTGGCCTGCGTTTACAGGGCTTTGACGCCAGTGCAAGCCAATTTGCCTGGACCGGCCTCTCGCATTTTCTACCCGGTGGCGGCGCCGATAGTGACGTGAGCCCTCTGGAGAAAATTTATGTGGTGCTCGAAGGGCTTGTAACGATTGAGTTGGATGGGGGCCATACCTATGAACTCTCTCGTTACGACAGTTGTTTTATCCCGGGCGGTGAGCGCCGGGCGATTCGAAATGAGAGCAATGCTGTGGCGACCATGCTCGTGATCATGCCCTATGCGGAGAAACTATCATGAGTTTGCCTGCCATTAATTCCTCGACACTGTTCGATGTTGCCGGAAAAACTGCCGTTGTTGTGGGAGCCACGGGTTCGTTTGGACAGGTGGTGTGTGCCACTTTGGGCAATGCTGGAGCCCGGCTTGTGCTCACCGCCGGTAACGAATCCCGATTGGCTGAGTTGGTCTCGGAGCTTAGGAAGGAAGGAGTTTCCGCGCAGGGTCTGGGACGTCGTCCCGACACCGAAGCTGACTGTGACGCCATTGTATCAGCGGCACTAGACGCCTATGGCAGCATTGATATTCTGGTGATTGCCTCGGGCATGAACGACATCTCCTTTATTGAAGATATGGAACCTGAGCGTTTTCGAAAGGTAATGCTCGCCAATGTTGAAGGTGCCTGGTTAATGGCGAGGGCGGCGGGCCGGCAAATGATTGCTCAAGGGCAGGGGGGGAAAGTGGTTTTCACCTCTTCGGCTCGGGGCAAGCTTGGTCACCCTGCGGGTTATTCAGCTTACTGTACATCGAAGGCTGCCACCGATGGTATGACCCGTGCACTGGGCTGCGAGTGGGGCAAACACGGCATCACCGTCAATGCGATAGCCCCTACTGTTTTTCGCTCGCCGGTGACTGCCTGGATGTTTGAAGACAGTGAAAAGGCGAGGGAGGTGCGAGAGGGTTTTTTATCTAGAGTTCCCCTTGGGCGCCTCGGGGAACCTGAAGATCTGGCAGGCCCCTTGTTATTCCTTTGTTCCGCCGCGTCTAACTTTCACACCGGCCACGTCGTCTATGCAGACGGCGGCTACACGGCGGGGTGATCACTGATGACAAAGCTAAGAAACATTGTTGTGATTGGTGGCGGGTTGATGGGGGCGGGTATTGCTCAGGTATTTGCCGCCGCCAATTTCCCGGTCATTGTGTTTGAGCCAAATGAAACTGTTCGTGACTCCTTGCGTCAACGTGTTGCCGACAATCTCGAGCTGATGGGCTCAAATCCGGAAATCGCCGCTCGTATTGAACTCAGTGACGACTTGGCCACTGCCGTGAACTCGGCTCACTATGTTACTGAGGCTGCTCCCGAGAAGCTGGAGCTCAAGCGTTCTATCTTTGCAGATCTGGAACGTTTTGCACCTCCAGAGGCAATTCTTGCCAGTAACACCTCCGTGATTCCCATTACTCGCATCACTGAGGGGCTGCAGAGTGCTCACCGCATGGTAGGCACACACTGGTGGAACCCACCATACCTTGTTCCGCTGGTGGAGGTGATCCAGGGTGCAGGCACCTCCGATTCAACTATTCAAAACACCATGGGTTTACTCAAGGCGATTGGCAAAGAGCCGGCCCATGTAAAAAAAGACAGTCCAGGTTTTGTGGCCAACCGGCTTCAGCACGCCTTGTGGCGCGAGTCTATCGCGATGATTGCCGAAGGCGTTTGCGATGCGGCCACCCTGGA
>CAJWCA010000350.1 GCA_913020395.1 uncultured Cellvibrionales bacterium | reverse complement strand
CAACCAATGTCTCGGTATGACTGTTTGTTCACAAATAATTAAGGACTAAGCTGAGCTACAAATGGCATTAATGATGACACCTCCCTATAATCAGGCCATTAATTTATGGTCTACTTTTGCATTAAAATGGCCTAATCCATCGCTTAAGTACACACCTATGACCGCACATGAAGCCATCCCCAACTGCCAAGCCAACACCACAGAGCTCCTCCCTGTGCCGGTCTATCGTGGCGACGCCTTCAACATTTGCCTATTGGGTTATCGCAGCCACCCCCATGTGGGTGGGCAGGGAATCTATCTACACTATTTGAGTAAAGCACTGGCCGACTTAGGCCACAAGGTCGACGTAATCTCCGGGCCTCCCTACCCAGAACTGGACCCCAGAGTAAAACTGATCAAGCTGCCAAGCCTTGATTTGTTTGCCGAAAAGGATCACGTCACAGCCATCAGACCGCGACACCTCAAATCATTCAGCGATACATTTGAGTGGTTTTCCATGCTCACAGGCGGCTTTTCGGAGCCCTACACCTTTGGTCGACGCGTCGTTAAATATCTTAAAAATCATGAACATAACTACGATATAGTGCATGACAATCAATGCCTCGCCTATGGCCTGCTGAGCCTGCAGAAATCGGGGCTGCCCACTGTCGCCACGGTACATCACCCTATTACGCGGGATCGCAAGTTAGCCCTGGACGCCGCACCCAACTGGAAATATCGCCTACTGATTAAGCGCTGGCATTCATTTTTGGGCATGCAATCCAAAGTGGTGAGGAAACTCAATCACATCATTACCGTTTCAGAGCAATCCAGGCAGGATATCTCCAGCGCCTTTAAGCGCCCGGTCAATGACATTGATCTCATGTACAACGGTATCGATACCGAAATCTTCAGGCCTCTGGAGAACATCGAAAAACAGCAACAGCTGCTGATCACGACCGCGTCTGCAGACCAACCTTTAAAAGGACTGCGGTACCTGCTGGAAGCAATTGCTCTACTAAAACCCAGCTACCCAGACCTTAAACTGATCGTTATTGGCAAGTTACACGCGGGGGGGGAAACCGAAAGACGCCTACAGAATTTACAGCTAATGAACAGCGTCGAGTTTATTTCTGGCATCTCTACCGAATGTTTAGTTGAGCATTACAACCGCGCCAGTATCGCCGTGTCGCCATCTCTCTACGAAGGTTTTGGCCTCCCAGCCGGTGAAGCCATGGCCTGTGAAACTCCCGTCATATCCAGCGACGGTGGAGCCTTGCCCGAAGTGGTCGGCGACGCAGGACTGGTCGTGCCCGCAGCGAATGATGTGGCATTGGCTGATGCCATTAAAGATTTACTGGATCACTCAGAAAAACGAAACGACCTGGCGCGACTTGGCCGACAAAGAATTGTAAAAAGCTTCAGCTGGGCCGTAAAAGCTCAACGCTTGAGCCACTACTACAACACCATATTGGAGAAACACAGCGCCTCATGATGACGATCGATTTCAAACGTCTGGATATTCAAGCGGGCGATCGCATTCTGGATCTCGGCTGCGGTGAGGGCCGTCACTGCATCAATGCCTATATTCTTCACCCTGAGGTCGACGTTGTGGGGGTCGATTTGAGTGCAAAAGATTTATCCATTGCCCATGAGCGTTTCCAAGATTTTGCTGAACCCGAAAACAGCGACAAAAGCTTTTCTCTTTTTTGCGCAAACGGCTTATCCCTACCCTTTGCCGATAAGAGTTTCGACAAAATTATTTGCTCTGAAGTTCTTGAACACATTCCAGACTATGCGGGCATGTTGGTGGAGATCAATCGCCTTCTAAAAGACGACGGGTTGCTGGCGATCAGCGTACCGCGTCGCTGGCCGGAAAAAATATGTTGGAAGCTCAGTGAAGCCTACCACTTGGTAAAAGGCGGCCACATCCGTATTTTCAAGGCACGAGAACTGCACAAAGAAATTGAGAACTATGGCTTAAGCCGTTACGCCCATCATTGGGCTCACGCGCTACACTCGCCTTATTGGTGGTTGAAATGCCTATTCTGGGACAAGGGGGATGAACAATTTTTGGTCAAGGCCTACCACCGCCTACTGGTGTGGGACCTTATGCAAAAACCCTGGATCACCCAAACATTAGAACGCTTATTGAATCCTATTATGGGCAAGAGCGTCGTTATGTATTTTAAAAGGGACGCCTCGTTGTGAAGGGATTAATTTTCGGCAAGGGTATGTTTCCTCAAACCTTACTGCGCCCAACTATTGATTATATTCTCAAAGTGCAAACCCCCGACGGTGCTATCCCTTGGTTTGAAGGCGGTAAAACGGATCCCTGGGATCACATTGAGGCGGCCATGGGTTTGTCCATTGGCGGCGAATACACTCAGGCGGTAGCCGCCTATCAATGGCTGGCGGATCAACAACTGAAAGATGGCAGTTGGTGGGCCCACTACGAAGGTTGCGAACCCATTAAAGGTGATCGCCGAGAAACCAACTTTATTGCCTACTGTGCCACCGGCGTTTGGCAACACTACCTCATCACCCAAGACCGCCATTTTTTAGAAACCATGTTCCCCATGGTGGAAGCGGCCATTAACTTTGTCTTAAGTCACCAAGCTCCGACCGGGGAGATCTATTGGGCCGTCAACAACGATGGCACCCCGCGCAAAGATGCCTTGGTCACTGCCTGCTCGTCTATCTACAAGAGTTTGGAATGCGCCCTTAACATTGCGAACACTCTGGGGCTTGATTCGAATGCGTGGCTTGATGCACGCGCGACTCTTGAGAACACGCTGCATTTTCACCCCGAATGTTTTGATCGCACTTGGGAGAGCAAGGCACGCTATTCAATGGATTGGTTCTACCCCATTTTGGCGGGTGTGATTAAAGATGGCGAAGCACGCAAGCGCATCGAACAGCGCTGGCCCGAATTTGTTGAAGAGGGCTTAGGGTGTCGCTGTGTCAGTGATGAACCCTGGGTAACCGTCGCAGAATCTTGCGAACTCACCATGGCCTTGCTGGCGGCTGGTGATCACGCCCGAGCCGTCACCGTTTACAGCTGGTTACATCAGTTTTTGGATAGCGACGGTGGCTATTGGACAGGGTATGTTTTCCCCGACAAGGCCATCTGGCCGGAAGAGAAAACGACGTGGACAGCCGGAGCCATTCTTTTGGCCGCCGACGCACTCACCGAATACAGCGCGGCGTCCTCGCTTTTTACTCAGGTCAATCTTATCGCCACGCAAGAATCCACAGCTGCGCGTGAAGACAGGCACCGCTCAAGTGGCCAATAAGGCCTAGGAGGCAGGTAGTTGCGTAAGAATAATCAGCCTTACTTCATCAAACACTGCCTGAATTGGATCAACAGGGCTTACATCGAGCGCTTCCTGCGCCCCCAGTTTGACCACCTAGGCAAAGCGCCCCACGTTTTTTCACCGCAGCACCTGGTGGTGTTTGGACACAAGATATCGATTGGTGACCACCCTCACATCATCAGTGCCAGCGACAATAAAATTAGGCTCACCACTTGGCCAAATAAAGGCAAACAGGCCAGTATTCACATTGGTGATCACTGCCTAATATCTCCCGGCAACCGGATCTCTGCCGCTGAGTCCGTCAGCATTGGCAACAACGTCATGCTGGCCGCCAATTGTTATATTTCCGACAGCGACTGGCACGGCATTTACAATCGCACCCGGCCCTTTCGCTGCACCAAACCTGTGATACTGGAGGATAATGTTTGGCTCGGTGAACGTGTCATCGTCTGCAAGGGAGTCACCATTGGTGAAAACTCGGTCATTGGCGCAGGTGCCGTGGTGACCAAAAACATACCAGCCAATGTAGTGGCCGCGGGCAACCCAGCGAAGATCATCAAAAACATTGACCCTAAACGCCGGATGTTAAAACGCGAGAGTCTATTTCTCGACGCCGAACACTATCACCGCAATCTAGACGAACTGGACAAATACACGCTGGGCAATAATTCGTGGTGGAATTGGTTGCGGTCACTGCTGGCACCCACAAAAGACGATTAGCACTCAAAAACAGGCGCCCTACCCCCGCTTTGATCGCAAAACATTGCATCGATAGAACGGCGCCATCATAATCAGCGCACTGAAATCGCCCGCACCTATCATCTATGGAGTTCATATGATCCCGGTTATCCTGTCAGGAGGCGGAGGCACTCGCCTTTGGCCCATGTCACGCACTCACTACCCCAAGCAATTTCTGCCCTTGAACGGTGAGCAAACGATGCTACAGGAGACCTTAGCCCGCCTGAGCGGCGTGACCGATCTCGAGCCCGCCATTGTCATCGCAAACGATAACCATCGCTTCCTAGTCGCAGAGCAACTCCACAGCATTGGCGCCGCCGACAGCACTATTTTACTGGAACCCATTGGACGCAATACCGCACCAGCAGTCGCGATTGCTGCATAGACCGCTCTGGCCACGGGC
>CAJWCA010000349.1 GCA_913020395.1 uncultured Cellvibrionales bacterium | reverse complement strand
CACATGAATGTATGTTGTCGTGATTTCGGTTTGAGGGTTAGGGTTCAAGCCACTGAGGTCACCTAGCCCTGCCACTCCGATAAGTCGAGTACAACACTGTCCCCCAACCAGTAAGCGTATGTTGTGTGATCTTCTAGGTCGTTCTCTGTTAGCGGGTGTATAAAAACGGTCAGGCCCTCTCTATTGAGTTCGAGCCAAGGCACAAGTGCCTCAAAGTGCGTAGAGCTGAATAAGATTTGGCAGCTCCACTTTGGATGAGGTCCTACCGGACGCTGATGGACACGCCCGATTCTCAAACCAAACTGTTCACCCGCTTGTTCACACAAAGACGTCGCCTGTAATAGAGTTTCGGATTCAAAATAGACATGGGCATGGTAGTTTTCGTGAGAATTTACGGGGCGCTGAATGTCTTTCATGTTTGACTCCATTGACTGAAACGGGGTTATTACTTGCGCTAGGTGTTAGGTCTAACCCAAAGGCGGTCGACTATCACTCATCAGCTTGTCGAGATCCCGCTGAGCCTTTTTAGGGTCACGTAAATCCCGCACCTCGATCATCTCGCACTCATCACGCC
This sequence comes from uncultured Cellvibrionales bacterium, assembly GCA_913020395.1. Classification (GTDB taxonomy): domain Bacteria; phylum Pseudomonadota; class Gammaproteobacteria; order Pseudomonadales; family Cellvibrionaceae; genus CAJWCA01. The sequence continues at coordinate 3,863 of CAJWCA010000349.1, read as the reverse complement.
GCATCTCTTCAATGCTGGTTGGGTAGTGACGACAATCCTCTGGTCGATCCCTGTAGATATCACAAGTGTATAAAGCTTGAGTGTTTTTGCCTTTAGCGGGCTGCAACGTTAACCAAGGGCAGCGCTTAATGGATTCACCCGTTGCTGGGTCCATCCAGATCTCACCGTTTTTTACAAAACGATGGATATCTGGGTTAAACAAGGCCCAACCTTCTATGTCGGCGTCGGAGGCCGCCAAGCCGCCGTCACTGTATTTGATGCAGCATTTTCCACAGGAGTTACACGCTTTCATGAATTAACAATCCCCCCTTATCTCGTCCAAGTCTTACTCTGCCCCACTCTTTTTGGGTTTCTTTAAGACCTCTTGATGGTGGGAAAAATTGTCGCCCTTAGCCAGGCGGTCGTAGAGCACAACGTTCACGGTGGCGGCTAAATTCATACAGCCTTCCGTAGGGATATACACGATGTCGTCACAAAAATCGGTAATCTCTTTTTCCAAGGAGCCGTCTTCCGGACCAAAAATGTAGAAGGCCTGTGCTGGATGTTTGTAGGTGGTCAGCGATCTAGCACCCTCTACAAGCTCAATCGCGACGGGCACGCAACCCAAAGGAATTACGTCTTTTAATTCTTTAACGCCAATGAGTGGCCGTGTTTCATAGATTTTTTGGGTATCGGTGTAAAAGGGCTTGGCGCGGTCGTAACGCTTTCCGGTATAAAACACGGAGTTGACGCCATAACAGCCCGCTGCGCGCATGACTGAGCCGACGTTTTCAGGGGATTTTGGATTGAACAATCCAATGCAAGAATAGTTTTTTTTCATAAGATTTTGGACAAATAGACATTGATGTTTGATGAATGTTAAATCAGAAGTTCGAGAACTCGCAGATTTGTTTTGTTTGTTTATTTTGGTTCACCGTCGACTCCAGTCTTCCCAGGTGATGGTGCGCCCAGGATAGGCGATCTGCTTAAACGACCAAACGTCTTTTAGCCAGTAATCAACGCTTTCAAATAAAGCTTGATCCAAATTGGCCTCACTGTCCTTAACCCACAAATAGACTTCACAGTCGTAGCCCGGAAATTGTGTTGGGTCGATATAAACACAACCGATGTAATTATCTTTTGACCGGTCAAATACCGCATAGGCAAAGGCCTTGCGGGCTCTAAATTCATCCTCATGTACAAGTAAGTCGTTTTTATTCGACTCGAAACTCATTGTATCTTCAGGCCAACGATCGTTCTCTGAAAATATTTTCCGCAAACGTTTTTTACTCGACATAACCGCTTCGTAATCTAACTCCGCCAGATTGGGCGCCAGCACTTCAAATTGAAAAAGTTTATTGGATAAATGCTGTGGGACATTCAAATCACTTGGGGCAAACATATCAATTTCGTAACTCAGTTGATGGCAGGAAGCTATCTAGCTCAGACTTTCTGTTTTTCTAATCTTGATTGCGATAAACCATAGAGACTGATAATCAGCCAGAAAAATTCGATGATAAACGCCGACAAATTAAATTGAAAACAAAGTGAGATCAATACCAGCAATGCCCCTGCCGCATTCGTGAGGCTGTACACAAAGGATCGACTGCTTATTTTCTCCATCTGTAACAACAGATAAGTCCACAGTATTAGGAATACACCGACATTTCCCAAAAAATCGTACCATGTATATGTCATCGTTCTTTACCATCTTCGAAAGTCAGCTGTTTACGCACTGAGGGGAAGGCACATAGCCCACCCGATCACCCTATAAAAGCGGACCTAATCATATCTCCATTTATCCCACGCAGCCAGCAGGCGGTACATCATCTATTTTTAAATCAGACGGTCATAAGGGCCATCACGAACGTTTATAGCTCGCCATCACACGAATAAACATCCTCTAGGGCCCACTTTTTGTTAGTCTTTTACCAATCATCAAAGGAGTGCCTTATGTTCGAAAACCTATTTTCCATGCAAGACAAAGTGTGTGTTGTTACTGGCGGCTCTCGTGGCCTAGGCGCCTTTATGGCGCGCGGATTTCTGGAAGCCGGCGCTCGCCGCGTCTACATCACCGCGCGCAAAGCGGAACCCTGTATTGCGGCCGCCAAAGAACTCAGTGAATTTGGCGAGTGTATCGCCCTGCCCTGTGATCTGTCCTCAGCCGAAGGCATTGGTCATTTGGTGCAAGAATTGAATGCCCGCGAAACCCACATTGACGTTTTGGTGAACAATGCAGGAAATGCCTGGGGCGCTGATTTTGGTGCATTTCCGGAAAAAGGCTGGGACCGAGTGATGGACCTGAACGTGAAAAGCCCCTTTTTCCTCACTCAGGCTCTAACACCTTTACTGACTAAGAACGCATCGAGTGACAGTTATTCCAGCGTGATCAATATTGGTTCCATTGCGGGTATTGTGGGCAACGGCTTGGACAATTTCAGTTACGCCGTGTCGAAGTCTGCCATTCACCAACTAACCCGTGTACTGGCGACAGAATTGGCGTCTAAATTCATTCGTGTCAATGCGATTGCGCCGGGTCGTTTCTACTCCAAAATGACAGAGTTTATGAGCAGTGATCAGGACGCTTTTGAAGCCGAATGTGAAACGATTCCTATGCGCCGCTGGGGCGAGCCCGGAGATATTGCGGGTGTTGCTATTATGCTGGCAAGTCCTGCCGGTGCGTTTATGACGGGGCAGATTCTTCCTGTGGATGGCGGGACGACGTTGGTGAATTAGCGGCAACCCTCACCCTGACAATCTCTATTGATTCGCACACACCGGTTTGATCGCTCAACGAGCTTGGCACGAATCGAGAAAGGAACGAAAGTTCTGATCGTTTTGACTGCACTGCTCTTCGGTGAACAATTGAAGGTCGGGGCCTATCTGCCGAGCATGTAAAGACTGAATCCAGTCTTGGTCGTGGCGAAAACTGAAGTGCTCCGTTTTCCGGATCCTATTTGAGCGGAGCACACCTACCGGAGTAGATTCGTCCTATCCATGCGGCATAAACCAAGGCTTCCGCCAAAAGGTCTATTGCGGCGGGACTTTTTGGAACCAACAACGGAGCTGAGCTTCGCTGTGACGCCTCATGGAGGCTGCCTGTCATTTGGACAAATATGACAAAACACCCCCTGTTTTAGGGCTTCGTCATCTAAAGCGAGAACAGCATGATTGCCCAAGCCTTGGAATACTCTGCATGGGCAAACCCGCCACTCCGCATACACACAAGGTCCCAAAAATAGAACTTAAACGCCAAATATAGCCATAATGCCCCCAAAATAGAACATTAATTTGACTCGCGACATCACATTTCATAAAGTCCCGTAATGGTTACATTACGGGACTTTATGGGAATAAAGCTCCATTATGGGTACATAAATGAATACTGAAGAAAGAGCACCATCAGCAATTGCAGAGGAACTTGGCGAACGCTTAAAGCAGGCTAGGCTGAATGCTGACATGACTCAAATTGACGTCGCTGAACAAGCGGGTGTCAGTAGGAAAGCCGTTCTGAACGCTGAAAAAGGCAAGGGTCAACTGGAGGTCTTTATAGCGATCCTGTCGGCGCTGAGCCTGACAAGCCAGCTGGAAAACTTCCTTCCAGTCCAGGAAATTTCTCCTCTTCAATTATCGAAGCTGAAAGGTCGCTTACGACAGCGCGCTTCAGGTCGGGGCTGTAAGCTTTGATACTGGCACGGGTACCGGAGCGTTTGAGTATGACGGAAAATTCATAAATAAGGGTATTGAGCTATCCCCTATCAAGATGCCCTTATCCCAACAAATATACTCATTCCCTACCTTAGGCTATGAAACCTTTCAGGGCTTACCTGGACTGGTGGCAGATTCACTGCCCGACGATTTTGGCAACGCCGTACTCAATGCTT
>CAJWCA010000348.1 GCA_913020395.1 uncultured Cellvibrionales bacterium | reverse complement strand
CCTTCCCCTCTCTTATCAAAACAACTTCACCACGCGTGGCTGCAGTCACAACGAAACTGCCGTCAGCCAGAACTAAAATACTCTCATAGAGTTCAGGTGTATCGCTAGGCAAGGGAATTCTAGAGTGAACCGTAACAACGGAAGAGTCACAAGCTTTCGGCTGGAGCAGCATCAGAGAAAATTCGAGAATGAATTCTCGGTGTAACAAAATTGACATTAGCCCAATTGTGGAAAAAAAAAATGCCGAGCCGTTCAACACAACACTCTCTTTTTTCTGCTCACAAATAAAGAAAAAGACAATATACAAAAAAATCCAAGACACTATCCCTGGTACAAAAACCCAGGGAAAGAACATCGAACCGAAAATAGCAAAAGAAGCCGTAAACATCAGACCTGCCAGTGCTATTTGAAAATACGAAGAGGATTTCAGCACAAAGAAAAACGCCAATACCACTCCTATAGAGCCTAATACGATTGGGATGACTTGCCATATGATCATATTGGTTTCCATAAAAAGTGTTACTGGCCTCAGTTCGACTCAAGGCCTTTCTAAGCCCTAATAACTACTTAAAAATTGTAGCGCACGCTGGCTCCATATTCTCGACCCCGAGTCCAGTAGTTGACACGCGAAGAACCGCCAGGAATGAATATATTATTGTAAATGAATTCATCCGTTAAGTTTGTACCGAAAATTGAAGCCTCCCACTTACCATCATTTGTTGTGAAGGCAAACCGCGCATCAAGCTGCCCAACTGCGTCTTCCTTTGAAAGTGGATCATTATTCGCAGAGTGGTAAATTTCATCACGCCAAGACCAAGAGATACGGAAATCAATGTCACCATACTGAGTACTTTGATTAAAGTTGGTCGCGATGCTCGCCGTCATTTCAGGCGTTTTACGAAGCACATCTCCGTCAGAAATTCCGCTAACAAACGAGGCTTCAGCGTCTATGGAAGTAATGGTGGCATGTGTATAACCCGCGCTGGCGGAAACCGTCCACTGGGGATGAGGCAAAACCGTTAACTCCGCTTCCCCACCGTATATCTCTGCCGTTGCGGCATTAAGAAGAAAGATTGAAAACCCACCTGAAGGGGTCGCCTGCACTGTCTGAACTTGTAAGTCTTCATAGTCATTAAAATAAATTGCGGCATTCAAACGAACGCGGCTTTCATAAAATTCCGACTTAACTCCAAGCTCATAAGTGCTGACTGTCTCTGGATCAACTGAATCGGAAATGGCATCTGGAGCACCGCCACGACCATTAAAGGTGCCACTGCGGAAGCCCTCACTAAATGACCCATAAACAAGCAGGTCATCATGCGGCTTATATTCCAACCCTAGCTTTGGCGAGAACTCTGTCCAGCTATCACTGAATGTCTGCAGTGGCACAGTATAAAATGGAACCCCAAGCACCACAGACGAATCGAGCATAAGTTGAGAGCGGTCTAAATCCTTGCTCTCCTCGGTGAAACGAAACCCGGCTGTTACGCTCCAATATTCATTTAGATCGTAAGTACCCTGCGCGAACACAGCGGTGTTTTCCACATCAATGTCATTGAATGTTATCTGATTATTATCCAGTGCAAAATTCAGCGGATTGCCGGCCCCTCCTGCACACCCCAGCGGACATGCTGCACCAGGGCCTAGAGGAAGCAGAGCTCCGGGCAAGGCTTCTAGCGCCTGAACAAGGCCGGGCAGAATAGTCACGGTGTTGTTGCTTTTAACGTTCTCCTTAAAATAGTAGAGCCCACTCACCCAATTAAAATTTCCAACTTCGCCGGTCAATTGAAACTCTTGACTAAATTGTCGCTGGTCAAACTGCTCATCTGTCACGGCAACGTCAATAAAATAACCGTCATTGTCATCGGCGAAATGTAAATCCATTTCCCGATAAGAAGTAACCGACTTAATACTGCCCCAATCAAAGGCATCCCAATCCAATGTTAATCCAAGCCCCCAGATGTCACCATCGTCCTGGCCAGGACCGTTCTTGGAAGACATTTTACTTTCTTCGTGAAACGCAACATTTGGTGTGATCGCGACAGGTGCGCCTCCGGTAGGGCTAGGAATAAACGTCGGAACACCTGGCAATATACCAGACAACACTAGGCCACTCTGTAGCGCTGCAAGCCCGCCTCCGGTGAATTCTGATACATTGCTTGGAGTACTGTTTTGGTCTTGATGCATGTAATCTGCAGCGAAATTTAGCTCTAGATTATCCGATACAGCCCAACGAAATGAGCCTCGAACAGAAGTTTTATCGACATTACCAAAATCAATATCCGGCTCAGTAATAGACTTTCCGTAACCATCTCTATTTTTTACATTGAAAGACAGCCGTGCCGCCATTGTTTCACTAAACGCGTAATTTCCAACCCCATCGCTCTCCAGCAGCTTATCGCTTCCTGCGGTAACTTCCAAATAACCTCCATTTTCCTCGAAGTCAGGTCGGGTAGTCGTTACATTGATGGCCCCACCGATAGTGTTGCGCCCAAACAAAGTGCCCTGCGGACCACGCAGCACTTCAATCTGAGCAACATCGTTCAAATTGAAAATCCCCCCTACGGAGCGCCCTAGATAGACACCATCTATATAGGTGCCAACGCCGGGGTCTGCAGTGGGGATAAAATCAAATTGACCGACGCCGCGAATGTATAACTGAGCGTTGTTTGATGTACTGCCCCCTCCGCCACCTTCCTGAAACCACATGTTGGGCGCAGATTTGTCTATATCAGCGACACTCTGTAGGCCTGCCGCCTTAATATCAGCGGCCGATATCGCTGTCACCGCTACCGGAGTACTTTGCAAGGACTCTTCGCGCTTTCTTGCGGTAACAATCACTTCTTCTAAAACAAAATTAACTTGCTGCTGTGCAACAACCGCGGGAGAAAATGAAACCGCAGTGGAGATTGCGATAGAAGCCTGAACAAGCAGATTTTTTTTAAACATAATTGTCATATAAGTTTACTCCCCTGATTCTGAAATACTTAAAATTTTATTATTGAGCTAAAAAATATGATGTTTACTCTGAGTGACCGCTCTTTTCCAGAGGTTGAACCCAATGTATCACAAGGCAATATTGTAGTACAACTATGCATTACAATTAGTCTTAGAAATTGCGTATTACGCTTGAGCGAACAACACAGAAAAGAATTAGAGCGGGAGCCCTGCCCCCGTAGAAAAAGACTCGAAAAAACACACCAATAGAAAAACGAATAGTGAAAACAACAGTAAAACTAAAAGCCACTAGCCGCACTCACACCCATTACAAAAAAATCTCCAAACAGCCTGAAACGCCAGGCTGAAAAGATGTTATGCGTCAAGATTGGCAGCTAATCAATCGGCGCGAGGAAATGCCCCTCCGGCGAATAAGTTTCAAGGTCTGAACGCCTCAATTTATGTATTTGCATACACCCCACTAAAACGCTTAGCGGCCATAACACTCATAATCAATACTCCAACAAAGAATACCGACATTTGGGGCCCAATTTCGCCGGTGAAAGTACCTACCTGCAACAATAGATAAGCGATCACGAAATTTGCTAAACCCCAAAAAACATTGACCAATGAACCAGACCTGCCAACCCCTGGAGGACTTGCAAACGGAGTAGGAAACACCCTTCCCGCCACACCCAATACATAGTGGGGAATTCCGTTTACCAAAAACATTCCTGCAAAAAAATACGCTACAAAATGATACCAAACCATAATAACTTCCTTCGCTATCGCTTGTTTCTTCGATATTTTTAATAGATTTTACGCCGCACCCTAGAGCGGCAATACCGTTTCTTGCCGCACCTACACTATGTCATTGTGAATCGTAATTGCAGGGATCCTTTTCGCTGGCGCGTTTTCCATATAATCATTACAAATAAGGTCTTCGGCAATGTTGGAACGAGGGTAATTCCTCGCGAAATTGAAGTACAAACTCAAGGCACTGTCTCTTTCGGTTAGAACATCCATACGAGGACTTATAGTGCGGAAAATTGGCTCGTCCTCTTCATTTAGTTTTTTACCAAAAGCATCAACAGCCCTAACATGCAACTTAACCAACAACTTGTCCAAATGACGACTGGCAGGCTTCCTTTCAGCTAAGCTACTGCCAGTTTTCAGTGTTGCCGAAATATTAAATGTTTTGGTAAGAGGCCCAACAGTGACAAGCCCCGCTGACATCATAAATGTTTGCCTTCCCCTGATGTCACTACATAGGCTAATGCAGTTTGTACCATGCAGCTTAACGTCTTGCTTTGACCGACCCAAGCGGGGAATTGTCATGTCTTGTGAATAGGCTATTGTTCGCTCAGTAACATCGAAGTCTTCAGGAAACTGATCGAATGTCACCTGGTGCAGAGAGATCAAATGCTGCAGGTCCAATGTATTGGAATAAAGCATGAAAGGGTCCATCGGAACTTCAGCAGCCCTACAGGCATAAAGATCT
>CAJWCA010000347.1 GCA_913020395.1 uncultured Cellvibrionales bacterium | reverse complement strand
CCCTCAAGAATATTTCAGTAGACGACTGAGAATCCTGTTCAAATCGTCCAGGGTCTGACAGGGTTCAACCTGCGAACAATAGGGTGTATAGCTAGACATTATTGAGTCGCCGGTGTTCCAACTCCGCTCATTTTCCGGGTTCAGCCACAGTACCCGCCGGCTCTGACGATAGACTTGCTGCCAAATATCCCCGCGACCATCAGCATTGTTATTGCGTGCGTCGCCCAACATGATGACCGTGGTTTTATTATCGATTTGCCGAAGTGCCTGGGCTTGAAAATCTTCAAGGGAGCTGCCGTAGTTACTCGACATATTGCCCATGATTTGTAATATCTCTGCCACGGCCTCCGCCACCGTTTTTTGTTCAAACAACTCAGACACTTCCAGGGTGTTTGAGGCAAAGGCAAAGGAGCGAACCTTGGGCAATACGTCTTGTAAGCTGTAGAGAAACAGCAACAGAAATCTGGCCACCCGACTAACGGAGCCACTCACATCACACAAGGCAATAATTTTGGGCCGATCGACTTTGGTCGCTTTCCAACGAGTATGAAACTGAACGCCGTCAAAGGCCGCGTTTGCTGCGAGGGTTTTTCGAACATCCAACATTCCACGTTTGCTCACCTTTTTTCGTCTTGAATGTTGGCTTGCCAGCTTTCGTGCCGCCTTGCGTACCAATTCACTCATACGGGCGTAATCGTGGAACTCAACATTGCTTAACTTCACACCCTGCAAAAATGACTCTCGTAATTTGAGTCCTTTATTTTTTGCATGAACCAAAAACTGCTGCTCTACAAAATCGCGCACCTGCTCCCGCAATTGCTCCCGCTTCTCCTGAAGCCTCTGTTTAGGACCAACCGGGGTGTTTGCCATTCGGTTGATATCGGCAAGCAATGCTTCGTCACCCAATTGTTGCATAATGCGAAAAGAAAACAGATTTTTTTGCGTAAAGACATTGATATCACTCAGGTTTAAGTCCTGTGCTGCAGCGACCATAGCCACCGCGATGCCGTCACCGTCGCCAGACATAAGTTGTTTAGCCAGATTTGATTCAGGAGAAAAAGCGGCCGCTTCGGGCGGCGGTTCGCTGCTCGCCCCATCTCCCTGAGGGAGGTCAGCAGGTGCATCGGCCGGTGACTCATCGGGCTCGTCGGGCTCATCCGTTAGTCGTGCGCTGTCAGGCTCAACAAAATACTGGTCAAACATTTCCTCAAGGATTTCCTGGTGAGGCAGGCTTTTTGACAGGGTTAAAGCCAGGCTGGTTTTTAATTGCTGGCGATCGCTAATACCGGTGATCTGCGCGGCACGCAAGGCATCCAGCGTTTCTGCCTGAGAAATAGGCAAACCTGCCTGACGCAAGGCAACAATGAATGTCGACATCGCTTTTTGCATCGTTGATCAACCCTGCTTGTTGAGTAATCGTTTAATTTCAGGTTGAACCAATTCAATATCTTCCTGAAACTTTAACAATAAATTCAATGTATCCTGCAACCACGCGGCGTCAAGCTCTTTGACATTTAACAACATCAACGCCCGCGCCCAGTCAATTGTTTCACTGACAGCCGGTAGCTTCTTAAGCGACATCTCCCGCAATTCACTAACAAACGCCACCAACTGTCGGCGTAGATCGGCTTCCACATCAGGCACTTGACTGGCAATGATACGCTCCTCAAGCTCCGGTTCCGGAAACGGAATATACAGATGCAAACAACGTCGTTTTAAAGCGTCTCCCAACTCCCTGGTATTGTTACTCGTCAGCATAACAATCGGTTTAGAACGCGCCTTAACCGTGCCTATCTCAGGAATTGAGACTTGGTAGTCAGACAACAGCTCCAGCAAAAAAGCTTCAAATTCCTGGTCTGCTTTATCGATCTCGTCAATCAGCAACACCGCGCCTTCTTCTGCCTGTAGCGCTTGCAGCAGTGGTCTACGTTCCAAAAATTGCTCAGAGTAAAATATGTCACCAAACTGATGCAGGCGTTGCACAGACTCGTCGAGGCCCCGGGCCCCTCGCATAACATCGCCGAGTTGATCCTTTAGTACTTGGGTATACAACAACTGCTTACCGTATTTCCACTCGTAAAGCGCCTTGGCCTCATCGAGCCCTTCGTAACACTGCATTCGAATCAGGGGGCTAGACAAATACTCCGCTGTTTTCTTGGCAAGCTCAGTTTTGCCCACCCCGGGTGGCCCCTCAATCAATATGGGTTTTTGCAGCTGACAGGCCAGATAAACGGCGGTCGCAATGGCCTCGCTACAAATATAGCCCAAGCCTTCGAAATTGCTTTGCAGCATACTGGGCGAGGCCAGTTTCTCGCGGTGTTGAATAATCACGGATAGTTAACCCTTGGGTAGAAAGTCTTAAAAGCCAGAAGGCATGTTAGCATTATTCTGGCAAATCAAACTAAAAAATTATAGCCGAGGGCAAGATTGAACTGAATAAGTTCAACAAAACGGCCATCCATATTTACGGTAATTTAACTTCGAAACTCCATATAAATATGGAAATTTCCGGAAAAATAGAGAATAAAAGAGTGGATATATGGATCGAAAATATTGTGAAAGTCGCTAGGATAGATGAAGGAAAAAGCTCATCAAACCAGCGGATTTTTAGGCGATTGATCTAAATCTGTCATGGCGCGGATTGTGTCTATTCTCCCTAAAACAAAAATCCACCGGAGGCAGTTCATGGACGATCAGCACCAGGCAACTCTCTATAAAAGCAAACACAAGAAACAACCTTCCTATTCTATCAAAGTACCCCTATATAGTTCTGCGATGTATAAACAAGAAATTCATTCCACACCGTCCATTTATATCATTCTGGCCAAACAAAAAACCATTGAGACATTTCACGAGTGCCTGCATTCATATATTGAAGGGCTCGGGTTTTCCCTGTTTCAAATTTCTTATCTTGACCGCGAGAAATTCAATAAAAAAACGGCGACTGACTGGCCAAAACACACTTGGCAAGCACTCGCTAACAGCGCGCCAACACTCAGCAGGCACCCACCAAAAGACGAGGGCTGCTTTCGTATATCTTCCGTCAAAAGTGCAGTGACTCAAATTGATGCCGACACGCTGGAAACCTATACCGGAGAGCTCATTGATATCTTTGGCAGCATGGACTTTCACGACAGCTACAGCCTCTCGACCCCGGCATTTATGGGTGAGGGTTTCCTCATATTGACCGTAATGGCAAAAGGTTTAAGTAAAAGTGAATTTAAAGATTGCATAGCAAAAAACTCGCCAGCCCTAGCGGTTCTGATCGACGCAATTAACGCCATCGGCGGCTTAAAGTTTCCCAATTTCATTTTTGACAAGCGATCAACCGACCATCATTTGCCACCGAAAAAATCAATGCAGGCGCTTCACTGGGCCTCCCAAGGTCTCGCCCACAAACAGATTGCCCAGAAAATGAACATTTCTACTAAAACCGTCAACGACCATCTCCGCGCCGCTCGCGAGAATTTGAACGCCAGGAGCACAGGTCACGCCATTCGACTGGCCTTTGAACAGGGCCTGCTAAACTAAGCTTCCATTCGGTGTCGCATCTGCTAAAATCCACAGCCTTTTTTACTGCTACTATTGTTGTAGGTTTTGAGCAGGACATGTTGGAGAGATTTCATGGCGGGTAATTACAAGGGTGGCCCTGGTGGGGGTCGATTTAAAAAGCCGGCCAAAATTGGTCGAGGCACCCTGGAGGCCGTAAGATCTGACGGCCCACACAATGAATGGCTTGGCATGCCTCCCTACTACATCCACTATATGATGGTAGATGGCGTTGAGTATAACTATTTGTCTGCCGACTCTGATTTGGGTTTTGACCTGGGCAAAACGGTGACCTTTCGCTACAAGGAAACCAAAAAGGGCAACATGATCGAAAAGAGATCTCTCGGTCTGGTTATCGACCCCAGTGAACTGAACTGAGCGGCATCAGCTCAGCTCAGGCAATAAGCAGATAACCCAAAGCGCTGACACCGGCGGCCATCAGCGTATAGGGCAGCTGTGTATAGGCGTGCTGGAAAGGCGTGCAACCACTGGCCTGAGCCGTGAGAACGGTAGCATCAGAGTAAAAACAAGCATGGCTACCAAAGGTCGAGGCCGACAGGGTCGCGCCAATCACAATGGTCATATCTGCTCCCAAGGTATTTGACAGGGACACAACAATCGGAAGAATGATCACAAAAACGCCCCAGTTTGAGCCTGTAGCAAAAGATACCGACGCCATTACAACAAATATCATCACCGGCAACAGCGATGCGGTCATGAACGGCGCGAGAGACTCGATCACCAGCTGCGCCAAACCCAATTGGTCATTAATCTCTTTCAGCAAAAACGCACATACCAGCACCGTCAAGGGTTCAATCATCATTTTAAACCCGTCGATACAGGTATCGGCAGCCTCCGGCACACTGATGATTCCTCGCATAACCATCAATGAAATCAGCAATCCAAG
>CAJWCA010000346.1 GCA_913020395.1 uncultured Cellvibrionales bacterium | reverse complement strand
TCGAAGGGAAAGAAGGATGGGTGTGTGATGGCCTGGCTGACGAGTATTGATTTGCACCTCTATAGCAAGAGACCTTCAATAAGCAGTTCCGCCAATTCGTCTGAAACAACTATAGGCTTTGGCGCCATCATATAAATCCCCTTCTTGTCGGTATCCTCCATAACTCCCCATTGAACCATTAATCCTTACATTAATGTAATAAAAACGTCGCCTTTGGAAATAGAATTACAATATTGTAATGTGTTTTTTAGACATCGTTCTGGTGACTACTTTGATCAGTTGTAAGTACTCATAACAAGCCATTCAAGGCGAAGCTTCTAAAGCTTTGCTTGGTTTCGCTTCGCTACACGAGTTTAGCCAAGCATTATCCTGCCCCTTAACACGGCATTAGGCTCTCAGCGATCAACCCAACAGTCTGTAAGCCAGCAGATCAGGATCGTAGCAGTCATTGACCATCTAAAGGACCACCAAGTCAGGGGGTCGTAAATTTGTCTGTACATCAGCAGTTACCATAGTCGACCGATCTTCAAAAAATGTGGTTTAAAGTACTTATCTACAGCCAGCCTTGTTGGTGCTATCATCGAATGATGAAGAAAAATATACGATCTGCTGCGCTGCTTGTTTTTTGTCTTGCGTTAGCGCAACAGACGATGGGGCACGGCAGCATGACTCCGGAAGGTGACATCTGCATTCTGGAGATTGGGTACTTGAAAGCCCACTTTAAAACCTATCTCCCAGGAAGCTACGGCCATGAACAATTTTGCGAAACTCTGCCCGAAGCGTCTGAGGCAGTTTTCGTGATGGAATACGAACACGATAGCCTGGCGGAAATGATGATCGAATTTCGTATCATTCGTGAGCTGACCGGGAAAAGAGAATTTACGCGTGAAAAAGACATTAAAAAAATTGATGACCTAGAAAGTATCACCGTGGCCTACCATCCGCCTCAACGCGAACCGGACGTTTTCTCAATAACCCATCAGTTTGAAGAACCAGGTTGGTATGTTGGCATCATTACAGTCAGGGCCTTGGCGGGTGATGAAACCTACGTGGCAGTATTTCCATTCAAAGTTGGATTTACCGGGTATCGCTATTGGCCTCTCGTCGGCTTCGCTATCGCGTTGCTCGGTTCCGCCCTGTATTACGATTCCCGAAGGGAGCGCTCTGCATGACCCTAGCATTTTATTTCCGTGACCGTGGCCTGCTTCTCCTGTGGTTGCCGGTGTATTTCACTCTATCTCATGCTGCATTGGGGCAACCGGTGGGGGCCGGTGATATTGCTTTTCAATCAACAGTTGCTGGTCACTATGAGGTGCGATTTGACAGCCAGCCTAAGCCGATTGTCATCAACCAAATTCAATCCTGGGTAATGTCTGTGCGGACAGGTGACGGATTGTGTGTCAAAGGGGCTGAAATTACGGTGGTTGGTGGCATGCCAGAACACAATCACGGGTTTCCAACGGCGCCTCTCGTTCGGCCAGGAGCAAATGATTGCGAGTATCTGGTGGAAGGATTGAGGTTTCATATGTCAGGGCGTTGGGAAATGAGTTTTAACATTAAGGCTGGCGCTAAAACCGATACTCTTATGGTCTCTCTGGATTTGTGAGGTGAGCAATTCAGACCGATTGATGGCGCTGATTGCTGTCGGCATTCTATTGAGCGCAGGTTATTTTTTACTGGACGATCCGTCCGACCAGCCCTGGACGCCAGATGAGGAAAAAACCCTGGAATCGCTGTGGATTGGAAACCTGAGTCAGCCGCCAATCGATAGTTCCAACGCGGTGGCGACCAATATCAACGCTGCAAAGCTGGGACACAAGTTGTTTTTCGATCCCCGACTGAGTGTCAATGGGCTAGTTTCATGTGCGATCTGCCACCAACCATCAAGGCATTTTTCCGACGGCATGGCTAAGGGCTTTGCGATCGGAGAGGCTCAGCGAAATACGCCAAGCATTGTCGGTACTGCCTATAGCCCATGGTTCTATTGGGATGGACGTAAAGACAGTTTGTGGGCACAGGCCCTGGCACCCCTTGAACACGAAGATGAGCATGGCGGAAATCGAATGGCCTACATCCGCTTCATATCCGGTGACGAAGTATATCGCCCCATGTATCAGGAATTATTCGGTGACCTGCCTGATATTTCTGATCCAGTTCGGTTTCCCGCCAATGCCGCACCTGGGGATAACCCTGAGTGGAACAAGGCCTGGCAGGCAATGGCAGCCGCGGACAAAGAAAGCATTACTCGCGCGTTTACAAACCTTGGTAAAAGCATCGCCGCTTACGAAATGTTGTTGGTGCCTCAACCATCTAGGTTCGATCATTACGTCGAAACTGAGTTGATTAACGATGCCTCTACACAGGAAAGTTTGTTTTCGCCCAATGAGAAAATGGGCCTTCGGCTCTTTATTGGAAAGGCGGGTTGCATCAATTGTCACAACGGCCCGCTTCTGACCAACAATGAGTTTCATAATACAGGGCTGGTTAATTCAGCCGGAGAGATACCCGATAAAGGCAGAGTTGAAGGCGAGCGGCTTGTCCGGGCTGATCCTTTCAATTGTGCCGGTAGGTATAGCGACAGCGCAGCTAACGATTGTGCTGAACTGCGTTTCATGCGCTCTGGTGTCGACTTGATTGGTGCGATGCGTACTCCCTCGTTGCGAAACCTGGAAGGCACCGCGCCATATATGCACAAAGGGCAGATGGAGCAATTGAGCGAGGTTCTGGATCATTACAATCGGGCTCCTGAAGCCATGATCGGCCACAATGAGGCGGAACCACTGGGGCTCAATGATTTGGAGCTTCGACAACTCGAAGACTTTCTGAACACTTTAAACGGTCCAGTCTTAACGCCAATTCTTTAGTGCTGTCCTTAACAAAATGCAAGTTATTTGATGCTGGTTTGAATCATTTTCTAGGATAATATTGGGTTGACTTTCAACCGGTTCAAAGGTAGCTTCCAACCGAATAGGTGGTTTTATCGAAAAATTACCGCTTTAACTGCCTGTTGTTCCATCTACTATTCGTTCCATCTATTAAGAGTGCAGAAATAAGAAAACAAAGAACTAAAGAACCAAATACATAGCTCGTTTTTCGAACCGTACCGGAGAGGAGAAAGTATGATTATAGCTGTTGCCCTTGTGCTGTTAGTTGTCGGCTCAATAGCGTTTCATTTCCTCAGTCCCTGGTGGTTCACTCCGATTGCTTCAAACTGGCAAGCAATCGACCTCACGATCGATATTACCTTTTGGGTGACAGGTGCAGTATTTATTGCTGTCAATTTGTTCATGGCTTATGCGGTGGTGCGCTACCGAAACCGTGGTCCTGATAGCGAAAGAGCCCAATACGAACCTGAAAACACAAAACTTGAAATCTGGTTAACCGGACTGACCGCTATTGGCGTCGCAGCTATGCTGGCGCCAGGGTTATGGGTCTGGAATGATTTCGTCAATGTTCCAGAGGATGCCTGGGAGTTTGAGGTAATTGGGGAACAGTGGCGCTGGACTTTTCGCTTGCCGGGTGATGACGGCAAACTTGGCTCCTCATCCTCCGCCCTCGTTAATATTGATAACCCTCTGGGCGTAGACCCCGCCGATCCTAACGGCCAGGATGACCTGATCGTCATGAGTAACGTCATGCACCTGCCGATTGATAAGCCGGTTAAAATGCTGCTCCGGTCAAAAGATGTTTTGCATGATTTCGCGGTCGCTGAATTTCGCGTGAAAATGGACCTTGTCCCTGGACTAGTTACCTATTTGTGGTTAACCCCGACCAGGACAGGTACCTTCGACATTCTTTGTGAAGAACTCTGTGGTATCGGGCATTTTGCGATGCGTGGACGAGTGGTTGTCGACACTCAGGAAGATTACGACGCCTGGCGTGACGGCCTGATGACTTTTAAAGAGATGTCTGCCATCAAAGCAGGTGACCCACTAATAGGTCAGGCGACCTATCCGGTGTGCGCGACCTGCCACGGTTCGCAGGGCGAGGGTATCGTTGCCCTTAATTCACCCAAGCTCAGCGGTCAAGAGGGTTGGTACCTCGAGACCCAACTTCGCAACTTCAAAAACGGCGTCCGTGGTGCGCATGAGGACGATGTTTACGGTAAGCAGATGGCACCGATGGCTGCGGTGCTTGCAGACGAGGCGGCTATTAGAAACATGGCGGCTTACATCAGCACCTTACCGGAACATTCGGTTGATACTTCTCTTTCCGGAGATGTAGAGCGAGGTCAGCATCTCTATCAAACCTGTGGAACCTGTCATGGTGTGAATGGCGAAGGCAACTACGCGACCAATTCGCCGCGGCTGCGAGGCCAAGAGGATTGGTATATGAAGCGACAGTTGCAGAACTTCATCGACGGAGTTCGAGGCGTTCATCGGGAGGATTTGTTTGGACCTCAAATGCGAAGTATGTCGCGCATGTTGAGAACCGAAAAAGACATTGATGATGTGGTCGCCTACATCAACACATTGGAACCAGCGGTTGATCAAAACCAGATAGCAGATGCAGCGATGCAG
>CAJWCA010000345.1 GCA_913020395.1 uncultured Cellvibrionales bacterium | reverse complement strand
CGGCCGCCGCTATAGTTTCCAAATCCCAACCGCTACCCTTTACGTAAAGTACTTGTTCGTCTTCTCCGAAGACATTTTTATCTGCTATCTTAACTGAGGTATTGCCACCACCATGCAATACCAGGTTGTCATCTGAACCAATTAACCCGGAGGTATAAACCCTGAGATCCAGGTCGGTCTTACACTGTGCGCTTTCACTGTCATTCCAGCGATTATCCATGAATGTTCCTTTAACTGTGTTCCGTTGAAGCCGGGACTTTATGTTTATGGCCCGCGTTGGCCTTATTCTCAATTAAATTGATTAAGGTATTCACTGCGTGTTGAACAAAGGGCTCGTCCTCTGCATTACAATCCATCTCTACCAATTGAATAGGTTCGGGCAGCAACTCACGCACCGACTGGTGAAAAATCTTGTCGCTCTCTGGATCAAACAACGCGCCGCCCTGTGCCGAATAACTGCTGACACCCCGAGTGGGCAACATAAATACTGTGTGTTGTTTACTGCAAGACAGGCGAGCGGCAATCACTTCCATAATTTGACGCATCTCACTACCCCGGGTACGAGGAACAAAAATGTAGGGGTTGTGATAGCTATAGAGATGATCCCGGTATTGATCGGGGACGGTATTGGCTTCGTCCAGCAGAATCCCCAAATGATCAATGCCTCCTGGCACAACAACCTGGGGCAGTCCCAGTTTACCTGCGACCGTGAGACGATTTTTATCGGCGGCCCGAATGCCATCAAACAAAGAGTCGGCTATATCACCCAGGCCAAAGTCGAACACGGCGGAAATAATGCCATCCTTCATCATCTGCTCCATGGCTCGACCACCGGCACCCACGGCGTGAAATACAATACATTCGTATCCCTTGTTGTATAACAGCGAGATCGCCCTCATGGTGCCCTGTGTGAGAACACCCAGATTGGATATACCGATGACAGGTTTATCACACGCAAACTCAATCTGGCCAGCGTTCAGCGCCATGCCGTAGGCCGCCCCTGCAGCATTGGATAAGATTCGCCTTGAAAACGGGTTGAGCCCCAGCAGGTCACTGACAGAGAACATCATGCAGATATCTTTAATGCCAACATAGGCTGAGGTATCACCTGAGGCCATGGTAGACACCATGAGTTTCGGAAAACCGTAAGGCAAACTTTGCATCACTGCGCAGCCGTTACTCGTGCCCTGAGTGCCTCCAAGGCTTATGATCGCGTGAATTCTGTTTTCGGCAATTTGGTTTTTGATCAGCAGGCTCGCGCCCCTCACCATCACCTCAGAGGCCTTTTCTCTTGAAGGGTTTTCAAGTAACTGGTCCAGCGATGAACCCCCGAGCGCCGCCAGTGATTGTTTATTGGCGTCGACCTCAATGTTTGTAATACCCACTACGCCAAAGTCAATCAGCATCACTCGGGCACCGAGTTTCTCTATTTCCTCCCGCAAGTATTCACACTCTTCACCTTTGGTATCCATGGTGGCCAGTATTGCGACACATTTAGTCATTCGTATTCTCCCGTTTTCCGGCGTCGACTCCGCTCACTTAAGCCAATGCCTTGCTGGTGAATCCAAGCGATGTAAATTCTTTGGCGGCAGCCGTCACGGCCCGTTCAATAGGCAGGCGTTCGGTTGAAGAACCCGTCCAAAACCCATGGCCGGAAGTGTTGTCCAACATATACTGCGCGTCTACGGGGTTCTCCATGGCGGCTCCGTGCCCCACTAAAATAACGGAGGGGTGTAGTTCGCGAACCGCCCGATACACCTCTTCGGTTTCTGCGGCCGTTTGTTCAATGGTGCTGCCGTTGTCATAACCACTGATTCCACCCTTTGTGGTGCCCGCGTGATAACAAAAGATATGCGGTTTCGCCTGCCTGCAGATATCAATCGCGTCCTCTTTGGTAAATGCCAGGCCAACGGTGACCATATCCATTTCTTCTTTTGCCAAAATCAACATGTCAATTTCATTTTGCAATGTGATTCCCGCACTGGTGAGCACATTAAAAATCTCGCTGTCTTTGTCGACATAACTAATAGATGGCCCAATGTTTGAAACGGCGTTAACCCCCATTCGCACACAATCCTCCAACACCATTCTCATGTCTTTCAGCGGGTCATTGGCATTGAGGCAGGCACACACAAAAGCATTGCCCTGTAAGGCGGGCATAATGTCTTCGCGGGTATAGTTGAGGGTTTGTTGATTGGAATCCAGAATTGGCCACATCATTGCCATTGTGCCCATGCCGTTGGCTCGCAGCCGCGCACCCGAAAAAGTGTTAATGCAATCAACACCCGACTTTTCTAGCAGTTTTGCGACTAAACCACTGCCCGCACTGGCAATCATAATCGGTTCATGTGCGACAACTTTGTCTGCCAAACTTTGAAGAATTTTCTCTGTACTGATGCGTTTGTTAATCATAATTTTTCCATTATCAAACCGCGGCTTCCACAGGGCATTCACAGACCTCATCAAGAAACAACAGTAAAGACTGAACAAGTTCACGCTGATGTGCCGCGGCATTCAAATAGCGGGAGGGTAAATGTTGATAGTGAGCTAGCGGCAATGTTGAGGCGATCGTTTTTGCGATGGAATGTGGATGCAAAGGGTCGCCATAGTTCCCGATGACACAGGTAGGTAGATACAGCGTGTCCAACAAAGACAATGATTCAATGGGGTAGTCCATCACAAGGGCTGAGAGTACTCCGGCCGCTTTTACGGCCTGCGGACGTGACAATAGCCCCCTGATGGACTCTGCCGCCGCAGGATTGATATCCATCGCCTGTTCATACATGGACGCCTTGTCTAAATGATTCTGTGCTCGCTCCAGGCCCTGCTCCGATATCCACTCCCCCACTTCGGCAACAAGGTTCAAATGGGGAAGTGCCGGAGTATCCAACCAAGCGGGACGAATCAAAAACAATGCGTCCACACGGTGCTTCTGTTGCAGTGCAGCCGCCAAACTAATACCACAGCCCATGGAGATTCCTCCCCACACAGCAGACTGAATATTCAAGTGATCCAACAAGGCCAGGGTCGCCTGGGCGAAGACAGGAAAACTAAAAAATTCCGGGTTATGGCAAAGACTCTCGCCATGCCCTGGCATATCCACCGTGATGACCCGATACCCTTCTATCGACGAGTTGAGTGCCTGAAGCTGACGCCGATCAGCACCGAGACCATGTAATAAAACCATGTCTCGCCCAGCACCCTTCACATCGTAAAAGAGCCGGCACCCTTTGAAATCAAAGCTGGCCATCAACCACGGGCTCCATCGTTTCGCTGGATGTTTCCTCTTGTTTACCCTTGCGCCAATCATTCCACCAGATCAATCCAAAAATCGGCAGCAGGAACAACGGAATGTAGGCAACGGTTTGAAAAGACTCCTGAGACGCAAGACGTAACACACTATCCAGCTCTGCGCCCGACAGCGCGCTCAATTGTTCAACACCTCCCGCGGCTTCAATTTTTGCCCGATCGAAAATGGCCCCCAAGGTTGGCAGTAAAAACTGAATGGCCATGCCACCGGCAAATCCCATGAGCCCCAACATCAATGCCCCGCCTCGAGGAAAGCGGTCGGACACAATCGCCAGCATGGTTGGCCACATATAACAGACACCCACCGCCCATATGGTTGCTGCGGCAAAGGCTGGCAAAGGTGAACCGGCCAGACTTAAGAGATACAAACCCAGGGCCGCAAACACACTGCTAAACCACATTAAACCTACGGATGAAATACGGTCGACCACGGGACCTGCAAAATGACGCATCACAAACATCAAACTGCTGACATAGACCAACAACAAAATACCTTGAATGCCAACCACCTTGGACAGGGTTAAGTTAACCCACTGGCCCGGAGCAAGTTCAGAGGCGGCCGTGGCCCACATGCAAATCCAGAACAGCCAGAACAGAGGTTGCCGGAGCAATTCCTTAAACATCTCGGCGTAACTCACGCCAGACGAGACCCGCTCGCTGACAGGAAATTGCACTTTGATCACCAACCACGCCAGTACCGCAGACGGTATGATCAGCAAAACAATATTCCACTGCCAGGCCAGGCCAAGAACAGAAAATAGAAACCCTGTTAAACCGCCGACCACAATGCCACCCGGAAACCAGGCATGCAGAACATTGAGACGGTGCGTTTTTTCTTCAGGGTAAATGGTGGCCACCATCGGATTACTGGCAGCCTCAACGGCGCCCCACCCTAAACCGGTGAGTAATAAACCCGCTAATACCAACCAAGAGACGACTGGCGTTACGGGCATCAATGAGGCAATAAGAATCAAGACAGAGCCCAGCACATAACCCAGCGCAGACAGTAGCAACATCTTTTTCATTCCCATCCAATCCACCAGCGCACTACCAAACAGCAGTGTTAAGGCAAATCCCGCAAAAGTTAGACCGAGCGCTTCACCCACCATTGCGGCCGAATTTGCCAGATCCAGGTGATTATAAATATCCGTCTGCAGGTCGGGGGCAATGGTGGCCCGAATGGCAAACGCCAAACCAATAGTGAAAATAGAAAGCTGCCCTATCCAGAAAAGCCGCTTGTGATCCAGTGTTGATAT
>CAJWCA010000344.1 GCA_913020395.1 uncultured Cellvibrionales bacterium | reverse complement strand
ATTCTTATCCCATGGTAAGAATGAACAGTGCCCCCACCATTGAGACCCACATTATCAATAGCCATGAAAGCTGGGGCGGTGCTGGAGAACCAGGCACACCTGGCACGGCGCCGGCATTAACCAACGCAATTTTTGCAGCAACAGGTAAGCGTATACGAGACTTGCCCGTCAACAAACAGGCATAAAAAATCTAACCATGCCCCCTCACAGGGGGGCATGGCTGGAAAAAAACATCAAGTGCATCTACAGTCTACTATACAGGGGTTGTCTGCATCACTTGAGGTTATCAGCCATCAACGGTTCTAGCTCAGTCACAAAAAATCCGACGCTTTGCCATCTCAAGGCCCGTCATCACAAGACCCTATCTTCATTTTTGTTTACTGTTTTCAGCCTGCTGTTCATTACATTCTCCAACGTATCGTCCGCAAGCACATTCTATTTGCGCCCACCCTCCAGCGACATTGATAAACGCTACCTATACGAGTCGGACATTTTCATTCTGGCGCTGGAGAAAACCAGGCAAGAGTTCGGAGACTACACACTGGCATTTGGCCCAAAGATGAACAACCTCAGGGCCGTAGACTACATACAAAAAAATAAATTGAGCAATTTTTTTGTCCTGCTCAATCACGACATTGGTCAATCTCGACACGATCTCATTCACATCCCCTTTCCAATTCATTTGGGCATTGTGGGTTATCGCGTTTGCTTTAGCTCAAGCACCACTTTGAACAAATTGAAAGGTGTATCTACCCTGGAAGATTTGCGTGCCTTTACGTTTGCCCTGGGACGCGGATGGGGTGATGTCGCCATCTTGAAACACAATGGGCTTGAGGTCGTAGAGCTGGACAATTACCAATCTCTGTTCAAAATGACTGCCACCAGCCGAATCGATTTGTTTTGCCGGGGCGCTCATGAATTTTTAACTGAGCAGCAGGCAATATCAGGCCGCATTAACTTAAGTCTGGAACCCGACCTGTTACTCTATTATCCCTATCCGCGGTTTTTGTACACTCATACCAACAACAAAAAAAATGCAGACCGCATTTACCTGGGTCTGCAGCGGGCATTTGACGACGGCTCACTTCAAAAAGCCTGGTCAAAATATTTTAGTGATAGCGTTGCCAGCGCTGGATTAAACCAGCGGAAACTATTAACCCTGACCAACCCTCTGATTGAAAAAGATCCAGGTGACTACATGCGATACATGATCAATCCCTTTGACCTTCCTCCCCTTATCCGAAACGCCGGAAAAAAGGGCACAAGCAATAGATAAAATCTGTAGCGGAGTAAGCTCCGTTATTTTCCAGAGGTAATCAGCTGCCTGGAAAACCAGGACACCATGTTGTCTTTCAAATTTAGGTCCACATCAAACAACGGGTGTCCGTGCCCCCTGCCTTTATAGTTAACCAGACGGCTCTGTCCATGAGAAGCCAGCTTGAACAAATTCTGAGCACTATTATACGTATAGGTATCTTCTTCAGCGGCAATAATAAAGGTGGGAATTGTGCTCAGTTTTCGATAGTTATCCTGATTTTTGTCATTCATGCCAGAGGAGAAAAACATTAGGGCATCAACCTGCGTATCTGCCGCCAATGCAAGTGCCTGAGTACCGCCACAGCTCGCCCCCACGACCCCTAATTTAACCTCCGACCCCACTTTCTGCCTCAGGTATTGCTCCGCCACCAGAACATCGGCAGGCCACTGCTGCCGATGTGGCGCCATGAGCTGTCGTCGCTTGGCCCGGTCGGGTTCACTCGCCCGGATTGTTTTAATATTGATAGCGCCCTTGGTGCTGTCTCCATACAAACGAAAATCCAGTGACAATGCGCTGATGCCTCGCTTGGCAAGCTGCTTGCCCAGAGCATCGTACATCGAGCGGTCGGCATTACACTGATGCAGCATTAAGACCGCAGCCCTGGGTTTGTCTGCAGCGTAATAGTCGGCCCCTAGTTTAAATCCATCCCCGCCTTTTAGCTCTATGGGTTCTGCCTGCAGGCTTGTTGCAGCCAACAATGCCACTATCGTTATAATTTTTCTCATGCTTCTCTCCGTGATTTATTTTGATTTTCACTGTTTAGCGTTGAAATACTCTGACTGAGACATTTCCTGTTAGTTTCAATCGCCCCGTAAATGTGCCTTGGGCCAATTTTATGGCGTTTTGCTAGACCCCTGTGCCAAGGCTGACTATCCTAAATCGAGACAACATAAAAATGGAGAATAATATGCACTGCCCAAAATGCGAGTCGCCCTTCGAAGAAAAAAAGTACGGTGCGGGGATCCAGGTACACTCCTGCCAAGGGTGCGGGGGAATACTGTGTAAAACCAAGACCTTAGAGAAAATGCGTTCAGAGTGGATGGCAGATTTGATGCTGGATCGCGGCGACCCCAATAAGGGCCGGGAACTGGACAAGATGGTCGACATTAATTGCCCTAGCTGCAGCAATGCGATGTCAAGAATCTTTGATGAAGAACAAGCCCATGTATTCATGGAATTGTGTGAATCCTGTGACCTGATTTTTCTGGATGCGGGCGAACTCACCGACCTGTCTGACTTTACCTTAATGGAAAAGCTTAAAAACCTGTTAAGTTAAGCGAGCACTCTAAACCCTTATGGGTCGAAGCAGAATCTGGCTCATCTTTAAAGGTGAACCAGGCTCAAACGGATTTAGGCTCAGTAAATGCCGCCTCTACAAATACCTGGGCCATTTCTTTAGCCAAAGAGGCCGAGTCCGCGTTCCCGCTGACATGAGCCTCAACAATGGCCCCTTCAAGTAGCAGATTCAATCGAAAGGACAGGTCCTGTGGGTCCTTGGCACCTGCCGCTTCTGCCAGCCCCTTGATGTAATCACGCACCAAGCGCTTATGCTCAGCACTCATTATATGGTTCGGGTCCTGCTGAGAGGAGTATTCAGCCACCGCGTTAATAAACAGGCAACCACTAAAGCCGCTCTCGGCAAACCATAAGCCATGAGCGTCAAAGATGCTGAGCAGACGGTCTTTTGCCGTGCGCCCCAGCCGTTCCGTTTCCCGCATTATTTTATTTCGAAACACCTCATCCCGTTTACGCAAAGTGGCAAGCACAAGCTCTTCCTTGGACGTAAAGTGTTTGTACAGGGTTTTTTTGGATACACCCGCTTCTTTGATGATTCTCTCTACACCGGTGGCGGTGAAGCCGTCGCGGTAAAATAGGCTCAATGCCTGTTCGATAATGTGTTCTCGTTTTGACGGGGCTGGCATCGCTGGTCCTCAAAAAGCCAATGAATAGACCGATCAGTGTACCTCATGAGCGATAAAATGAAAGAAAGTTGATAATTATTCACTCTTCCCGAGTAAAACCAGACAGCCTTATGATCATAATAAACTGATAATTAAGACTTTATTTTGAAAGCACGGTGCACCTTGACAAGGGAAACCGATCGGTATACCATGATATTCATCATACCCACCTAGCCCCTATTGATGACCACACCTGGAGACAGAAATGACCATAGACTTAAGCCCTCCCTTTACACTGGAGTCAGCCAAGGAAAAAGTGCAGAGAGCCGAGGACCTGTGGAATACACGAAACCCTGCTCGTATCGCCATGGCCTATACCGAAGATTCCCAATGGCGCAATCGTGCTGAATTTGTTCAGGGCCGAGAGGAGATTGCCCAATTACTCACCAGAAAGTGGCAGAGAGAACTAGACTACACCCTCAGAAAGGAGCTCTTCACATTTTCAGGCAATCGCATCGCCGTGCACTTTGAATATGAATACCACGATGATAGCGGACAATGGTTTCGCGCCCACGGCAACGAGCACTGGGACTTCGATGAAAAAGGGCTCATGCAAACACGCGATGCAAGCATTAATGAGCACGCGATAGAAGACTCTGAAAGAAAATTTAAATAAGCACGTAGAGCGGGGTCTGCTCTATCGACAGGCCCTAAACCCTACCCAATAAGCCAGGGTTAATATGGCATCGACTTTGGCGTAGAAAATCGCTCAATTGCTATAAAGATTGAAAAATTCAACAGCAAAAAGTCTATCACTAAACCAACGTCCATCTACTACACTTACAAGCTCAAGCCCTAGAAAATGGACTATTTCTATGCCCCTGTATTACGAAACGATGAAAATTCGTTTGCTGTTGGTTGATGATGACGTAAGCATAAGACATTACTATCGACAACTCTTGCATGAGACTCAATTGAATCTGGACATTATTGAGTCAAACTGCGGAAAAGATGCGATTACACAATTTAACTCACACCACTTTGAATGTG
Organism: uncultured Cellvibrionales bacterium; assembly: GCA_913020395.1. Lineage (GTDB taxonomy): Bacteria > Pseudomonadota > Gammaproteobacteria > Pseudomonadales > Cellvibrionaceae > CAJWCA01. The sequence goes on along the minus strand of CAJWCA010000344.1, from coordinate 298 downwards.
TTTTACTTGACTTTGAACTGCCCGACATGACGGCTCAGTATGTGCTGTCTGCAATGCAAAATGGACCCCTGCTCGAAACACCTGTGATCATCATTTCCAGCCATGAAGAGTACGCACTCCCCATTGAACTGATGGAGTCCGGGGCGATGGACTACCTGAAAAAAAGTGATATTAATACCACCTCCCTCAAAAAGACACTCCTGCACTCCCTTGCCAGAGCTCGTTTCCTTCAATCACAAAGGGACTACAATCGCTCCATACAAAACCTCAAAGAAACAAAATTCATCAACAAAACGCA
>CAJWCA010000343.1 GCA_913020395.1 uncultured Cellvibrionales bacterium | reverse complement strand
GCTCGTCGTAGTCACAAGAAGGTATTAAAAGCTGCTAAAGGTTATTACGGAGCGCGTTCACGTGTATTCCGCGTAGCCAAGCAGGCTGTCATTAAAGCTGGTCAATATGCTTATCGCGACCGTCGCGTTAAAAAGCGTAATTTCCGCGCGTTGTGGATCACTCGTATCAATGCACAATCTCGTGCTTGTGGTTTGAGCTACAGCAGGCTGATTGCCGGCTTGAAAAAAGCAAACATCTCGCTTGACCGTCGCGTATTGGCCGATTTGGCCGTACATGACAAAACAGCGTTTGCGGCAATTGTTGAACAGGCTAAATCAGCCCTGGCTTAATTGATTTAAGCCCAACAGTGCCGGGCCCTTCGGGGCCCAATGCTTTTGAAAAAGGGAAGGGGCTGAATGGCTACCTTCCCTTTTTTTTTGCCCTTAGCGGGTGCCTCCTTCGGGAGGGCAACAAAAAACCAGAATTATTGAAACGATAAACCCCCCAATTTGGAGTGGATGAATGGAAAACCTGGCCGCGCTCACCGACGAAGCGCTGAAACTAGTGGCAGAAGCCCAGGACATAAGCGCACTGGATCATGTGCGTGTTGAGTATTTGGGGAAGAAAGGCCAGATTACCGCCTTGCTGAAGACCCTTGGCAAATTGTCGGCCGAGGAAAGACCAGCGGCGGGTGCAGAAATTAACAAAGCCAAGCAGGCTGTGCAGGAAAAAATCACGGCCGCCCGCGAAGGGTTTGAGCAGGCCGCCGTTGCCGCCAAGCTCGCCAGTGAAACCATTGACGTTACCCTGTCGGGTCGCGGCCAAACAACCGGTGGTTTGCATCCCGTTACACGCACCTTGCAACGCATAGAAGAAATCTTTGCCGCAGCGGGATATGACGTGGAAGAGGGCCCGGAAATCGAGGACGACTTCCACAATTTTGAGGCGCTGAATATTCCCGCCCACCACCCCGCACGTGCAATGCACGACACCTTTTATGTGGATGGCGCCCAGCTGAATGACCCCGATGGCACCTATGTGTTGCGCACCCACACCTCGGGTGTGCAAGTGCGCACCATGGAAAACAAAGAGCCGCCCATTCGTATTATTTGCCCCGGCCGTGTTTACCGTTGTGATTCCGATTTAACCCATACCCCAATGTTTCATCAGGTAGAGGGTTTGGTGGTTGATAAAGACATTAGTTTTGCCGACTTAAAAGGCACCGTGACTGAATTTCTGCAGGCCTTTTTTGAAGCTGATGTTGCGGTGCGTTTTCGCCCGTCTTATTTTCCCTTCACTGAACCCTCCGCAGAAATGGATATTCAGTGCACCAACTGTGGCGGCAAAGGTTGTCGTGTTTGCAGCCATACCGGTTGGCTGGAAGTGGGTGGTTGCGGCATGGTCCACCCGAATGTGTTTAAAGCCAGCGGCGTAGATCCAGAAGTTTATACCGGTTTTGCCTTTGGCATGGGCGCCGATCGCCTGGCCATGTTGCGTTACGGCGTTAACGACCTGCGCTTATTTTTCGAAAGCGATTTAAAATTCCTGCGGCAATTTTAAGGCTGAGGCGCCTCACTCGGGTGGGGCGGCAATAACAACAGGGTCGGCCCAACGACGTGGCAGCCCGGCAATATCAACACGGTTTTTCCGCGAGTGCGGAATACCAGTGACACAACGGAAGAGATAATGAAAGTAAGCGAATCCTGGTTGCGCGAGTGGGTTAATCCCAGCATCAATACCCCTGACCTCATGGAACAGTTGACTATGGCCGGTCTGGAAGTCGACGGCATCGAGCCTGCCGCCGGTGAATTTAGCGGTGTAGTTGTAGGGGAAATCATTTCCATTGAGCAACACCCCGATGCCGACAAATTGCGTGTTTGTCAGGTGGCCGGCCACCCCGACGGCATTCAGCAAGTTGTGTGCGGTGCCCCAAATGCGCGGGCGGGTATTAAAATTCCTTTTGCGATGGTCGGCTCACTGCTGCCACCGGGTGAAGACGGCAAGCCTTTCAAGATCAAAAAAGCCAAGTTGCGCGGTGTGGAATCACACGGCATGTTGTGTGCCCAGGCAGAGTTGCAAGTGGGCGAAGATGACGACGGCATCTGGGAGTTGCCCCAGGATGCAGACACCGGTGTCAATCTGCGCGACTACCTTAATTTAGCGGACAACATTATCGAAATCGATCTCACGCCCAATCGCGGTGACTGCCTGAGTATCAAAGGTGTAGCACGTGACGTGGGTGTTTTAAACAGAGAGACCGTTTCAGAACCTGAAATACCAGCCGTAACGGCTTCGTCTGCCGAGACTTTTCCTGTTGAAATCAGTGCAGGCGCGCAATGTCCTCGTTATGTTGGCCGAGTGATCAAGGGCATCACCTTGGGTGCCAGCAGCCCTCAGTGGTTGCAAGAGAAATTGCGTCGTGCCGGTAATCGCAGTATCGATCCAGTGGTAGATGTCACTAACTACGTCCTGCTTGAGTTGGGTCAGCCCATGCACGCCTTTGATCTGGGCACACTGCGACAGGGCATTAATGTTCGCATGGCAGAGCAGGGCGAGGCATTGACCTTACTTGATGGGCAGACTGTTGAGCTGCGTGCCGACACCCTTGTGATTGCCGATGCCGAGCGTGCAATCGCCATGGCGGGCATCATGGGCGGGCAAGACACCGCGGTGAGCGACAATACCCAAGACATTTTCCTGGAAAGTGCATTTTTCGATCCCATTGCCATTGCAGGGCGGGCGCGTAATTATGGTTTGCATACCGACTCCTCCCATCGTTTTGAGCGGGGTGTTGACTACAAACTTCAGGAAGTCGCCATAGAGCGGGCAACGGCACTGTTGTTAGAGATTGTGGGCGGCGAAGCAGGGCCCCTGGTCGTGGTGGAATCCAGTGAGCATGTGCCCGCAGAACGCACAGTGACCCTGAGGCGTGAGCGCATCAACAAGGGCCTGGGCTTTGCAATGGAAGATGCCGAGGTGGTTGATATTCTGACTCGCCTGGGGCTGGGTTTGAGTGAAACGCTCGACACCGGTTGGATATTCACCATTCCCAGCTACCGTTTCGACATCTCCATTGAAGAAGACCTGCTGGAAGAACTGGCGAGGGTTTACGGCTACAACAACCTCCCGACCACCAGTCTCAATGCAGATTTAACGCTGCTGCCGAGAGAAGAAGCCAAACTGGGCCTCCCTGCCGTGCGCCAGCAACTGGTCGCCCGCGGATACCAGGAGGCCATTGCCTACAGTTTTGTGGCACCTGAGTTACATAAGTTATTTGACCCTTCCACACAGCCTGTAGAACTGATGAACCCCATCAGCGCGGACATGGCCGTTATGCGCACCACGCTATGGCCAGGGTTGGTGACAGCATTGCAACATAACCTCAACCGTCAACAAAGCCGAGTGCGTCTATTTGAGACGGGCCAGCGGTTTGTACCCTCCGATTCTGGCTTGTCCCAGGAGCCCGTGATTGCAGGGCTTATTTATGGTGACCGTGACGCCGAATCCTGGGCTGCAGCGCCCGGAAAGGTCGACTTTTTCGACATTAAGGGTGATTTCGAGTCAGTAGTTTGCCTAATGGGCGAAGATGGCGACATAAGCTATGAAAAGGGCGAACATGACGCATTGCACCCAGGCCAGTGTGCGGCAGTGCTCAAAAATGGAAAGATTGTGGGTTATTTGGGTGCCTTGCATCCACAAATTCAGAAGGAGTTGGGCCTTGGCCAGTCCGTCTATTTGTTTGAGGTGGTGCAGTCTGCCATTTTACAGGCCAGCATCCCTGCATTTAGCGAACTGTCTAGGTTTCCAGAGGTTCGCCGCGACCTGGCACTCTTGGTTGACCGCGATATTCCCGCTCAGAACCTGCTTAAATGCGCTAAAAACACCGCCGGCGATAGCCTCAGGGAGTTAAAGGTGTTTGACGTATATCAGGGCGAAGGTATTGATCCACATAGAAAAAGTGTTGCATTGGGCTTGACCTTTCAGCATCCATCACGCACTCTTACGGAAGATGAGATTAATGCCTCCGTCAACGCAGTCATTACGCAATTGGAGACGGAGTTCAACGCAACCCAGAGGTAGTATCTTCAATAGGGAAGGGATCTATGCCTGAATCAGGAGCGCTTACAAAGGCCGATTTGGCAGAAAAGCTTTACGAAGAGCTTGGCTTAAACAAGCGTGAAGCCAAGGAGATTGTCGAATTGTTCTTTGAGCAAATTCGGCATTCACTGGAAGCTAACGAGCAAGTTAAGCTCTCGGGTTTTGGAAACTTTGATCTGCGCGACAAAAGTCAGCGCCCGGGTCGAAACCCCAAAACGGGCGAAGAAATCCCCATTTCCGCCCGCCGAGTGGTCACATTCAGGCCGGGTCAGAAGCTTAAGGCGAGAGTAGAAGTGTATGCTGGAACCAAGTAACAACGACGAACTGCCGGTTATCCCGGGCAAGCGCTATTTCACCATTGGTGAGGTGAGTGAGTTGTGTGCGGTCAAACCCCACGTACTGCGTTATTGGGAACAGGAATTTCCTCAGCTCAAGCCGGTTAAACGACGCGGAAACCGTCGTTATTACCAGCGGCAAGATGTATTAACCATCCGCCAGATCCGTGCATTGCTCTATGATCAGGGTTTCACTATTGGTGGTGCACGCCTTCAAATGACAGGTGAAGGCGCCGA
>CAJWCA010000342.1 GCA_913020395.1 uncultured Cellvibrionales bacterium | reverse complement strand
TCAACACCGGGCCGATGGTCATTGGGTAATATTGAATGCGTCGAATGAACTCTTAAACAATAATCCGGACAGCGCTGGAACGAAGGTGGTTCGCAGTGCCAGTGAGTGGCGGCTTTATTTGCAGCAAGCCTTCGCGCAGAATCAGATTCATTTACACTTTCAGGCGATTTTTAATACCGACCGCAAAGTGCAACATTACGAGGTTCTGAGTAGAATTGAAGAGGCCGATGGCAGTTTGATTCGAGCCGGTGTATTTTGGCCAATGTTGGAGCGTTTTGGCCTGTCGCTGCAGATGGATCGCAAGGTGATTGAATTGTTGCAGATCCGGTTCACCGGTGAAGATTCCGTCGATGGGGTTGAGCGGCGTTATTGTGTTAATCTATCGCCTGCTTCGATACAGAATGAAGGATTTGTTGCTTGGTTGGATGATGTGCTTTTGCAGCAAACAGATTTCGCGTCTCGAGTGTTGTTTGAGCTGCCAGAATCTTGTGTTTCTGCGAACTATGAGGCCGTCAAACGTTTCGCAGAGTTGTTGCGCAAACGGGGTGCTGGCCTCTCACTTGATCACTTTGGTCTAGGCGCGAGAGCCTTCAATTATTTACAAAGTATGCCTTTAGACTGTCTGAAGGTGGATCAGAGTTTTGTTCATCATCTGAACGATAAGGCCGATAACCAGTTTTTCTTGCGTTCATTAGTACAGATTTCTCGAACCTGCGATGTCGAAATTTTTGCTGAAGGGGTTGAGACCGAGGCGGAATGGACTCAAATCGTGGATTTGGGTCTGAGCGGTGGTCAGGGATATTATTTGTCGGAGCCTGGGCTCAAGTTATTGGAATGATTAAAATGAGAACTATACTAAAGTGGAGTCTGGTGGTTTGTTTGACTCTGAGCGGAGCCTTCACGTGTGCTGCTGACAGTGAGCAAGAGCTGGTCATTGATGATGTATGGGTTCGAGGGCTTTTGCCTGGCCGCAACATGACAGCGGGTTTTTTAAGCCTGAAGAACCAATCCAATCAGGATGAGACCTTGGTGGGTGTTGAGGCTGAGGGTGTTGATTCGATAGAGATTCATGGTCATTTTCATGAAGGTGGCTTGATGAAAATGCGGCAAGTCGACAGCTTACTAGTAAAGGCGGGTTCGACTCAGGTTTTAGCGCCTGGTTCCTATCACTTAATGATGTTTGGTGTGAAGGCAGGGCTGAAACTTGGCAGTTTCTTGCCGTTGACCTTAAGTTTTGAATCGGGCTTGCAGGTGCAGGTTGACGCAAAAGTAATCAGTGTTTTACAGGAATGATTTAATGGCTTTTAGTGGTGTGTCGGAAAAGTTCTCCTCGTGGCGCAGCGGCACTCGTGAGTGGTTGGGCGAATGGCGAGAAGATATGTCCAGTGGTGGGCGTATAGTCAAAGTGGCCAGTATTTTACTCGTGATTTATTTGCTGGTGGGGGTGGTTTCGGGCTTTTATTGGAGCTCCGAACCGGACCCTTTCAATGTGCGTGACAATGCCGCAAAACAGGTCTTAGGCAATACTCAAGCAGTAGTCGGTGTGGCGAGTACAACCACGCTGATCACCGTCAGTGAAACCTTGTTGAACAAACCTGGTGGTTTTATCAGCAATGACGTTTTTCCGCCGGGTGTCTGGCTGGATAATATCCCTAACTGGGAATATGGCGTTCTCATTCAAATTCGAGATATGAACAAAGCGATGCGTGAAGCCTTTAGTCGTTCGCAGTCTCAGTCCGTTGAAGATAATGATTTGGCCCTCGCTGAATCTCGATTTAATTTTGATCATGACAGTTGGGCGGTGCCTGCCTCAGAGTCGGAATATCGCCAGGGTATCAAGTTTCTGAATGCCTTTTTGACCCGCTTGGTTGACGACAATCAACAAAATGCCCAATTTTATGCACGTGCAGACAATTTAAGGTATTGGCTCTCTACCGTTGAATCTCGATTGGGAAGTTTATCCCAGCGTTTGAGTGCCAGTGTTGGTCAGCGCCGGTTAAACACCGATTTGGCCAATGAAGAGCGAGCCTCTCAGGCAACCCCCGCGCCTAATGAAATGGAGGTGAAAACCCCTTGGCTTGAAATTGATGATGTCTTTTATGAGGCACGTGGTTCTGCCTGGGCCTTAATTCAATTATTGAAGGCCGTTGAGGTGGATTTTGGCGAAGTATTGGCCAAGAAAAACGCCTTGGTCAGCCTGCAGCAAATAATTCGCGAATTAGAGGCTACACAGGAAACTGTCTACAGCCCGCTAATTTTGAATGGCAGTGGTTTTGGTCTTTTGGCTAATCACTCGCTGGTTATGGCGTCTTATATTTCTAGAGCCAATGCGGGCATTATTGATTTGCGTCGCCTGCTGGAGCAAGGCTAGCTGCCCGTAGATGTTAAGCGGTTTTTTACTGACACGACAATGGCGCGACACACCCACTGGCATTCAATTGGACCTCTGGTTCGCGTCAGATTCAGGGCCTGTTTGGGTTCAGGTCCAGGGTCAGGAAAGTGTTATGTTCCTGCCCCGGGAAGAGGTCGATAGAGCCGCCGCACTCATTGAAGGCCGTTCGGGTTGGCGGCAGTCTCCGGTAGAGTTGAAAACCTTTCGCAACCAAGCAGTTAATGCCTTCTACTTCCGTTCACGCAGGCGAGCCCTGGATTTCCTCGTTCAGTTGGAGAGTGCTGGGATTTCCTGTTGGGAGTCAGATATTAAGCCCCCGGAGCGCTATTTGATGGAGCGCTATATCACCGCAGCTTGTAACCTCCATGTCCCAGAGCGAGCAAGCTACGGCCTGAGCCGCAAAGCAGTCATAAATCCTCGTATGAATGCCGCGGACTATCGTCCCGCACTAAAGTCTGTATCGATTGACATAGAAACCTCTATGGATGCGGAAACGCTTTATTCCATTGCCGTTTGGACGGAGGGAGTCGCTCGTGTCTTTATGGTGGCCGAGACGCTTCCAGCAGAGAGCGAAAATCTTGATATTGATGTGGTGTATTGCCGAAATGCACGCGCTTGTTTAATGCAGTTTTTGATTTGTATCGATGAGCTGGATCCGGATGTGATCATCGGCTGGAATGTGGTGGGTTTTGATTTGTGGGTGCTGTCTCAGTTGTGTCTAAAGCTCCAGTTGGACTTTACCATTGGCAGGGCAAAGCAGGTGCCCCGCTGGCGGGAAGAGGAAACGGGCAATCGACGTTTTATTAGCATTGCAGGGCGAGTGGCATTGGACGGTATTGAGCTGTTAAAGGCCGCGAACTACCGTTTTGACAGTTTCAGCTTGGAGTCTGTAGCGAAGCAGTTGCTGGGGCAGGGAAAACTTCTCACCGGCAGTCACCGAGGTGATGATATTAGTTTTCTTTTTCAGAGTGATAAACCTCAGTTGGCTCAATATAATCTGCGCGATTGCTCATTGGTGTGGGATATTTTTTCACAGGAAAAACTTCACGAGTTCGCCGTCGAACGCAGTCAGCTGACGGGGTTGTTGCTGGATAGAATTGGGGGCTCTGTGGCCTCTTTTGAGTATGCTTATCTGCCCAAATTGCATCGTTGTGGATATATAGCGCCCAATTTGGGGGAGCTCGAGTCTGATATTGTTAGCCCAGGCGGTTATGTCATGAACTCAGTTCCGGGTATCTACGAAAATGTTCTGGTGCTGGATTTCAAAAGTCTTTATCCCAGCATCATCAAAACCTTTTTAATCGATCCCCTGGGTTTCTGGTTGGCAGATCATCAAAATCAGACAGATGCAGATGTAGTGCCAGGGTTTAATGGCGCCTATTTCTCCAAGCTGACACATATTTTGCCTTCTATTATTGATAACCTTTGGCGCGCCAGGGATGAGGCAAAAAAACAAAAGAACTTGCCCTTGTCTCACGCAATTAAAATTATCATGAATTCATTTTATGGTGTGCTGGGATCCACGGGCTGTCGCTTTTATGATCCTAGAGTCTGTAGTTCAATCACACTTCGGGGGCATGAAATAATTCGCACGAGTCGCGAATGGATTGAACGTGAAGGTTATTCGGTGATCTATGGGGACACGGATTCTTTGTTTGTTTGGTTGGACGGTAATCCACCAGCAGAGGACGCTAATAAAATAGGGCATTCATTGGCAGGCAAGTTGAATGCATTGTGGCGTGAGCAATTAAAGGATGACTACGATATTGAGAGCGCTCTAGAGCTCGAATTTGAAACCCATTACTTAAAGTTTTTGATGCCTACAATCAGAGGCTCGTCTGTGGGCAGTAAAAAACGTTATGCGGGGCTGATAGACAGCGATGAAGGAGAAATGCTTGTTTTTAAGGGTTTGGAGAGTGTTCGGACAGACTGGACAAATCTGGCCAAGCGCTTTCAAGTCGAGTTATTTAAACGAGTTTTTGCCGACGAGCCATTCGAGGAGTATATCGCGGAAACTGCGGCGGCGGTGTTGAATGGAGAGTGTGATATTGATCTTGTTTATCGAAAACGCCTGCGGCGGCAACTTCACGAATACACCAAAACTGCCCCACCACAGGTTAAGGCGGCCAGGAAAATGGCAGAGGGTGCTGTGCGGCGTGGCGACTGGGTTGAATATGTCATTACGCTGCACGGGCCAGAACCGGTGAGCGAACGGCACAGTGGCATCGACTATCAGCATTATGTCGATAAACAATTGGCTCCCGTGGCCGATAGCATT
>CAJWCA010000341.1 GCA_913020395.1 uncultured Cellvibrionales bacterium | reverse complement strand
CTCAACAGACTCTACCGGACACCGAGACATTTTTAGCCGACTTAGCGTTACTACAAAAAGAAGCGCTTCAGGGCTCAGCTAACAAAGAAAAAGTTTACAGCATACTCCACCAGCAAAGCATCTTTAAGCGGGTTAACTCGATCACTTGCGTTGGAGCTTGGTGGTCGTGTCAGAATTAATACCATTGAACCAGCTGCAATTAACACTTCGATGCTAAAGGCCGGGTTTGAAGGCAATACTAATGGTCTAATGCAATTAAAGCAGTACAGCCAACTGAGCGATTTATAAACGCCAATGACATCGAGCTTTGTGTACAAGAAAGAGGCCCTAAAGAAGCGCCCGCGATTGTATTTTCAAGTCAGTCAGAAGTGAATGACGCTTTTCAGGCCGGTTTATTAGAAAAAGATTTTGTAGCGGTGGTCAGGTTTCAAGGGCCAAAGGCCAATGGTATGCCCGAGCTACACAAGCTTACCCCTCCACTGGGAATTTTGCAGGACAAAGGATTTAGGGTGGCAATGGTCACCGACGGGCGTATGTCGGGGGCATCCGGAAAGGTACCAGCCGCCATTCACATGAGCCCAGAGTGTGCCGATGGTGGTCCCCTGCTAAACATTCAAACGGGCGATCTTATTCGTTTGGATGCAAACGCTGGCACGCTGGATGTGTTAGTGAATCAAAGTGAACTGGCAGGTCGAATTCCTGCGGTCTGTCAGACGGCACCTGCCGACTACGGCATGGGTCGGGAGTTATTTAAAATGTTTCGCAAAACCGCAAGCTCGGCAGAGCAGGGCGCGTGCAGTGTTGGCAATCTTGGAGATATCGATTAATGAGCAAGTTTCCTCAAATAGTGGCCGATATTGGCGGCACCAACGCGCGCTTTGGTTTAGTCACCGATGCAAAACCGGACTGTGGCGAATACATTATTGTTCAGCAGAAAAATTTCGACTGTGCCTCTTTTGACAGTTTTGAAGAGTTACTGGAAGCCTATTTCTTGTTCTTGGGCGACATTAAACCCGAACACGTTTGTGTGGCCCTGGCCGGACCCGTAGAGGGCGACCAGTTTAAAATGACTAATTTGAATTGGAGCTTTTCTCGCTCAGGTGTTAAAGCGCACTTTAAATTAGAGAATTTTGAAGTTATCAACGACTTTGCCGCGCAGGCCTGTTCAGTGACTCATCTGCAGCCCTCGGATCTGCTTCTCGTAAAAGAGGGCAGTGGCAATGGGCTAAGTAATAAAGCGATTATTGGTCCCGGTACCGGTTTGGGTGTTGCGACTTTGGCGCATAATGGCTCCATTTGGCAACCGCAGGCGGGCGAAGGCGGGCACGCAAATTTTGCTCCTTCTACATCACAAGAGCTTGCGTTGTTGCAAGCGCTGATGGAGGAGCATGCCCACGTATCTCTAGAGACTCTGTTGTGCGGAAAGGGGCTGGTCACCATCTACAAAGCGCTGTGTAAAATACACGGACAAACACCTGAGAGTTTTGAGCCGCACCACATCTCAGAATATGGCGCGTCAAATAAAAATGATCTCTGTCGTGAAAGCCTTTCATTATTTTGCCGTGCCCTGGGGGTTGCCGCCGGAAATCTTGCGCTAACCTGTGGAGCGAAAGGTGGTGTCTACCTCGCCGGCGGTATTTTACCTCGCATTAAAGACTTCTTGCTGAATTCAGACTTCTGCGATGGTTTTCAGGGTAAGGGCATTATGTCCTCATTTGTGGAAAACATCCCGGTTTACCTAATGACTCACGAGCACCCCGCATTAATAGGCGCTGCGGCTTGGTTAGAGGATCACGCCCAAAACAGCTGGGTATACATTGATAGTTAAGTAATATTTATATTATAATTAACGCGCTAAAATAATACTCCTTCCCTTTTTCAATATCTTACAGAGGCAGTGGACATGACGATTCGGGTTGCTATTAACGGTTATGGTCGTATTGGTCGCAATATACTTCGTGCTTTATATGAAGGTGGGCAGCGCGAAAAAATTCAAGTGGTTGCCATCAATGACTTGGGTGATGCAGAGCTGAACACGCATTTAACCAAATATGATTCCGTACATGGCCGTTTCCCCGGAAAGGTTTCCCTGAGTGACGGCGGCATGATCGTGAATGGCGACCAGATATCCATTTGTGCAGAAAGAGACCCTGCCATGCTTCCCTGGGCTGAGCTGGCCGTTGATGTTGTCTATGAGTGTACTGGCATGTTTACTCAGGGGGAAAAAGCGGCTGCCCATATAAAGGCAGGTGCCAAAAAAGTCATCATATCCGCGCCGGGCTCCAATCTGGATGCCACCGTTGTGTTTGGCGTAAACCACGATGTATTGACGGCAGACAGTCTCATTATTTCCAACGCATCTTGTACAACAAACTGCTTGGCGCCGGTTGCAAAAGTTCTGAATGATGGGCTGGGAATTGATCAGGGTTCGATGACGACGGTGCACGCCTATACCAACGACCAAAACTTGAATGACGTTTATCACTCCGATATTTATCGGGCCCGTTCGGCCACGCAATCAATGATTCCGACCAAAACGGGTGCTGCCCAAGCGGTAGGGCTGGTTCTGCCTGAGCTCGATGGAAAACTGGACGGTATGTCTGTTCGTGTGCCTACTGTGAATGTATCACTGGTGGATTTCACCTTTATTGCGAGTCGTGAAACCTCGGTTGAGGAGGTGAATAGTCTTATTCAGGCCGCCGCGTCTGGCCCTATGAAAAACGTTATGGATTATAATGAAGAGCCGTTGGTGTCCGTTGACTTTAACCATGTTCCCGCCTCTTCCTCTTTTGATGGTACCCAAACACGGGTGAATGGAAGACTGGTGAAGGTGATGGCCTGGTATGACAATGAATGGGGCTTTTCTAACCGTATGCTGGATAATACACTGGCTTTGATGGCCGCTACTGAAACTAAGGTTGATTCCGCCCAGCAAGTTGCTTGAATGCGGTGGGTTTGAGTCTAGACTGAGTGGCACAGGCTTCTTATTAATTATTTTTGTTTTCGGAATTCGCTATGATCTTACGTCGCACTAAAATTGTTTCCACTCTGGGGCCTGCAACAGACGCTGAAGGTGTTCTGGAAAGCCTGATTCTGGCAGGTGTTAATGTTGTTCGCTTGAACTTCTCCCACGGCAACGCTGAGGATCACAAACTCAGGGCTGAGCAGGTGCGCTCGATCTCCAAGAAACATGGCCTTTTTGTTGCGGTGTTGGGCGATTTACAGGGCCCCAAAATTCGAATTTCCAGGTTCAAGGACAACAAAAAGATTTCACTCGAAGTCGGCGACAAATTCATTCTTGATGCCGGATTAGGTCGGGATGAAGGCGATCAAACTCAGGTGGGTATCGATTACAAAGCACTGGTAGAAGACAGCCGAGAGGGCGATGTTCTGTTGCTTGATGATGGGCGTGTGGTCTTCAAAGTCGACAGCATTGAAGGTGCCCGCATTCACTGTACCGTTGAAGTGGGGGGCGTGCTCTCTAATAACAAAGGTATTAATCGTCAGGGCGGAGGTCTGTCGGCTCCGGCCTTGACTGAAAAAGATCTTCACGACATCAAAGTGGCAGCAGAGATTGGCGTTGATTATTTGGCGGTTTCCTTTCCTCGTTGTGCAGCCGATATGGTTCAGGCGAGAGAGCTATTAAAACAGGCGGGCGGACATGCTGGCCTGGTGGCAAAAATTGAGCGGGCAGAAACAGTTGCTGACCACGACTTGCTCGACAAAATTATTTTGGCCTCCGATGCCGTGATGGTCGCCAGGGGTGATCTGGGTGTTGAAATTGGAGACGCTGAACTCATTGGTGTACAAAAACATATCATTCGTAGAGCCAGAGTACTCAATCGTGGCGTTATCACCGCGACTCAGATGATGGAGTCAATGATTAGCAGCCCAATGCCCACGCGAGCAGAAGTCTTCGACGTGGCCAATGCTGTTCTCGATGGCACTGACGCCGTGATGCTGTCGGCCGAAACCGCGGCAGGGGATTTCCCCTTGCAGACAGTTGAGGCAATGGTGCGGGTTATCCTGGGCGCTGAGCGACACCCTCAGGCACACCGGTCAAAACACAGGCTCAACCAAGAGTTCTCCCGAGTTGATGAGTCTATTGCACTGGCCGCGATGTATACGGCAAACCATCTGGACGGCGTGAAAGCCATTGTTTGTATGACAGAAAGTGGTGACACTCCACTGCTAATGTCTCGCATCAGTTCGGGGCTGCCGATTTTTGCCTACTCCCCAAAGAGAGAAACCCAGCGACGGGTTGCGCTGTATCGAGGCGTCAACACGATCCCTTTTGACAGTGAAAATATTCCAAGTGAGCAGATTAATGCGCGAGCCGTTGAAGAGCTGGTCCAGCGCAAAATTGTGGCAGAGGGAGATGTTGTGATTGTCACCAAGGGTGACTATTCCAATGTACACGGCGGCACAAACACTATGAAGATTCTGCGAGTTGGGCAAGAGATTCGCTAGAATTTTATTTTTGTGTGGAAGTTCACTCTGAAGCTTATTCAAGAATGGCGACGAAATCGATGTTTCACTTCTTAAATCATCTATAGCATCTTCTACAGTAAAAGGTTTGTCATGGTATTCGGTTAAATGATGTAGAAATGTATTCTGGAACACCTTGAAGTCTTCATCTTTCATAATGTCTTTGTACTCTAGTGTTCCGTACTCAACTTCAATGCCATTTT
>CAJWCA010000340.1 GCA_913020395.1 uncultured Cellvibrionales bacterium | reverse complement strand
TTTTGCCAACCATTAGGGCCAACTCAGCAACCCGATTGGCGTAAGCCCATTCGTTGTCATACCAGGCGTAAAGTTTAACCTGGGTTTCATTGATAACCAGCGTGGACAGCGCATCGATAATGCTCGAACGCGGGTCCGTTTTGTAGTCGACAGATACCAGGGGCCTCTCTTCGTAACCGAGAATGCCCTCCAATGCACCCTGCGCCGCCTGGCTCAGCAAGCGGTTAACCTCGTCTCTGTCGGTCGGACGGTTAACCTCGAAAACACAATCTGTTATCGAGGCATTTGCCAGCGGCACTCGTATTGCGTGTCCGTTTAATTTTCCTTTCAGTTCCGGGAAGATATGGGTAATTGCAGTAGCCGAACCTGTTGTTGTTGGAATTAAGCTACTTCCACAGGCTCGAGCCCTGCGTAGATCTTTATGAGGCGCATCCAGAATGGTTTGCGTATTGGTGATGTCGTGTACGGTTGTCATTGACCCGTGTTTTATTCCAAGGTTTTCATGGATTACCTTGATGACCGGCGCAAGGCAGTTCGTTGTACAAGAGGCCGCCGTCACAATTTTATGCAAGGCAGGGTCGTAATCGGCGTCATTCACACCCATGACAATGTTCAGTGCACCCTCTTCTTTTACCGGAGCGGTGACTACAACGCGCTTAACCCCTTGGTCGAGATACGCATTGAGCTTAGCAAGCTGATTCATCTTGCCCGAAGCTTCAATTACTATATCGCAGCCACTCCAATCAGTATCGGAAATCATGCTGTTTTGGCTGGTGCTGATTTTACGCTCTCCGACTGTAAAACTATTCTTATAAGCAACGGCTTCGTGGGCCCAGCGGCCATGTACAGAATCGAAATTAAGCAAGTGGGCGAGAGTGATTGCGTCTCCTGCGGGGTCATTGATGTGAATTATCTCTAACTCATTGCAGTCCCACGCGGCACGTAAGGCCAGTCGCCCCATTCTGCCAAAACCATTAATACCCACTTTTATTGCCATGATGACTTCCTGCGTTTTTTAACTTCAAGACCTGCGCTCACAAGCCTACTCTTAATTTGTGACACTTTAATGAAACTGACCTTCATCCACACACTCGAAGGCCCAATACCTTTAAAACCCAGGTCAGAAGCCTTTCCAATATCTTCATTTGATTCATACCCAACAAAACTAAGTCGCGCTCTGTCAGGCGGGCCGATATGATACCAAAAGGACAAATCGGGCGCTAAGTTATGAACACGCTTTTGTTAAAAGGCGGGTCAGCGCTTGAAGCCCCTTGCCTTTGTTACTAATTTTCCAAGCCAGGAAATTTCCGTGGTGATCAATCGTATCCAAGTTTAACGAGACAAGCCGGCCATCGCTCAATAGGTGCCCAATGCGATGACGCGGCAGATGACCAATACCTACGCCGGCCAAAATCGCCTCTACCTTCTGATCAATGTTCTGCACATATAAACGCTGACCTTCACGGCTTAGACCTTCACTACGAGCAACCTCCTGCTGCGAGGTATCATGTGTTACCACTCGCCGAAGTCCTGGCAGCGCCGATGTCAGTGCCTCGCGTTGCCCCGCCAACCGGGCCAACGGGTGGTGGGAGGCAATCACCGCCACAAGATCTGCATTGACAAGAGGCACTGCTCTAAAACCTTTTTGCAGTGGCACCGGACCGGGCGATCCCACGAGCAGGTCCACTCCGTCCTGTTCCAGTTGCTCCCAGCCTCCGTTGAGCACACTTTCACTAATATCAATCTCAATGCTTGGATGGCGCTCTAAGAACTCGGCCAATACTTGGAAAAATGCTGGATAGGGGTGAAGCGATTCAACCGCTATTCGAATTCTAGGCTCCCAGCCCGTTGAGACCTCCTTAGCTTTGTCTGCCAAACGGGCCGTGGTCTGCAGGATTCTTCTCCCCTCTTCAAGAATGAGCTGCCCTGCTGGCGTCAGCACTGAGCGCCGGCCCTGTCGCTGAAAAACCACAATGCCCATTAATTCCTCTAGCTTTTGTACCGCGTAGGAAAGCGCTGAAGTGGCTTTATTCAGCTCTTCCGCAGCTTTTGCAAAGCTTCCCCGGCGTTCTATCGCGTCCAGAACCTCCAATACCTCTAATGTTATAGGGTTTCTTGCTGTCATTGCCGCTCTCCATTGTTCTAAATATTAGAACATTCTAAACAGATTTTGGCCCTTATTACTATTTTTCCGATCGATACAATAGCCTCAGAATTTAAAACAGACTATCAACCACCGAGGAAATAACCATGAAATCATTAATCAATACATTAAGTCGCACCACTCCAGGCTGGGACACTGTGCCTGTACGCATTGCCGCAGGCGCTATTTTTGCCGCTCACGGCGCCCAGAAACTGTTCGGCTGGTTTGGGGGTTACGGGCTTGAAGGCACTGCTGGCTGGATGGCGTCAATCGGCTTGGAACCTGGCTATTTAATGGCCTCGCTGGCTGGAGGCGCAGAGTTTTTTGGTGGCCTGCTGCTGATTATCGGTCTCGCTGTTCGCCCTGCCGCCCTGATGCTTGCCATAACTATGTTGGTGGCGATTGTCACCGTTCACTTTGCCAACGGGCTTTTCATGTCCAATAACGGCTATGAATATGGACTGGTGTTATTGGTCATGAGCATTGGTTTGATGTTCCGCGGTGCGGGCAATTTGAGTGCAGACCAAATTCTACAAGCCAAATTGTCAAAGTAAGCACTTCACAAAACCACAGCATTTAACAGGAGCTCAAAATGGGTTTATTACAGAACGGCCAATGGGTAGACCAGTGGTACGACACCAAAAACACCGGCGGATCATTCCGCCGCCAAGACAGTCGATTTCGTCACTGGGTTACGGCAACAGGCGAAGCCGGTGCGAGTGGAGAAGCGGGTTTTAAAGCAGAAAAAGGACGTTATCACCTCTATGTTTCTTTAGCTTGCCCCTGGGCCCACAGAACCCTGATTTTCAGAAAGCTCAAGCAACTGGAAGATTACATCGACGTGACCGTTGTTGACGCAACCATGTTAGAAAACGGATGGGAGATGACGGATTCTCTTTCTGGCCTGAACTATCTTTACGAACTGTATTTGAAAGCTGACTCAAGCTACGAGGGCCGTGTAACTGTGCCAGTGCTGTGGGACAAACACACCAATACCATCGTCAGTAATGAGTCGTCGGAAATTATCCGTATGTTCAATAGTGCGTTTAACCATTTAACCGGCAATCAAGACGATTATTACCCGGAACCTCTGCATGAAACTATCCATGCGCTGAACGACCGGATTTACGACAGTATTAATAATGGCGTGTACCGGGCAGGTTTTGCCACATCCCAAGGAGCCTATGAGGAAGCCTTCCATCAACTGTTTGACTCACTGGATTGGGTTGAAGGCATTTTGTCGCAAAATCGCTACCTGGCGGGTGATACCCTCACCGAGGCCGACTGGCGATTATTTACGACACTGATCCGCTTTGATGCGGTCTATCACGGGCACTTTAAAACTAACCGCCAACAACTGTCTGAGTATCCAGCCATCAGCGGCTATGTGCGAGAGCTTTATCAAGTATCTGGGGTCGCGGAAACGGTCGATTTTGCGCACATCAAAACCCATTATTACGCCAGTCACAGAACGATCAACCCCAGTGGCGTAGTGCCCCTTGGGCCGGTTCAGGATTTTACACTGGCTCACAACCGAGTAATCAGTACACAACAATCAACACAGGCGGCCTGAGCAGGCCGCCAATATTATACCGGGAGGTAACGATGAGAACCTTGCAACAACGTGTAAACGCCCAAGCAAGCCGCGATGGTGATGGCGTAAAAATAAAACGGCTAGCCGGCGCCCATTTAAATCAGATTCTTAACCCGTTTTTGATGATCGATGAGATCAATTCAGACGATGCCGCAGATTATATCGGCGGATTCCCCGAGCACCCGCACCGTGGTTTTGAAACGATAACCTATATGAAGGCCGGACGGATGAGACACCGCGACCATATGGGTAACGAAGGTGTGATTGGGCCAGGTGACCTACAGTGGATGACGGCTGGCGCAGGCGTGCTGCACTCAGAAATGCCCGAACAGGAAAATGGTTTGTTGCACGGTTTTCAGATTTGGCTAAATCTACCCGCAGCGGAAAAAATGAAACCTGCTGCTTATAGAGATATTCGCGCGAGTGAGATTCCTTCCAAAGAATTAAGTTTAGGTGGCAAAGTAGCTGTGATAGCAGGCGTAGTAAAGGTAGATCGCATTCAAACCTTAAAAGGCGCCTTGCCTGAACTATCGACGCAACCGGTGATGATGGATGTTAGCCTAAACGCAAATGAAACGGTTTGTTTGCAGTTTAATTCAGACTTCCCGGCACTTGTTTATGTAATGAAGGGCGAACTATCGGGTGAGGACGGCTTTGCGCACGGCCATATGGGAATTTATACCGAAGGCGATACATTAACGCTTGAAGCAGGAAATAAAGGTGCGTCAATGACCACTTACGTTTCTATCGCCGGTAAATATTCAGTCTTAATGGCTAACACTCCTAATAAAGGTGGAGTTTCCAAAAAAGTTGAAAATTTTAGAGACAGAAAATTACTTAGATCAATTCTACAAGAAATGAATGTTCCATCCGACAGATCTGTCATTATCAGAACTGCTGGCGTTAGTAAGAAACCAGAAGAAATAAACAGAGATTACGACTATCTGGCTAAATTATGGGACAAAATTAAAGAAACTT
>CAJWCA010000339.1 GCA_913020395.1 uncultured Cellvibrionales bacterium | reverse complement strand
TCCACGGCATATTGTCGATAAGCGGTGACAAAAATAAAGGCAGGCGCGTGTTCGGACTCGATTTCTGCGATCATTTCCATGCCTGTTTTCCCCGGCATTTGCACATCGAGGAAAACGATGTCTGGTGTTTTTTCTTCGATAAACGTTTGGGCTTCACGCGCATTGCGACATTGACCAAGCACTTCAATGTGTTTGAAGTCTTGCAGGCGCAGTGCGAGGCCCTCCCGAGCCAAAGGTTCGTCGTCAACGATGAGTGCGGTGTATTGGGTCATGAGGTCTTCTGCCCTAAAATCTCGCAGGGAATGATGATCGAGACGATGAAACCCCTTGGCACATTGTCCCGCAGTTTCAGTGAGTAGTGATCGCCGTAGATGGCTTTGAGTCTGTCTTGGGTATTGCGCAGGCCAACACCGCGACCGTGGGGCACAGTGTCATCATCACTCTGTAAACCAGGGCCATCGTCGCTGACGATGATGTGTAATTTTCCAGCATCCTTGTAGGCTTGCACGAAAATCGTGCCGCCGTCTTCTCGAGGGTTAATGGCGTATTTAATGGCATTTTCAACCAGTGGTTGCAAGAGCATGCTGGGAATCACGGCGCGACTGACTTCCTCGTCGATGACGGACTGATAACTCAAACGGTCCGAGAAACGGGTTTTTTCGATGCCCACAAATTGTTCTAGGTGTGCTATTTCACTGTGTAGCTCCACCTTATCTTCTGGAGAACTGTCGAGGGAGTAAGAGAGAAAATCACTGAGTTTGTCGACCATGCCCATGGCCGTTTTATTGTCTTGTTTGAGGATCAAAGTGGAAATGGCATTCATGGTATTGATCATAAAATGCGGATTCAGTTGATAGCGCAGCATTTTAATTTCGGCTTCTTTACTAGTGGCCAGTGCCATCAATCGCATTTCACGTTCGGTGACCATCATTAGGTAATAATACGAGGTGTAGTAAAGCACCATGACGGAAGTCATCACCGCGAAGGAGGCGATGTACCATTCACCAAAGGATTGAGGGCTAGGCAATTCCCAGATGCCGTGATGGAAGTAGATAAAGGTGACCCATTTGAATTCAGTCCAAACACCGGCGGCAATGCTGACTGTCATCGCGCCGAGCATCACTTGGGTAACAATGGATCCTTCTCGAATGCGGGTAAAGGCCAGCCAGATGGTGATCGCAAGCAGCATGCCGAGTGCGGCTTCACACAAAAGGTGGGTGAGGTCGGGTATAAAAGGCAGGTCACGGGGAATGACAATCATGAACAGCAGGACCAAAAAATACCAAGTCCAGAGAATGCCCTGCATCATCCAGAAACGCATACTGCGCAGGCTAAACTTTTCGTTAATCTCTTTCATACGGCAACGCAGTGGTCCTAGGTGGCAATGGCGAACGCTCAGACCTAGAGCTTACCCGAATCTCTGAGTGTGTACAGGCATCGAGCTTGTATATCGACAGTTTAGAGTGAAGACCTACAAAGATCGAAGCTCGAGGGCACAAACTGGGTGAGCTGTGCAATATTCACGTTGAACGGTCAGTGTCCACCCACCGTTCTGCTGTGGCGGAATGTTATGATCTCTACCATCGATTTTCCGTGCCGGGTGGCGATACATCCGGGTACTTAAAGACAGAAAAATTATTAATGAAAGCAATTGGGGTAGTGATATGCATTCAAATCTGAGCGTTCGACGTGTGTTGTGTTTAGCCGCTACAGGCGTCGCACTCGGTGTATTGAGCGGCTGTGGGGACATGAAGGCCAGCCATGCAGAAGAAAAAACAAAGAGCGCAGCGGCAGATCCCACGATTCACCCTGAACTATGGCCGGTGGTTGACGCCGGTCTGAAGTTGGATTCAGTGGTTGAACTCCGAATCGACGGTTTGCTCTTGGCAATGACCGCAGCGGATAAAGTTGGACAAATTGTGCAAGCAGACCTCGGATCGATCACGCCACAGGAGATGCAAACATATCGCTTGGGTTCAATTTTAGAAGGGGGAAATTCAGCGCCGGGCGCCCATGAATACGCCACCGTTGAGCAGTGGGTAGAGTCTCGCGATCTCTATTGGGAGGCCGCAATGTCTCCCAGAGAAGATGGCGGTGTGTTGATTCCCCCGGTGTTTGGTATTGATGCGGTGCACGGCCATAACAATGTCATCGGCGGCACGGTTTTCCCTCATAACATCGGACTTGGCGCCGCCAACAATCCCGGTTTGATCCGAAAAATTGCTGAGGTGACGGCAAAAGAATTGGTGGTTACTGGCCACGACTGGACGTTCGCCCCCACCTTAGCGGTGGTGCGCAATGATCGCTGGGGACGCACCTATGAAGGCTATTCTGAGGCGCCTGATATTGTTGTCAGTTATGCACCAGAAGTGGTCAAAGGGCTTCAGGGCGAGCCCGGCACCGACAACTACCTCGGCGCGGGCAGGGTTATTTCAACCGCCAAACATTTTGTCGGTGACGGTGGTACTGACCACGGTAAAGATACCGGCAACAACAGTATGAGTGAGGAAGACCTGCGGGATATTCAGGCGGCCGGTTACCCTGCGGCGATTGAAGCGGGCGTGTCCTCTGTCATGGCCTCGTTCTCCAGTTGGCAAGGCATGCGTATGCACGGCCACAAAGGGTTGTTGAACGATATCCTCAAAGGCCGTTGGAACTATGAAGGTTTTGTTGTGGGTGACTGGAACGGTCACGGCTTGATTGAGGGCTGCACCAATACAAATTGTCCAGACACCATTAACAGTGGATTGGATATGTTTATGGCACCGGACTCATGGAAAGCTCTATACCATTCCACACTGGATCAAGTGAATGAGGGTGTTATCTCCGCCGAACGCTTGGATGATGCCGTGCGTCGAATCCTGCGGGTGAAAATTGCGGCGGGTTTACTGGACAAACCAAAACCTTCTGAGCGGGCGATGGTGGGTGATAACAGTATTCTCGGTGCGCCAGAACACAAAGCCATAGCGCGTCAAGCTGTGCGTGAATCGCTGGTACTGCTAAAAAATAATGGGCTTTTGCCTCTCGCACCGAAGAGCAAAATTCTGGTTGCTGGCGATGGCGCCGACAGCATTGCAAAAATCTCGGGAGGCTGGACCTTAACCTGGCAGGGAGGCGGTTTGGATAACAAGCTGTTCCCCAATGGCGAATCCATTTATCAAGGCATTCAAACGGCTGCAAACGCAGCGGGTGGTCAGGCCGAGTTGAGTGTAGACGGAACGTATTCCGAAAAGCCCGATGTTGCGATTGTGGTATTTGGTGAGGACCCTTACGCGGAATTTGTGGGTGATCGAGAACATGTTGGCTACGACCCTGCCGGATCAAAAGAGATTTTGATGTTGCGCCGCTTGCAGGAAGCGGGCATCCCCGTGGTCAGTGTGTTCATCTCGGGTCGTCCCATGTGGGTCAATGCAGAAATTAACGCCTCAGATGCTTTTGTGGCGGCGTGGTTGCCGGGCACGGAAGGCGGTGGTGTGGCTGATGTATTGTTCAGTCGAGCGGACGGTCGTGTGCATCACGACTTCAAAGGACGCCTGTCCTATTCTTGGCCGCGCAGTGCGATTCAAGCCGCGGTGAACTTGGGTGATGACGACTACGATCCGCAGTTTGCCTACGGCAGTGGTTTTAGCTACGCAAGCAGCCATGATCTCCCTACCTTGAGCGAAGACAGTGGTTTGGAAAATTTTGATCAATTCGACCCGAAGTTGTTCTATCAAAAAGGCAAGGTTCAAGCGCCTTGGCAGATGTACTACGGTTCCGGTGACGGCGAGTGGCAGTTGATTGACAGTAAGGTTTCTTATGAGACTGCGGCATTGGCGATGAAACGTGGCGACCACAACGCGCAAGAAGATGCTTGGCAGCTAAGCTGGAACGGTGAAGGTTTAGCGCAGGTATTTTTAGGCAATAAAGACATCGGTTATGGCTATCAGAGGGAAACGATGGCGGCGATGGAACTGGTTGTTGATTACAAAGTCACGAAAGCACCCACTAAAACTGTCGCGATCGGTTGGGGTTGTGATATTGCCCAAGACGATTGTATGGCGCGTTTGTCACTCAACGCTGTGCTTGAAGCAGCCAAGGTAGGTGAGTGGCAATCACTGCGTTTGTCACTGGCGTGTTTTGATCAAAAAGGTGTGAACATGGCAAATACGCGCATTCCTTTCTTTTTGGAAACGGATGGTGAGCTCGAGCTGTCTTTCAGTCAGGTGCGACTGGAAGCAGACAACAATGAAGACCGAGCTTGTTTGCCCTAGTTCCGACCGTTTTTCTAAGTGATTTCCTACGAGCCCTTTATGGGCTCGTATTCGTTGTAGGATCTGTTTTGGAGCATCTAGTGAAATATTATTTTCAAGCGTGTTTATTAAGTCTAGTGTCTGCGTCTTTCTTTCTAACTAGTTTGGTCGGACAAGCCGCACAGTCGCCGGTAGACAAACACGGCCAGTTGTCGATTGTTGAGGGGCGGGTGCTTGATCAGCATTTACAGCCGGTTTCTCTTGCGGGCCCCAGTTTGTTTTGGAGCACCAATAAAATGGAGGGGGAATCGTTTTACACCGCAAGAACGGTTAGACAAGTCAAACAAAACTGGAAGGCCTCAATCATCCGAGCGGCCATGTCGGCGCAGGGTGAAGGCAGTTACCTGACTCATCCTGAGGACAACCAAGCAAAAGTAGAGCGAGTGGTCGATGCCGCCGTCGCTGAAGGGCTTTATGTGATTATTGATTGGCA
>CAJWCA010000338.1 GCA_913020395.1 uncultured Cellvibrionales bacterium | reverse complement strand
CAGCTATGTTGAGCTGGGTTACGGCACTGAAATCGGCGGTTTTGACGCCGGTATTTCAATTGTTGTGAACGACGAAGACCTCGATCTGGAAACCGGTGAAGGCACTGAAACCATCATCTTCAGCTTGAGCAAATCTTTCGATTTGTAAGCACTGAAATGCGGTTGCAATTATGCAACCGCTTTTGTTGAAGGTTTTTTCACAAGAGCGCTATCAACAAAAGAAAACAGTTATCCCATTGGGTTGAACATATTAACGGAGCAATGTCATGAAACTCGTCACGGCAATTATCAAACCTTTCAAGCTCGATGCGGTGCGTGAAGCACTGTCTGAAATTGGAGTGCAAGGTATTACAGTTACGGAAGTTAAGGGGTTTGGTCGTCAAAAAGGTCACACCGAACTTTATCGCGGCGCAGAATACGTTGTTGATTTTCTTCCAAAAACCAAACTGGAAATTGCTGTAGCGGCAGACCAGGTTGACTCCACTTTGGAAGCCATCAGCAAGGCGGCACACAGTGGCAAAATAGGTGACGGTAAAATCTTTGTATCCTCACTTGAACAAGTTATTCGTATTCGCACCGCTGAGACGGGTGAAGACGCTCTGTAAGGCGTCTGAGAAATAAACAGAATCCAAATTCCATCGGAGAACGGTAATGGAAAATCAAATTTTTGAACTGTCGTATGCACTCGACACCTTTTATTTTTTAGTGTGTGGTGCACTGGTAATGTGGATGGCGGCAGGTTTTGCCATGTTGGAGGCGGGCCTGGTTCGCTCCAAAAATACTACTGAAATTCTAACTAAAAACGTCGCGCTTTACGCGATTGCCTGCACCATGTACATGATTTGTGGTTACACCATCATGTACGGAAGCGCAGACTTCTTCCTGCAGGGCATTGTGGGTGACGGTGTGACCGGCGCCGAAGAACCTGCCACTTACGCACCCTCTGCAGACTTTTTCTTTCAGGTTGTGTTTGTAGCCACGGCCATGTCGATTGTGTCGGGTGCGGTTGCCGAACGTATGAAGTTATGGTCTTTCCTGGCCTTTACCGTGGTTATGACTGGCGTCATTTACCCACTCGAAGGTTCTTGGACCTGGGGCGGTAACGATGTATTTGGTCTCTACAACTTGGGTGACCTTGGTTTCTCTGACTTTGCCGGCTCCGGTATTGTTCACATGGCAGGTGCCGCCGCTGCACTGGCAGGTGTATTACTGCTAGGTGCACGTAAAGGTAAATATAACGCCGACGGTTCTGTTAACGCGATTCCAGGTGCAAACCTGCCAATGGCAACACTGGGTGCATTCATCCTGTGGTTGGGTTGGTTCGGTTTTAACGGTGGCTCTGTGCTTGCGACCGCCACGGTCGACAGTGCTAACGCGGTTGCGATTGTTTTCATGAACACTAACGCTGCCGCCGCTGGTGGTTTGATTGGTGCCTTGCTGCTTGCCCGTATCTTGTTTGGTAAAGCGGATCTGACTATGGCCCTTAACGGTGCATTGGCAGGCCTGGTTGCCATCACTGCAGAACCTTCTACGCCAACAGCGCTGGAAGCAACACTGTTTGGCGCTCTGGGTGGTGTTCTGGTTGTGTTTGCTATCTTGACACTGGACAAACTCAAAATTGATGACCCCGTTGGTGCGATCTCTGTGCACGGTGTGGTTGGATTCCTGGGCCTGATGTTGGTGCCAGTGACCAACCCATTAACGGCAGACGGCGGTGCTAGTTTCTCAGGTCAGTTGATTGGTGCGCTCACCATCTTTGGTTGGGTATTTATCTCAAGCCTGGTTGTTTGGAGCATCATCAAAGCGGTTGCCGGCATTCGTGTCAGCGAAGAGGAAGAGTATGACGGTGTGGATCTGGCCGAGTGTGGTATGGAAGCTTACCCAGAGTTCACCAACAAATAATTCTTTTTGAATGGATTGTTTGAAAACCCCGGTTGATTATTCAACCGGGGTTTTTTTATGCTCACGCAAACAGGGCAGGGCGTTAAATGTCGTTAGGTGGGATGATTTCCCCGGGTGAAAAGTGTATGGTTGTGCAAAACAAGCACTCCCAGAGGATCCATCCACAATGAAATTAGTTACTGCAATCATCAAACCTTTCAAGTTGGACGACGTCCGCAACAGCCTTTCTGAAGTGGGCGTGCAGGGCATGACCGTGACTGAAGTGAAAGGTTTTGGTCGGCAAAAAGGCCACACTGAGTTATATCGTGGTGCAGAGTATGTTGTTGATTTTTTACCCAAGGTAAAACTTGAACTGGCCGTTGATGACAGCATGGTAGAGCAGGCTGTAGAAGCAATCACCCGTGCAGCCCAGACCGGAAAAATCGGTGACGGGAAAATATTCATCACGCCGCTGGATGAAATCATTCGCATTCGCACGGGTGAGACTGGTAGCGACGCCGTATAAAATACCCCGCGCGGAGCCACTGGTTTCGCGCTTTTCCCCCTCGTTTGATGTCTTTTTCACCTCCCTCGTTAGCGGTTTTTCAGGCGCTTAATAACTGCTGACTATGAACAGTCTTGCCTAAGAACAAATCGGCCTAATAAACGGGTCGGCAATACGGGCGTACTGAGCTATAAATTACTTCACTGGCTTGTTATGTAGCCCACTTTTGGGCCGCGATTTAGAGTTGAACAATTTAGAGCTGAACAAACACTTTCAGGTAATCTTATGGCTAGCAAAAAACCCTTCAAAAAAGAAGGTTCAGACGCTGAGGCCCCCTCTGAAAGCCCGGTATTGGATAAGGAATACTCAGGTGGTAAAGGGGATGCTGCGGATGATCACAGCCTGACATCGCGCCAGCGTTTGCGCTCAGAGCTGGATGATCAAGTGGCCGCATTTTTGAAAAAAGGCGGAGAAATCGACCAGATTAAACCCCACGTAACGGCGGACCCCCCGAAAAAGCCGGGTAGTCGTTATGGTTCCAGGCCTATTTAGTCGGGTCTTTCTTTAGGGCCCGCGGGTGGGCGCTGTCGTAGACTTTGGCGAGGTGCTGAAAGTCCAGGTGAGTGTATATTTGCGTGGTTGAGATATTGCTGTGGCCCAGTAATTCCTGCACCGCGCGCAAGTCTCCACTGGACTCCAGCATGTGGCTGGCAAACGAGTGTCGCAACATGTGGGGGTTCACTGAACTGTTCATACCCTGGCTCAAGCTCAGCTGTCGAAAGCGCTCCTGAATGGATCGCCGGCTGAGTCGAGTGCCCCGGGCGCTGAGAAAGAGGGCGTTCTCTTGACTACCTTTAAGCTCCGCCCGCTCTGATAACCATCGTTGAATCGCCTTGATGGCCATCGCGCCTAAGGGCAGTGTGCGTGTTTTATTTCCCTTGCCCGTCGCGGTCACCAAACCCTCTTTCAGGTCAATGTCCTGAAGGTCCAGACCCGAAAGCTCGGCCAGCCGTAAACCTGCGCTATACATCAGTTCGAGCATTGCCGCATCTCTCACCGACAGCGGTGTTTCACCTTTAACATCGAGAAATTGACCCACTTCATCAACATCCAACGTTTTAGGCAATTTCTTGGCTGACTTGGGTGCCTGAATACCTTTGGCGGGATTGCTCTTGATGAGCGACTGAGCCAGGCAAAATTCAAACCACGCTCTCAGGGACGAGAGCCAGCGCTGAAGGCTTTTTCCGCCCAGACCCTGGCGATGAAGGCTGCTCATGCACAGCCGTATATGGTGAGGAAGCAGGTTTTCCAGGGTGTCGATATTTTGTGCAAGGCAATAGCGCTGAAACTTTCCGAGGTCTCTCAGGTAGCCGTCGAGGGTGCGTGGTGACAGTTGCCGTTCACTGCTGAGGTAGCGGGAGAAGAGCGCTAGCTCCTCCCCAAAGGGTAATGTGTCGTGGGCTGACTCGTTTGAGGTATCGCTCACTGCACGCAGTCCTGTTGGTTTTAACGGGGTAAATATTGCGGTAACAAGCGGTTGAGCGCCTCGGCAATATAACTTAAAAACAAGGTGCCCATGCTTGAGCGGTAATATTGTGGATCTTCATGGCCAATGGCCAGCAGGCCAAAGGCATTGCCGTGAATCAAGGGCGCCGTGGCCACAGAACCGATTTTGTCACTGTTATCGCCAAACAAAAATTGCTGCTCTTCGGGCCTGATCACACCGGAGCTGGCTTTGTTTGATTTGATCAGGTTGCCAATGTGTTCTCGGGCTTCGTTCAGTTGCACAACACGTGCTTCACTGGCCGGAATTTCTCCCGCATCGCCATACAAAAGCAGTGTGGTATAGGGAATTTTGAATTCATTGTCGAAGCTGTATCGAAGGGCGTCCACAATGTCGCCAAGGTCCTGCCCCTCAATCATTGCCAGGGTTAGGCGCTTGGTTTTTTCATACAGCTTGTCGTTCACACGGGCGTTGTCCAGCAGCTTGCTGAGTCTGTGGCGCATATCCATGTTTCGTTCCCGCAACACGGATACCTGGCGCTCTACCAGAGAAATGGCGTTGCCGCTTTCATGGGGCAGGCTGATGTCTGCTAACAGGCTTGGGTGATCAACAAAAAAGGACGGATTATTTCGCAGGTAATTGGCTACCTGTTCGTCAGTGAGTTCACTGATATCTAGCGGGTCTTGCTCGCTCATAGTTACTCTTTTTATGTCTGTGCTGTATTTTTATTTTAAACCTACGATTGGCGGCTGTTTACCGCTCAATCACACCTTGACCTGTCCGTGGAAAACCGTTGTGGCGGGCCCTGTCATCAAGACCGAATGTCCCTTGCACTGCCAGTTGATTTGCAGTGTGC
>CAJWCA010000337.1 GCA_913020395.1 uncultured Cellvibrionales bacterium | reverse complement strand
GCGTGAGCACGGCGATCTCGAAGAAAATGCAGAATATCATGCTGCGCGCGAGCAGCAGGGGTTATGTGAAGGTCGAATTCAGGATATCGAAGGAAAGCTGTCCAACGCTCAGATCATTGATATTAAAACATTGCCTGTGGGTGAAAAAGTGATCTTTGGCACCACGGTTGTCATTGTTAATATTGAGACAGAAGAAAGCGTGACCTACAAAATAGTGGGAGACGATGAGGCCGATGTGAAGAGTCAAAAGATCTCTGTAAATTCCCCTATCGCTCGGGCGCTGATTGGCAAGTCAACTGGCGATGATGTGCTGGTGCGCACGCCGGGTGGCGAGGTTGAATACGAGATTGAAGACGTTCGTTATATCTGAGTCACCGCTTGTGCAGATGCCACGTTTTGCGCAGCGCCAAACGTGGTGCTCGAAAGCACTCGCAGAGAGGCAAGCAAGGCTTGCCTCAGTCTAAGAGCTTCAGCGGGGCAAATTAGTTAAGCGAAGGTTTGGTTTTTTAGCTTCTCTAAAGAGCAGGGCCACTTTTCCGATTTCCTGAACCAATTCGCAGCGACAGCTGGTGCACACTTCCTGAACGAGTTGTTTACGCAGGTCTCGATCCAGTACGGCCAGTTTGATCTTGATGAGCTCATGATCTTCGAGTGCGCGATTGAGTTCGTCTTGAACCCCCTCACTTAAACCGTTGCCCGCAACCGTTACAATGGGGTTTAGTTTGTGCCCCAGGGAGCGGTATTGTTTTTTCAGGGCGGTGCTTAGGGGCATATCATTACCTATAGTTTAAGGAGCTGGTTTAAATGGGCCATTATTTGGGCGCGCAATTGTAGCGCACTTTATAGTCTAATGGGTTAGTTATAGCAGGAGTTTATAGGCGGAGCGTTATGGCGAGATCAAAAAGTAGTGGTCAGTGGCTCAAAGAGCACTTTGACGACCCCTATGTGAAGCAATCCCAAATTGATGGATATCGCTCGAGAGCGAGTTATAAGCTGGTTGAATTGAACAAAAAAGACCGCCTTATTCGCCCTGGAATGCTGGTTGTCGACCTGGGTTCGGCCCCCGGAGGCTGGTCCCAGGTGGCAGCGGAACTGGTGGGCGACAAGGGCAGTGTGGTGGCCAGCGATATCCTGCCCATGGACTCTATCGCCGGTGTTGAGTTTGTTCAGGGTGATTTTACCGAAGATTCCGTGTTTGAAGAATTGCTGTCTGTGATGGGAGATAACAAGGCAGATCTTGTAATTTCAGATATGGCCCCCAATATGAGTGGTATGGCCGACATAGATCAGCCGCGCTCGATGTACCTGATAGAGCTGGCTCTGGATATGGCTCAGCAGGTATTA
This sequence comes from uncultured Cellvibrionales bacterium, assembly GCA_913020395.1. Classification (GTDB taxonomy): domain Bacteria; phylum Pseudomonadota; class Gammaproteobacteria; order Pseudomonadales; family Cellvibrionaceae; genus CAJWCA01. Next base: position 3,402 of record CAJWCA010000337.1, on the reverse strand, counting down.
AAGCCCGGCGGCGTGTTTGTCGCCAAGGTGTTTCAGGGTGAGGGGTTTGAACCCTTGATGAAAGATGCCCGGCGCTTATTCCAGAAGGTGCTGACCCGCAAGCCGGATGCTTCCCGTGCGCGCTCTAGAGAGGTGTACTTGGTCGCTAAAGGCTTTAAAGGTAGCTAGTTGCCCGGTATTGATGGGCTGCTCCGCTGGACTAAGGGCTAAAAAGTCGTCATGCTGGCCTCAGGGCCCTGACGATAGACGCTATACTATCGACTGAGAGCGGCCCGATCCTGCTGTTCCTCAGCCCAAACGACGTAATTTGAGGGTATTTTCTTGAACGATATGGCTAAAAACCTCGTACTCTGGCTCATCATAGCTTCAGTACTTTTTACTGTTTTTCAGAACTTCAGTCCGCAAACGACTGAAGAAAAGCTGACTTATTCCGAATTTATCAATGAAGTGCAGAGCGACCGAATCAAGGAAGTCACCATTGACGGACTGATAATCGCGGGTGTGCGTCATGATGGCTCCCCCTTTGAGGCTGTTCGTCCCCAGTTGATGGATGATCAATTGATGGGTGACATGCTCAATCACGGTGTCGATGTGAAGGGTCGCAGGCCTGAGACACCCAGTATCTGGCAGCAGCTGCTGGTTGCCAGCTTCCCGATACTGTTAATTGTTGCTGTTTTTATGTTTTTTATGCGCCAGATGCAGGGCGGTGGTGGTGGTCGTGGCGGCCCCATGAGTTTTGGCAAAAGCAAGGCGCGCCTGCTGGGCGAAGATCAGATTAAAACCACCTTTGCCGATGTGGCGGGGGTTGATGAGGCCAAAGAAGAAGTTCAGGAGTTGGTTGAGTATTTGCGCGACCCCTCAAAATTCCAGCGCTTGGGTGGACAGATTCCCCGGGGCGTATTGATGGCCGGGCAGCCGGGTACCGGTAAAACACTATTGGCGAAAGCGATTGCCGGTGAAGCCAAAGTACCCTTCTTTTCTATTTCCGGTTCCGACTTCGTTGAGATGTTTGTGGGTGTGGGTGCTTCGCGTGTACGCGATATGTTTGAGCAGGCCAAAAAGCAGGCTCCCTGCATCATCTTTATTGATGAAATTGATGCGGTCGGTCGCCATCGTGGCGGCGGTCACGGCGGTGGTCACGACGAGCGCGAACAAACGCTGAACCAGCTCTTGGTGGAGATGGATGGTTTTGAGGGCAATGAAGGTGTGATTGTTATTGCCGCGACAAACCGTCCCGACGTTCTGGATAAGGCCCTGACACGTCCTGGCCGTTTTGATCGGCAGGTATTTGTGGGTTTGCCAGACATTCGCGGTCGCGAGCAGATTCTGAAGGTTCATATGCGCAAAGTGCCACTCGACGAGAGTGTGAGCGCATCAGTGATTGCGCGCGGAACCCCCGGGTTTTCAGGCGCGGATCTAGCCAATATTGTGAATGAGGCGGCGCTATTTGCCGCGCGTGCCAATAAGCGCACGGTTACGATGGAAGATTTTGAGAAGGCACGCGATAAGATCATGATGGGTGCCGAACGAAAGTCCATGGTGATGAGCGAGAAGGAAAAAGAAAACACTGCATTCCACGAAGCGGGGCATGCCATTGTTGGGCGCCTGGTGCCGGAGCACGACCCTGTGCACAAGGTCACTATTATTCCTCGTGGACGGGCGCTGGGTGTTACTCAGTTTTTGCCTGAAGATGATAAATACAGTTTGAGCAAACGCGGTATTGAATCGCAGTTGTGTACCTTGTTTGGCGGACGAATCGCTGAAGAGTTAACACTCGGCTTTGATGGTGTTACCACTGGCGCTCAAAATGATATCGAGCGTGCAACAGAGTTGGCGCGAAGCATGGTAACCAAGTGGGGCTTGTCTGAGAAGTTGGGCCCGTTGCACTATGGTGAAGATGAGGGCGCATACCCTGGCACAGGAAAGGCTAACTATTCCGGCGCAACCTCGAAAACGATTGATGAAGAAGTGCGTGGCATCGTCGACAGGTGTTATGTTGTTGCTCAGAAAATTCTCGAAGAAAACCGCGATATTCTTGACGCAATGAAAGATGCGCTCATGGAATATGAAACCATTGATTCCGAGCAGGTGGATGACTTGATGGCACGCCGAAAAGTGCGTCCTCCCAGAGATTGGCATGACGGTGATTTTAATGGTCACCTGAAGTCAGAGGACGATACCAAAAAGCCTGACGAAAAAGAGTCGGGTCCCATTGGCGGTCCAGCAAAAGACCATTAAGCACTGATTAGCACTCTTTACGCTGTGCGGCGCCCGCCGCACAGCGTTTATCCATCTACCCTTGTTGCTTGGCCTCTCGGCTGGTTTGGAAGAATGTATGCGTTTGAGTTGCGGCTCTCGTACTCTCGATTTATCTCACCCCTTGGTCATGGGCATACTCAATACCACGCCCGACTCCTTTTCTGATGGCGGCAGCCTGTTTCAGGGGCAAAACGTAAGCCTGGATAAAGTACTCTTTAAGGCCGAGGCGATGGTGCGTGATGGCGCTGCCATTTTGGATGTTGGGGGCGAGTCTACCCGCCCTGGCGCGGCCCCGGTGACTCTTGAAGAGGAGATGAGCCGCGTGATTCCCGTAGTAGAAGCCATTAACAGAGAGCTGGATGTGGTGGTTTCTGTGGACACAAGCTCTGCGTCGCTTATTAAAGAAGCCGTGGGTGCGGGCGCAGGTATGATTAATGACGTTCGTGCATTGCAATCTCCGGGAGCGCTAAGTGCGGCAGCAGACTCCGGTCTGCCTGTCTGCCTGATGCACATGCAGGGGAAACCCGTGACGATGCAAGTGCAGCCGGAATATAAGGGTGTCGTAGAGGACGTTGGGGAATTTTTGTTGCGTCGCGTGAGTGCGTGTAATGAAGCGGGCATCGCCAGCGATCAGATAATTCTGGATCCGGGTTTTGGTTTCGGTAAAACGCTGGAGCACAATCTGGACTTGCTTCGCCATCTGGAGGCTTTTGTTTCGACGGGCATGCCTGTGTTGGTTGGTTTTTCCCGTAAATCGATGATTGGCAATGTGCTGGGGCGTGACGTAGATAAAAGATTGGCGGGCAGTTTGGCCTTAGCATTGCTGTCGGTGCAGTCGGGTGCCCGGATTGTCAGGGTGCATGACGTTGCAGAAACGAGTGATGTGATTAACATGTATCGAGCTGTACTCGGATAAATAAAAATGAATGTGTACTGGGGAATATATTATGGGGCGTAATTATTTTGGAACCGATGGTATCCGCGGGCGTGTGGGCGATGCGCCAATTACACCGGATTTTGTATTAAAGCTGGGTTGGGCGGCAGGTCGTGTCCTGGCCGAGCGGGCGTCTGGTTCAAAATTGATTCTCATTGGTAAGGATACTCGCATCTCGGGGTATATGTTTGAGTCGGCCTTGCAGGCCG
>CAJWCA010000336.1 GCA_913020395.1 uncultured Cellvibrionales bacterium | reverse complement strand
AATCCCTGCGGCTTAAAGCCGGATTAGACAAACTGCGAACCGACGGCCACTATGATGCCTTTGCGATCCGCTGCTGGCCAGAAACATTTACCGAATATGGCGGAGCGGTCTGCGGCCCTGCGGGGATGATGGGCGAGGCCGGTGTGCCCTGTGCCTGTGAAGCCGATGTTTACGGCGCCCTCACCCAGCTTATCTTACAAGAGGCAAGCGGCGAAGCTGTCTTTCTGACTGATCTTGTAGATATCGACCCCGAAGATAATAGCGCCGTTGTATGGCATTGCGGTCAAGCGCCCATTTCCATGCGTGACCCCGAAGTGGACGCCAGCGCAACCATTCATACCAACCGCAAAATGCCGCTTCTGTATGAATTTCCCTTAAAACCGGGGGCTGTGACTTTCGTACGGATTTCGCAATCTTTTAATGAACCCAAAATGATCCTTGCAGCGGGTGAAATGCTAAAACGGCCCATGGCCTTTACCGGTACATCAGGGGTGGTCAGGTTTGAAAACCCTGCTGATGAAGTGCTGAGCAATGTAATGGACTCAGGGCTCGAGCACCATATGGCACTGGCTTACGGTGAGCACAGACCTGCACTGCGCGCTGCAGCCGCCGCAATGAAGCTGCCGATACTGGAGATATAAGATGCCACTTCGTTACGGACTAATCGGCTCTGGAATGATGGGCCAAGAACATATTCGCAATCTCAAACTGCTTGATGACATCATCGTAACTTGACGCTACATCAGATACATTCGCCTTTTCGAGGATATAATCAACAACCTGATCTTCCAGAACAGCCGACTCAACACCTGCCAACAACTGCTGGTTGTTGTAGTAGTAATTAACAACCTCTTCAGGCTCCTGGTAAGTAGAAGCCAATTCGTCAACCATTCCACGGACGCGCTCAGCATCAACCTGGATTTCAGCGTTTTTAACCACTTCACCCACGATCAAACCCAAGGCAACCCGGCGCTCAGCCTGAGCGGCAAACATTTCATCTGGCAACATGGCTTTAGCATCAATATTCTTGGCGGCTTCGCCAAACTGCTGCAGCATCTGCCCGCGCAAAGCCTCAGTTTCCCCGGCGATCAATGCAGCCGGCAGACTGACCTCGTGCGCCTCAACCAAGGCTTCCATTACCTGGTTTTTAACTTTGTTTTTGGTCGCGTTTTTCAATTCACGATCCATATTGCCCTTCACTTCCGTGCGGAACTTCTCCTCATCGCCGTCTTCGACGCCGTACTTCTGGAAAAACTCATCATTCAGCTCAGGCAACTCTTGCTCGGAAACGCTGTTCACTTTAACAGCAAACTCAACCGCAGCACCCTGCAGCTCTTCCGCCTGATAATCTTCTGGGAAAGTGAGGGACAATGTCTTCTCTTCGCCAGCACTCATGCCAACAACACCGTCTTCGAAACCGGGGATCATTGACTTGGAGCCCAACACCAGGAACTGACCTTCAGCCTTACCGCCTTCAAACTCTTCACCGTCTTTAGTGCCGTTGAAATCTATGTTCGCGCGGTCGCCATCAATGGCTGCACGCTCAACGTCTTTCCAGTCAGCCTGTTGCTTGCGCAATACTTCGACCATGTTTTCTACGTCTGCATCGAGCACTTCCGCTGTAGGACGCTCAATCGAGATCGAGCTAAAATCACTCAGCTCGATTTCTGGATACACTTCGAAGGTGGCAACAAATTCAACATCGCTGCCCGCTTCCATCTTGGTAGTTTCGATATTAGGCTGGCCGGCCGGCTTTACGTTCTCCTGCTGCACAGCTTGCTGGAAAGACTGGCTCAACACTTCGCCAAGTACTTCCTGACGAACACCAGCGCCATAGCGCTGCTTTACTACTTTCAAAGGCACATTGCCCTTGCGGAAGCCGTTTAGGCGCACCGTTTTGGTGGCCTGCTTCAAACGTTTTTCAACCTCATCGTCTACCCGAGCGGCAGGGATGCCAACTGTCAAGCGACGTTCTAAACCAGTGGTTGTCTCGATTGAAACCTGCATGTTCTTCCTCATGAATTTCTTAGATAGTCTGGAAGTGCAATATTGCACTTCCAGTTATTGAATATGGTGCGGTCGGAGAGACTTGAACTCTCACACCTTACGGCACCAGAACCTAAATCTGGCGTGTCTACCAATTCCACCACGACCGCATGTCTGCCGGAAGCCTACAAAAAAGGGGCTTTCCGAGCTCGGCTTTAAGCCAAGCATCCAAATAAGATGCCAATTTAAGTGTTAACTCTTTGATTTTCTTAACAAAAACTAAAGGAAAAACACCCAGCTCTCTCTGGAAGGGTGCTGATTGTGCCACAGTCAAACTGGGGTTTCAACTTCCAATGGGCGATAGCTTTGTCACGCGGTAATTACGGCGCTGTAATTCGGCAACCAAGCCGTCTTTTCCAAGCAAATGACCGAGGCCAACCACCATAAAAACAGGCTCTTCCCCGGCCAGAAATCCCTCGGCAGCCTGCGCCATATTGAGGTTGCGCTCCACAAATATTTCGCGATAAAGCCTTTGGCTGTCCTCATCCTCACCAAAGGATCCATGAATCAGGGCGTTAAGCACTTCTTCATCGCCTTTTAGCCAAGAGTCCGCCATTGTTTTCAGCAGCTCTCCATTCTCTTCATAACCCTGCAATGCATGTCTTAAAAACAAGGTTTGTGCTCGAGACCCCAGCCCTCCTAAAATGGACAATTGCTGCTCAATCGTTTCCAGCTCAACAATTCTCTGTTTATCTGCCAACCCCAGAATATGCAGGTCGACACCGAGCGACTGACTGAAACCTTCGTCTTCAATCTGAAGGCCCAATAATTGGGTCGCAACCAACCAAGGTTTGAGCCCCGAAAAGCTATTGGGGTCAACCCCTAACTTTTCACAGATTAAGGTCAGTTTTCGCCAATCCGACGCGGGCAATTCCGATCGCAAATTTTTTGAGGGTCGATAGCGTCCGTGGCGCTTGATCGCCGACGCCGCCTCAACGGGATCCAATTCAAGCGCATTGAGCTCCACAGCCAGCACAGTCGACTGATCAAAAGCCTGCTGTATTGTTTCAGTCAAAGGATAGAAACCCGACTCGCCATAATGAATTGACCCAAAAAGATAGACCGTTGCAGACGGCGCATTACGGTCGGCAGGCTCAACCTTCCAAAGCAGCGGCTCAGCTTGAAGTGCCTGACCGACTATAAATAAGTAAAACCCCAGTGCCAGGCACCTGAAGATATTCAAGTTCCTCCTCCTGCGTGCGAAGACTCATCCCAGGCGTCAACTATCTCTCGAGCTGCCCGAAACGCATCCACGGTGGCGGGCGCGCCAATATAAGGAAAGGCGTGTAACAACACCGCCCGAACCTCTTCTTTACTGCAGCCATTGCGGAGTGCCCCCCGCACATGACCCTTTAGCTCCTGTGGACACTTCATTGCAGCCAACATGGCAATGGTGATTAAACTCCGCGTTTTGCGAGGCAAGTCATCGCGATCCCAAACATTACCCCAGGCAAGCTCCATGACCATATCCTGAAGAGGCGCATCAAAATCATTACTGTTGTCTAAAGCCCTATCAACAAAAGGATCACTCATTACTTCGCGGCGTATCTCTTCACCACGCTTTCTTCTATCTGTCATTTTTCAGTTTCCATGAGGGTTCAAGTCGCCGGATCGTGCGACAACAACGGTACAGTTATGCTGGCTAATGTTTCTAAAGCGATGCGGGCGGCTGCGGGCAAAGAAAAAACCCGCTCCCTTACTTAAAACACTGACCTCGATTCCCACTGTCACCTCAAGTTCACCCTCAACAACGATACCGCCAAACTCTCCCAGGTGGTTCTCATCGACAAGACCACTGTCATTACCCGGCAGATAATGGTCAATCGTCATCGAAAAGTCCCTCTTGGTTGTCATACAGCCGAGGAGAAAGGAATCAAAGCCGTGAACGCCCACATTCGGCATATCTTCGGGCTGATAGAAAAATTTTAACATTTCCAACAAGTTGGGTTCGAAAAAATCCGCTAGCGTCATCGGGATACCCGACAACACTTTTTGCAGGGAGCTCACAGAAGGGCTCACCCGGCCCTGCTCAATCAGTGAAATGGTGCTGTTGGTCACTTTTGCGCGCTTCGCCAACTCCCGCTGGGAGAGACCATTAATATTCCGGATGATCTGTAAACGCCCACCAATGTCTATGGCATTCAGTGCGGGCGAATTCGACTCAGGGTCACGACTACTCATATGCGGCTTCCTGCTCATTGTTTTGGAGTGATGAGGTTAGGCGGTCGACGTAGAATCGGCAATATAACGCAATTCTCAATGAATAAAAAAGGGGGCGTGTAAACGCCCCCTTTTTAATGGCATCAACCCCGACTCTATTAGAGCTTAAGAATTACCTTGCCGCGTGCCCTGCGTTCAGTCAAACAGGCAAAGGCATCAACAAAATTTTCAAAGTCGTATACCTCAGTTGTAATGGGGTTTAACACCCCGTCTTCTACCAACTGCAATAACTCCACAAAATTCTGTTGAGAGCCCGCGGGGTCTCTTGCAGCCCAGCCGCCCCAGAAAACACCCATAATGTCTCCCGCCTTCAAGAGTGGCAGGTTCAATGGTATTTTCGGGATTGCGCCTGCAGCAAAACCAATAACAAGGTATCGACCATACCAGGCAATTGAGCGATAGGCCTGCTCGGAAAACTCTCCACCAACAGGGTCATAAATTACATCTGCCCCCTTCCCACCCGTCAGCTCCTTTACCTTCTCTTTCAAG
>CAJWCA010000335.1 GCA_913020395.1 uncultured Cellvibrionales bacterium | reverse complement strand
CATCGATAACATCCTTTAGCTGGGGCAGATACCGCTCACTGGAGCTTGTGGGGTCAAAAAAACGGAACAGCGGGCGTGAGCCATTGTCCACCATTGACGCGGCGTTAGTGGAGGCTGTACCCACGTCAAACTCATCCCAACTGAAGGTTAAAACGTCGCCGTCATTATCTTCACCACTACCGGTCAACAAGAGGGGGCTGTTCGCAGGCACCGTATAATCAGTACCCGCGTTGGCAAAGGGGGCTGTATTCGCCAAGTCAGACAAGGTACCGCAGCCACTGCCAAAACCTGTTGTTATATAATCCAGCATCTGTTCAATAGAGGCTGAATGGAAAAAAGGGTCCGCCCTGAATTGCAGGTCCTGCCCACCACAAATACCTGCATAAGACATGATGCTGGAACCACTGCCTGGCTCCCACGCGGTGGAGGCTTCACGGTTGCCCGCACAGGAGCCTTCGGTGCCATTAAAAGAGTGGCTCGCACCCAGCTGATGGCCGATCTCATGACTCACAATATCAACATAAAACAATGTTCCATTGGGAACGCCGCTACCGCTCATTCCCCGCGCTTTGAACCCGTTGTCACACACGCCATCGTAGGCGAGCCCGCCACCACCTGTGTTAAACACATGCCCAATATCAAAGTTGCCATTACCAATTTGCGAGGACAATACCTCTGCATTGGTTTCAACATCTGCGTCACTATTTTCAAAAGGGTCTGTCGCGGCATTTGTGTAAATGATGGCGTCATTATTGGCGACCAGTTCAAACTCCACGGCGAGATCGCGACTAAAAATCTCGTTAACCCGATTGATAACCGTAACAACTGCCGCCAGCCCGTCCTCTACCGTTCCCCCGTGAAATTGAGTGTATTCAGCAACCGCGCTCACCGCTATTCTATAGGTTCGCAGTTGATCGCCGGTGCTGACTTTGGCAGCGGGTATTGAGGACTTGGCCGCAGCGGCTTGCCGCTCTACTTCATGATAGGTATCGCTCAGACGCGAGGAGAGCGACACGGCGTCTTTGCCATAATAAATGAGATATTGCTGTGTATTCCCCCGCAATTCTGGATCAATCAACACCCTTTCCCCCTCGACCATCAACATGCCGTGGAAACCGTGGGGCCCCAGGTCGAAGCGACCGCTGTTACTGGCGTTGTTTTGATCGACAGCCAGGAAGGTCTGGATCGAGGGATATTTACTGGCCAGCGCATTGGGCATTAGAGTTGAGGGTTCAAAGCGATAAACGCCAAAAGAACCATCGGGCATAGGAAGACGGATAACAACTGAAGACTGCTCACGTCGATGCAATGCAGACAGTTGATTGTTTAATGCACTCACATCGAGTGTCATGCGACGATAGCGATCCGCACTGACAATAACACCCTCTCCATTGACAGTCTCGTCGAAGGTGTTTGAGGATTTAGCTGCCAGTTCGGACTGAAAACCCCGACCGCCTAAATCACGCCACAAGTCTTGTTCATTAGCGAGCGACGCCATCGACAAACACAGCCCTGTAACTGACAACAGAACCGACAGGAGTTTCTTTGGGTGCATGGTTGTAAATCGCCTAAATTGAATGGTCTGAAAATGTTATATCAGTCATCATAACCCAGCGCCTTTTTGCGGGACAGCCCAAAAAACAGGAGAGCAATCACATTTATCTGCGAGACTATTCTCTGAAAGGTTTGACCCCAGGCGTTAAACTGCCTCACTTAAAGCAAAGGCATTAAATCCCGCCTGACGCATTAAATAAGTTGCCAGATGACTGCGACAGTCATTGGCGGGTGTCACAAGATATTCATCTTCAGGGTTCAACTCCGAGAGTTGCTTACGCAATTTACTGATGGGAATATTGCGAGCGCCCTCCTCCAGCGATTGGCCAATCTCTACCGGAAAACGAACATCCAACACCTTTGTTCCCGCAGCAGTAGCCTCTTGGCGTTCTTGAGTTTGTACAAGGTGGGGTCTTATCAGCTCATTAAACATATCGGCCGAGAAACGTCCCAGCAAGCCATCACTCGCCATGGTTACCGTGGCGTTTCTATCCGTATTGGCCACCAAGGCCTCGTCGCCAAAATATTGCCCGGCATCCAGTACAACACTGGCTCCCTGAAAAGGCCCTGTGGATTCTGTCTCCACATGAGCTTCGCCACGTTTTATGAGATAGAAATAATCCCCGGGGGTCCGCGCTTTGACAATTTCCTGTCCCTTCGATACCTCCACATCCTCCATGACTGAGAAAAGCTGTAATACCACTTCATAGGGAAGGCTCATTGCCAGCGAAGATTGAATAAAGCAGGTCTGCCAATCCTTTTCGAAACTATCATCAATTCTGTCTGTTTCTGAGACAACGCCGTCGACAGTATCGATTTCGATAATGCCGTAGTGATCCCCCATTGTGAGCAGCTTTTCCAGCGACTCTGGGGCGATAGTCGCCAATAGACAATCGTCCACTGCCTTGACGGTGGTACTGGTTTCAATATTGCCGTTTAAGGCTTGTCGATTGTCCGCATCACTGGCACTCAAACTGACCCTATTGGCAAAGGAGTGACGTAACTCGAGTGTGCCTGAAATGAGAAACCTGAGTTCAGGGCTTTTCAATCCGCCCTTCTTAATAATAACCGATCCCTGTTTGTACTCTGTCACGGTGATGGCCTCCTGCAAGGCACCGTGGGCCTGACTGGATAACAGACCAAATTCATTAAACTGGAGTAAACGGGTGAAATCGATTGCTGGCATATTGTGGGCCCTGGAGCTGGTTAAATCTGGCTTGGGTCAGGTGGTAGATACAGCTTACCTTAGCGAAGTGATTGTTAACGTGATGAGGTGCTCAAAACTTGAGATTGACCTGGTAATATCCGCTTTTTGACACTATGCCACCGCCAAGCTAATGAGGCCCTTGGAGGACCAACGCTCTCTATCCAGTGATCGCCGATAATAGATTCAGTTAATAAGCGATGTTTGCCCCAATGACCCTCATAGAAGTCGCAGTGACTTGTTACAAATGCAGGTTAAGAATGAACCTCTCTAACGCTCCTTTTTTAGAGAACACTTTAGACCACCTGAAATTATTTTTTAAAATAAATGGAATTATGATTGACATTTACTCAGATCGTTTTACTCTATGGGCTTCGCTTGAACAGGACAGACACATGAACTATTACACCTACAAACCCACCACCGCGCTGATGCGCCATTGCTTTACGCAAGGCGATTCCGTGCTGTGCATTTGTATTACGTAAAGTCTCTCATGTGTTGGGAGGCCACGAAGCCTTCCAGAGTCTAAAGAGTTCGTCAGAATTCAAAAACCCGGAAGGCCTAGCCTTCCGGGTTTTTTTTGTGCGTAAACAAATGCCACCAACAAGGAGATTAACAATGAACGACGAAGATGAAGAACTCGAATTAGTCGCCATTTTGAGCAACAACTGAACAAAGCAGGACAGAAGATTATGAAAAGAATACTGGGAATACAAACTCAAACCATGCGTGAGCTATTTGTTATCGCCATGCCTATGGTGGTTTCACAAGGCGCTTTTGCGGTCATGATGTTTACCGATCGATTGTTTGTATCGCAAATCAGCCCCACCCACATCGCTGCGGCGCTGGGTGGTGGTGTTGCGGCCTTTTTTACCCTTTCGCTATTTATGGGAGTGATTTCCTATGCCAATGCGTTAGTGGCCCAGTATTTTGGAGCAGAACAACTGGAGAAATGCCCCAAGGTACTAACACAAGGAATGATTTTAGTCGTATTGGCAACACCGATATTGTTCGTCACCAGTTTTTTCGTCAGCAAACTTTTTGTGGCGATGGGACATGCACCCGAGCAGGCGGCGCTGGAACGTGCCTACTACCAGGTATTGATGTGGGGCTCAGCCATATCGCTGGCTAAAGCTGGTGTTGCCTCCTATTTCGCCGGAATCGGTCGTACCAAGGTGGTCATGGTGGCCGACGTTACAGGTCTGGTGCTGAACATTCCGCTGTCATGGGTGTTGATATTTGGAAAGTTTGGCGTGCCGGAACTGGGGCTCGTGGGGGCAGGCATTGGTACGATCATAGCCACCGTTTTTACCCTGATGCTGTATGCGTACTTTTACTTTCAGGCAGAACACAGGAGCACCTTCAAGGTCGCTGATTCCTTTGTTTTTGACCGGAAAATTATTCGGCGCTACTTACGTCTTGGCTTTCCATCGGGTCTGGAGTTATTTTTAAATGTTGCCGCATTTAATTTATTCCTGCTGATGTTCCAGTCTTATGGTGTTGTCGCCGGTGCATCGGCGGCGATTGTGTTCAATTGGGACATGATGTCATTTGTACCGATGATTGGGCTGAACATAGGCATTATCAGCTTAATTGGTCGCTATGTAGGCGCCAATGACATGAGCAAAACAGGAGAGGTCATTCGGGCGGCCTTTTTGCTGGCCCTGAGTTATGCCGGTGTACTGGCGGTTGTATTTGTAGTCTACAGAGAATCTCTGGTCGACGTATTTCTCTCAACGGGAGGGAATCACGAAGCGATTCACGAATTGGCAAGCCACATGATGTTGGGCCTGTCCAGTTATGTGATGGCCGATGCGATTATTTTGGTCTCAGGCGGCGTTTTGCGGGGCGCGGGTGATACCCGTTGGCTGATGTTGGCGTCGGTATCACTGCACTGGGCCATGTTAATCGCACAGTTTGTGGTGATTAAAGTATTGGAACTGGGGCCCAGAACGGCCTGGATGATATTTGTCACCATGCTGCTGTCAATTGCCGTGGTTTACTTTCTGCGCTTGACCGGCGGTCGC
>CAJWCA010000334.1 GCA_913020395.1 uncultured Cellvibrionales bacterium | reverse complement strand
CCGGCTCTTACGAAACCGTAGACGCCACAGCCACGCCTTGTGAAGGCGGCTATAAACTCAATGGTGAAAAATGGTTTGTCACCAGCGCCAATCTCGCTCACTTTTTCTTCTTTCAAGCCAAAATGCCCAACGGTCGCGACGCATTATTTTTTGTCGACATTGACGAACCCGGTATTGAAATCACAGAAAACCCCCTATTCAGCCACACCTTCCCCTCCCATCACCCGACCTATCTTTTCACTGATGTCTTTGTACCTGCAGCCAACATGATTGGCGACGGCGACAGCGGCATGGACTACAGCCGGGCCTGGTTCCGCCACGAACGCATGGGCATTGCCGCTCGCACTTGCGGCGCCGCCCAACGTTTAATTGAGGAGGCAACCGAATTTGCGCTAAACCGCAAAATGGGCGATGAAACTCTCGCTGACAAGCAGATGATTCAAGCGATGCTGGCAGACAGCGTGACGGAACTCTGGGCCGCCAGGCTGATGATGTATGAGGCAGCTGAAGCTCACGATCGCGGAGATGATTTAAAAGCGCTACACGTTCGCTGCGCGACGGCCAAGCTCTACTGCTCAGAAATGGCCAATCGAGTAGCAGACCGATGCCTGCAAATTTTTGGCGGACGCGGTTATCGACGGGACAATGCCGTTGAACGGTTCTATCGCGAATTGAGAGTTGACCGTATCTGGGAAGGAGCCAGTGAGGTACAACGGCTCGTTATTGCTCGAGCATTGTATAAGAGAGGCTTGATGGAGATGTAGTTTATACGGTGACTACGTTTATAAGGCTGGGTGGCGGCCGGGGTGGCGTAATGCCTTCCGGGACCCGCTCAAGCCATCCATGGGCGCTCGAATGCCGCTCCCTGCGGCATACGGTCCCGGAAGGCATTACGCCACCCCGACCTTAAAGTCCAACTCCGTGCCACTAGTTTGAGTTCCATATGATTTTTCTTTGCTGAACTCAGTAACAAGAGTTCGAACATATAGAAATCCAAAAGCTGTGTTAAAAGAACTGCACTGGAATTGAAGATCGGAGGGGGACAAAGCCTTTCGGGACCGTATGCCGCAGGGAGCGGCATTCGAGCGGGCATGGCGGTCCGACGTCTCGGTGGCGAACAGCGGGTCCCGAAAGGCTTTGTCCCCCTCCGGTCGCCACTCAACCAAGACCCATCAACATCACAAAGCACCTACAAAACAAACCAAAAGTGAAGCAATATTCGAGAAAAAACGATAAGCTATTGGGAAGCATCTAAAAACAACAACAGCAGAAGGTCAGGTAATAGAGCATGCAAGAATATGTCTCCAAGTCTGTATTTAACGAGATTATAGAAAAGGTCAATAACGGCAAGATCGCAGAGGCAGAGCAGGATTGCAGGCGGTCGGTTGAGCAGTGCCCGAGTGATGTTAATGTTTTGGGGCTGTTGGGAGCCGTGTTGATCAAGCAGGGAAAGCTCGATCAGGCGGAACCTTTTTTGCGGAAAACTATTGCCTTGGCCCCAAGTTTTGCCAAACCCCATGAGGACTTGGGGAACTTGCTGATGAGTGTCAAAAAAACCGAAGAGGCCGTTGAGTTGTTTAAGCGGGCGGTGCATTTGGATCCTTCTTTGGCGTCTGCCCACTTCAGTTTGGGCAAAGCGCTGGCGCTGACAGGGCGCGGGAAAGAGGCGGACGAAGCTTATGAGAAGTCTTTTGCTCTGTCGCCCGTGCGTGACGCGTTAGCAAAAGCCTCTCAGTTGCACCAACAGGGAAAGTTTGAAGAGGCGGAAAAGATTTATCGGCAAGTGCTGGCTAAAGAACCTGAAAATGTCGATGCTCTTCGCATGCTGGCTATGATTGCCGCGGCGGCCAATAAACCCGATGACTGCGAACGCTTATTGCGCAAAGTCATTTCGCTGGCCCCCGATTTTGCTCTTGCCCAATTAGACATGGGCCGCACGCTCAAAGAACAGGACCGCTTTGAGGAGGCGATCTATCACTTCCGCAAGGCTACCACCCTCGAGCCCGGCAACGCCCAGGCCCACTTCCTACTGGGTGGCGTGCTTGCGCCTGCAGCCCAAACCGAGCAGGCAGCTCAAGCTTACAAAGATGCGCTAACCCACAACCCCAACCACGCTGCCGCCCTGCTGGGTTTGGGGCATGTTCTGAAAACACTTGGACAACAGGAAGCTGGCATTCAGGCTTATCGGGACTGTATAAAACTGAAACCGGAGAATGGCGAGACCTACTGGAGCCTGGCAAACCTGAAAACCTTTAGCTTTTCTGAGGAAGAGCTGAACAAGATGATCGAGATGGTTGAGGGTAAACAGCTCGAACCTCAGTCAGAGGTGAATTTTTTGTTTGCGCTCGGCAAGGCCTTTGAAGACCGGAAAGATTTTGATCAGGCCTGGCAATACTACGATGAAGGCAACCAGAAGCAGCGTGCACTGATTAATTATGATCCGGTGCTGACCGAGGTTCAGAATGATGATTTACTGGACGTTTACACTCGGGAGTTTATGGCGGAGTTTATGGGCAAAGGCAATCCCGATGCGTCGCCAATATTTGTTTTGGGGCTACCACGTACCGGCTCGACGCTGATTGAACAAATTTTAGCGAGCCACAGCCAAGTTGAAGGAACCAGTGAACTGCCCTACATCGGCCGAGCCTGTTCGTCGCTCAACCGAAACCGGGCCGACGGGATTAATTATCCGCAGGCGATGCGGGAATTACAACCAGAGAACCTGGTTGCTCTGGGGCAACTCTATCTGGACAAGGCAAAGATGCACCGACAGGAAGGCACGCCCTATTTCATTGACAAAATGCCTAACAATTTCCCCAGCGCGGGTTTCATAAAACTCATTTTGCCCAATGCCAAAATCATTGATACCCGCAAACACCCCTTTGACGCCTGCCTGGGCAACTATAAACAACTGTTTGCCAAGGGCCAGAACTTCACCTATGACCTCACTGATATTGGCGAATACTTTCTCCAGTATGAGCGACTGATGGACCACTGGGACACCGTTATGCCCGGGGAAATTCTGCATGTGCAATACGAAGACACTGTCATGGATTTTGAAAATACGGTAAGGCGCATTTTCGATTTCTGCGGCCTACCCTTTGAAGAAGCCTGTTTGAATTTCCATGAGACCGACAGAGCCGTTCGTACCGCCAGCTCCGAACAAGTCCGACAACCTATTTATACGGGCGCCATCAATCGCTGGCGCTACTATGAAAACCATCTTGAGGAGTTAATTGAGGTGATTGACATAGCTCGAGACCGATACCGCCAGTACGAAGAAATTAACGCCGAGAAGTTTTCAGGATAGCAGGCAAGCCAACAAACAAACGAGGACAGATGAAACCGGCGCAGATTGCCCAAGCCGATCACACATCCTCGTTTGTTTAAGGCTAAATGTCTAAAGTGAGCTCACTGCTCACCATTTTGTAGTTGTTTTTACCTGAATTTTTCACATCATACATCGCGTGGTCTGCAAGATTAATGGCATCCTCTACTATCTGCCAGATTTCATTGTCTTCCATCGAACGGGTGCTACCGGGCACAATCATAGTTGCGCCGATGCTTACCGTACATTGAACAACGCCTTGATCCGTATCTATCTGCATTGAGCGAACATTTTCCAGCAGACGCTGCAGTAGCGTTTCTATCGCACCGGGATTCACATTGGTTGCAATGATCAGAAACTCCTCCCCACCCCAGCGGGCATGCAGGTCTTCACCGCGAATGCTGATAACGGAGGCGACACCACAGATCACTTCATCACCCACGCTATGGCCATAGTGATCGTTAAGCGCTTTGAAATCATCAATATCAAGAATCACTACGGCGAGATTCTCTCGGTTTCTCTGTGCCCGCTTATATTCTTCACAGAACTTTTGAATCAGACCCCGACGATTATACAAGGCAGTTAAGGCATCCCGTATCGCTATCTCAGAGAGTTCTCGGTTTTTTTCCTGTAACTCTTCCGTTCGTGTCTTGACCGTGGCCTCCAAATCATGAATATGGTCCTGGATCTTTCCCTGCATTCGATCAAAACCCAGTCTTAATCTCACAAGCTCGTCCCCGGAGGCACCGCCAGAGCTTTGATCATCTTTCTCATAGGGGCCCACAGTTTCTTGGTGCAAAGATTTCACAGGGCCAATAATCAGCTTTTCAATGGCCATCCAAACGACAATTAAGGTGGCTAAAAATATGCAGATAAACACACCAAAACTAACGGCAAAGGTGTCGGCCGTGATCGACTCGTCCTCTTGTATAGAAGAGGCCGCGTACCAATCGAGCTCTTCGATATAAGAAATTCCGGTCATCCAGGTACTTCCGTCGAAAGACAGACGTAAACTCAAGGTGCGTGTTGGATCCCGCTTTAAGCGAGTAATAACATCATCCACTTTCTCCAGTTCATTGGCCTTGGAGAGCATCTGGAAAAAATTACCCCTGGGTTCACTCTTCGACTTTTTAGCACTCTCAGCATCAAGGAAAAACTTGCCGTGCTGAATGAGAATATCCCCCGCTCCGGTGAAGATAAGATTGCGGGACTTGGTATTTTTGTTTTTTGAATATTCGGCAATGAATCGACTGACAGGGGTAGACGTTCCCGTCATTCCCACCACTTTCTCCCCTTTGCGAATGGGCATGTTAATGTAGATATTAACTACCCCCCCTGCCTGCTCATCGGCATCCAGGTTCAGTTGATACTCCTTGCTGGAATTAAGGCTCTGCTCATACCAGTTTGCACTGGGGTCATTCAGGTCAACATTGTAGACCTGGCGACTGCGATCAACCGTTTCACCACTGGCATTCGAAT
>CAJWCA010000333.1 GCA_913020395.1 uncultured Cellvibrionales bacterium | reverse complement strand
TGGCGTGGATTCTCCGGCGCGCAGTCCTGGTGCCAAGCCTGGCCCTTGGTGCCCTGCTTGGAAAACATGGTCATGCAATACAAAGACTGCCAATCGGCCCCCAGAATTTCGTGTGTTAAGGCTTGCAGCCTGGCGTCTTGCTCCACTCGATCGAAGGCGTTCACACCTTCCTGCTGAGGGAACCAGGGCACCACCTCCGTGGCAGACTTGTTGAGAAACTCATCGTTGTGGAAGAATTCAGGCGTAAAACCAAAATGGTCAAGAATGAGCTTGTCATAACTCTCCATTAACGGGGCATCAAGAAAGTCCTCGATGATCACATAGCCCTGATCCCAGAATTGTTTTGCCAGTTGTTTGTAATTCATGACTGTCTCACTACTGTTCTAGCTGCTGATAGAGGTTGTCTTGTGCATTGAGAAACAAAGGCGCACTGATTTTTTCGGCCCAGAGTTTCTCGAGCTCAGGGTTGTCCTGAAGTCTTGCGTTAGATTTGGAGAAATAACCGCCACAGTTGTGGTCCTGCTGGTCTTCCCATTGCGGGGCATAGACCTTGTCGGACCAGTTTTCATTGATGTAAGAAATGCCTCTGAGCACATCTTTATTCTCTTCAATGTGTGTGAACAAATTCTCTAGCCACTGCCGGCCCAGCTCAGTGTGGGTTTTCAAATCGATCTGCCGGGTGCAGTCGCCAGTGTGAGGAGTTAGCTCACTCATGAAGCTTTTTAAACCCCGGTCACGCGCAAACTGATTTTCATTGACCCCCGGTATATCCGGGTTGAGATTGAAATGTGTATAACCCACCCAATCCACGTAGCTTGCCCGAAATTTATCCGGCTCTGGAAAATACGCCTCAAGTGTTTCCCTGCTAGCATAACCGAAGCTTTGCCAGATGTAAGCGACATTGTTCACACCGGCTTGTTCAAGATAACGAACGATGTATTTATAGGCCTGCTTGAATTGCGTGGGATCATAATTGTTCCAGGATCCATCAAATTCGTAGCCAATCCTGAGTAAAACCGGGCGCCCCTTAAGGCCATTCATCCATTTGGCCAACACGGCCAGTTGTTCGTCATACTCACCCACCGCAATTTTGTGGGTGTTGCAATCCTCTGTGCCCCGGCACATGCTGCCATCCTCGTAGCGAGGCCCGGCCATGTACATGCCAATGGCCACCACGGCTCTGGCAAACTCGGGTCGGCTCAAGTTGCAATCCACACATTGAACACCTGCGCCCCAATTGGTTGGCTCCAGTAATGCGTCGTTGCCTTGATAATGCCGGGGCGCATCGGGTGCAAAATCGCGATAGGGTGAACCCTTGTCATAGGAGATGTAGTCAGTGAAACCCGCGGGCCGAGGAATTGTATCCGAACCATAATAATCCAGCGTGGCGCGAACACTTTGACCCGCCAGGACCATGATCTTGCCGCCTTTTGGCAGGTATTTGGTGGCCGGTATTATTTCCGCTTGTTCACGTTGCTCGGGCACGTGGGTACATGCCTGGACCAGCAATACAAAAACAAACAGAAAAAAACGACAAACATTCATTCTGTTATTCCGATCTAGTGCTGCGAATAAAGTCCCCAAAAAAATGCGCGCTTAACTTGGGCACTCGCTCCTGGGTCTCATAGTTTACATAGTATAAGCCAAAGCGTTTAGTGTAACCCTCTGCCCACTCAAAATTATCCAGTAAGCTCCAGGCGAAATAGGCGCGCACATCCACTCCAGCGTTCATAGCCTCGGCCAGGGCCTCGAGATGCTCGCGAAAGTATTTAACACGAGCATCGTCTTTAACCAGCACTTCGTCGTACTCGTCGTCGTTGGCCATGCCGTTTTCCGTAATGTAAACCGGCGGTAGATCATAACGCTCATGTAAATCGATCAAGAGGCGAGTTAAACCTTGTGGATGAACCTCCCAACCCAAATCCGTCACCTCTGCACCTTCAGGCACAATCAGGTCATAGCCAAACAGCGCGTTTTCTGGATTGTGGTGCACGGTCTGGCGAGTGTAATAGTTCAAACCCAAATAATCGTTGGGTGTTTTGATGATGTCCATATCGCCGCTTTCAATGTGGGGCACCGCCTCTGGGTATTGCTCCATCACAAGCGAGGGATACACGCCCTCCAACAGAGGCTGAATAAACCAGTGGTTGTTTTCAGCGCCGGCGAGGTTTGCAGCAGTCTGGTCCTGAGGGCTGGCACTGGCCGCATCAAAGGGCGCCATGTTCAATACAATGCCGTGCTGTGCGCCAGGTGCATTCTGGCGCATCAGGGGCATTGCCATGCCATGAGCTAACAACAGGTGGTGCGCCGCTGTCAGCGCCTCTTTCCTGTCGCTGTGCCCCGGCGCATGAATGCCGTGCAGATAACCCAGCATGGCACTGCACCAGGGTTCATTAAATGTGGTGTAGGTGTGAACTTGATCGCCAAAATGGCGTGTGACCACATCGGCGTAGTGAGTAAACTGATGAGCCGTATCCCGATTCAACCAGCCGCCTTCGTCCTCAAGGTATTGAGGCAGATCCCAGTGATACAGGGTGACAAAGGGTTTTATTTCATAGGCCTGCAAGCGATCAATGATCTGCTGATAAAAATCCAAACCCGCTTGATTAACTTCACCGTCAAGGCCACGAATGATTCTCGGCCAGGCAATGGAAAAGCGATAGGCGTCTACGCCGAGCTCTTGCAATCTCTTCAGGTCTTCTTCCCAACGGTGGTAATGATCACAGGCAATAAGACCATGATCGCCGTTAATCACATTGCCGGGCTCAGCACAAAATGTGTCCCAAATGCTCTCAACTTTACCGTCCAGATCGGCTCCACCCTCAATTTGAAAGGCAGCCGTTGCGCTGCCGAAAATAAAGTGTTTGCCGAAGATTTTCTGATTCTTGTTATGTGTTGTCATAATAAAATTCGCGCTAAAAAAAACCGGCAATCCTTACGGGTCTGCCGGTTAAGAAAAAGGCGGCGTGCACACAACCGCCTCTCTGTCGCTCCTACAAAAACCCGTGAGACCTAAAATTCAGCTCGCAAGCCAAAGGTGTAACGAGGGCTCTGGTCATTTTCATAAAGGAACTGGCTGGCATAGCGCCCCTTTTGAACCTGATCTTCACCGGTTAGGTTAAGCACTTCAAAGTTGGCCGTAAGGGCATCCGAGATGTGCCAGGCAACACTCAGGTCAACCTGAAGGTACTCATCGAAGTAAACCGGCTCGTTGGTAGCGCGAAGCTGGTTGGTGGCAAACAGGAACTCATCGCGCCAGTTGGCGGCAAGACGAGCAGAGAAAGTATCGTTTTCATAAAACCCAATCAGGTTCCAGGAGTCACTCAAACCAATCAGAATGGCCTGGCTGTTGAAGTTTTCGCTGTCGAATTCCGCATCGCTGTCTACCACGGTGTAATTAGCCTGCAAACCGAAACCAGTCTCGCCAAAGAGGTGCTGAACCGCCAATTCAAAACCATCCACTTCCCGCTGTTCACCGTTGACCAGTCGCGTTATATCAAACATTGCAATGGGGTCGCTCGGCTGACTGGTCACCGCCATGGTGGGCACAGCGCTGGAATCAAAACGAGTTTCCGGATTTCTCAGAGGCTCGCCATTGGCATCAAGCAAAACATCCTGCACCACATCGGTGCCGATGTAGTCGTCAATTTGCTTGAAGAAGTAAGCAACAGACACATAAGAACCCTCGGCATAGTACCACTCATAGGACAAGTCGAAATTATCCGAGAGGTAAGGATCGAGGTCTGGATTACCCGAAGCCGCTGTCGCCGTACCCGGACGATAGTCACTCACTGTGGTCGTAGGACGCAGACCATTCAGATCAGGGCGGGCAATGCTTTTGCCATAGGAGAGTCGAGCCACTTGATCTTCACGCGGTTCCAGGCGGAAGTCTAAAGCGGGCAGGAACACCGAATAGTCGCCCTTCACAGTAAAGAAAGTTTGCTCAGGACCAGGAAGCACAGAACCCTCTGTTGGAGAGGTGACCAACAGTGCCGTTGGGAAGTTCTGGAAAGCCGAACCCTCAACATCTGTAGATTCATAACGCATGCCGGCTGAAATGCGCGCTGGCATGCCGCCCACTTCAAAGTTATTGGCAATGTTGAAATAGACTGCCGTGGATTCTTCAGCGGCGCCAAAGAATGTCGGTGGGAACATGTCAATCAACAACTGATCTGGATTTGGCCAGTTGCCACCGGCGGGTACCAAACCTTGGGCAAAACTGAGGTTGGCAAAATCTTGACCGAGGAAGGCATCACGCTGGGCGTTCAGGAAGCCGTCCAGATCCACTTCGTTGGTGGTAAGGAAGCCACTGGGCGCGCCAGTGCCAACCGGCTCTGAAATATGCACGTCACACTCAGCACAAGGATACAGACCCTGGAACTGAAAACCCGTGGATGTTGCCAGGGTTTCAACTTCATATTTCGTCCAGGAGCCACCCACATTCACTTCGGTGTCCTCGAAGTCCCAGGTGACATCAAACTGATATTGCTGAACGGTGTTTTCAATGGCGATGGTGCGGAACACGCTGCCAAGACCCGAGAACCCGTCTGGATCCTGAAAGCCATCAACGCCTGGCGTATTGCCACAACCAAAGGTATCCGCACCGGGTTCGCCTACAAAGCTGAAACCGCCGGGATCATTGATACCAAACTGACAAGTGCCTCGGAACGCGCCGGAATCATCAACCGCGATATCAACACCCGAACCGGAATAACTCAGATCAAAAATGCTGCCCGCTGGTCCCTGAATGATGTAGTTGCGGTCATTCAGCTCACCGTTCGGCTGGCTGAGTGCTTCTGAGTCGTGGGCATCAAAGGTGACCGTCAA
>CAJWCA010000332.1 GCA_913020395.1 uncultured Cellvibrionales bacterium | reverse complement strand
ACATTGGGTCCAGATAGATAACATCGGGTTTGAGGCCAGCCCCAGAGCTGTTACGCAGAAAAGAGAGGCTATCCATTGCATTTAATTCCAGACGGGACAAGACCTCATCCAGCTCACGATCGTCATCAAACGGCCTATTACAGGCGCGATCCAGGCCGTCACGCAATAAAGCATGAACAACCCTGTTACGCTCGTGCATCTGCACGCTGCATCCCAATGTAGCCAATACAAAGGCATCTTTTCCAAGACCCGCAGTTCCATCAAGAACACGCGGCTTAAAAGAGGACTTTAAACCCACCGCTTTTGCAATGAGCTGGCCTTTCCCCCCTCCGAACTGTCGACGGTGGTGTACGGCGCCGGAGATAAAGTCAACTCGGATAAGGCCCGGCGCTTTAGGCCCCGTCTGCTGTAAACCAAGTCCGTTCGCGCTCAGAACCAGCACAAAACCCTCTGCCGTTAGAGAGGCAGGGTCGACATTGCTCACGACCTCAAGAGACAACTTATCCGCCAATGCCAGAGCATCAGCGGATAGGCCGGGTTCATTACAAATTAGAGATTGCGGCACATTAAGATTTTTTGGCGGGGTCGGCGAGAAGCAGTCCATCTAATGTTGAGGCGAGGGCTTCACCCTCTTCGTGTTTCACCACATCGTCACAACTGTTCAACTGGAGAAATCCTTCTTTGCTTTTATGGGCAAAAATCAGATATTGACTCTCTGTATTCAGGCGCTCTACACAAGCATTGAAATACACTCTGAAATCAATAAGATCCAGATCTTCACCCTTCCAGGTTTTAATCACATCACCGGTATAAGACCGGCCATCTGTCACCAACATACCGGGCTCACTAGGCCCCATTAGCACCAGGTTACCTACCTGCTCAATTTGTAACAAAACGACCGCATCTGCTGTATTCAGTCGCTCACTCACCGCGCCTGAAACTGGTGTCACTGCACTGGTATTTGCCAACGCTGAACAGGCAAAGGTAAATAGAGCCCCCCCTAACACTAGACGTAAAAATTGTTTAGCCATATAACATTGCCCTTGTTTCACTGAGTAATTCTTTTGCATCATCCAATATCTGAATAGTCAGCTCGGGAGTCAACTCTCCGAGCGGTAATTTTTTGAAGGCCGGCACTTGATCCATGCGCATAGGCAAACGCTTTCGGTTGCGCATATAAGCCTGCAACTTTGCCACTTGAACGACATCACACATATCGGCACTGGCCTTTTTGTCCCGCGTCCAATCCATCACCTCACGGGCAACTTCAACAAATTCTGGCGGGAACTTCCATTGCTCCAAAATGGTCGCGCCAGCCTCAGCCTGAAGGTGCTCAATGACCGTTTCCAGCTTTTCCTGATCTGCAATCAACGAAGGTTTGTTTTCGATGAATGCTAATACTGCAATCACGCCGATGTTGTGTAACAGTCCCGCCAGCAGTATTTCCTCATCGGAAAAATTAAAACCCTTGGTCATCCTTGATATAACGAAACTAATCGAAGCAACCTCAACACTGTGAGACCAGGTATCAGTCATCAGAGTTTTTAGGGCCGGGTACTTGCTCTGGTATAGGTCCCGCAGGGCAAAACTGACGACCAACTGTCGAGTGTTAACCAAGCCCAGCCGGACAATAGCATTACGTGTTGTATCACACTGGGCGGCACCGTGATAAATAGAACTATTAGCAGCACGAATCAGTTTTGCCGCAATCGCCGGATCCGCATTGACTAATACAGATATTTTTTCGGCCGTTGTATTTTCATCCTCCAGCACCTTGCGAACCTTCATTGCCACTTCGGGTAAACTGGGTAAGACAAAAGTATTGTGTTTAACTGCACTTCGAAATTGCGCCAGCAATTCCGCGCGCTCTGCTTCGTCCGGGTCTTCTGGTGAATCAATGAAATGAGCCTCCATATCACCAGCATCGTCTTTGTTTGTATCCGCTTCTAACTGCTCCAGCGTATCTGCGTCGATCACAAATACCTGACTGTCACGCAGAGCGGTAACCGTGTACTGCCGAGGCCTGAGACGGGCAATTTGACGCTGAGCGACTGCATCATCTCCTTCGACGGTTCTAGAGCCCCCGTCGTTGGCCGTCAGAGTCAAGGCACCGGAGCCCAAAAAGAACTCTCGGCTGTCTATATCGCCGGAACTGAACAAACAGGTACCCGCGGGTACGTCCCACAAGGTCATTTGGCTGGCTAACAGCAACAACTGATGTTCATCCAGTGCCTGAAAAGGCAGGAATTTTCTCAGCAATTCGGGATTTGACACGCCGCGCTTACTCATAAACGGCCTAAACTCCACAATTAAAAGTCGAAAGCATTATAAATAAGGCAGGCAGTGGTGGCGATAGAAAATACGCCTGAAGGGACAATAAAGTGATAATTCAAGTGAATTTACCCATTATGCTCGCCAATTTAGCCTCCGCCCGCGTCTGATGTGGCTTTCGCCGCCAAGGACCTCCCCTATGCGGAAAGCGCTGTACAGCGCTCGGCGTTGGCGGTATGTTGCCTGCCAAAAACAAGCCCCTAGCGCCTTACCGGAATCTTTATGAAACGAACCCTTAGCAATCAATACCCCCGGCTCACACTCATTATGTGTTTATCGTTACTACTCAATGCCTGTGGAAGCTACGATATTACAGTGAATGAGCGCTTGGTCTACAACGCAGAATCCCTTTTTACCGACTACACCGTGGAGGACGCACGACTGCAAACCTGTATCGATCAGACCATCAAAGACCAGGGCATCACCAGCGCAGCTCAACTGGCGCGGCTCTCGTGTTCGGATGCCGGCATTAGCCAATTAAAGGGAATTGGGACATTTTCCAGGCTCAGCGCACTGAACCTTCGTAACAACCACCTTACCTCCATTGCTGAACTGGGCACACTGAGTGAACTGAGGGAGCTGATCGTCGCTGAAAACCAACTGAAAGAGGCCAGCGCGATACTCACGCTGCTGAAACTGGAACAGGTCGATCTGAGGGCCAACCCAAAATTACACTGTCGAGAGCTCAAACAATTTGTCAGCTATTCCAGTGCTCACATTCAGGCCCCCAACCATTGCTCACTCTAGAAAATCCACTATAGAGTACTAAGCACTTGAGGAACCCGTAAACATCAGGCCAACCACATTGCGTTGCTGGTGCATCACTTTCATGGGTACGGGCTCATCATTGATGGCACCCATGATCTTTTTAAACTTTACATCCAGCACCGTACCCACCGGAGGATTAGGGGAGTTCTCTATCAATACCGACGCCCCGCCATCAGAAATATCCCTGGCGAAGCCAACGATCATGCCAATTGAGGGGTGTGTCATCTCTACACGAATAGAGGTAGGGGTCCGTTCAAAGCGCCGGCGTTCATCCACAATTCAGTCTCCTTGTTAAAAAGTGATCCCGTGAACACTAAGCTTAACCAAGGAACCCTGTAAGAACCAGTCGGCCTATAAGCCTTCGGGTTTCCCTTTAAAACTTTTTGCTCTAAAAACCTAGTTTATGCTTTCTTTTAATGCAAAAACATTCTAGGGGAATAAACCTGCTGGAGAAGTGGATTAATCCACAATTTCTGTGGATAAGTCAGTGCATAAGTTAAAGAAATACCCATAAAAGCCCGTAAATCAAGGTGTCCTCAGCGAATTGTACAATTTCTCACCAGAGCAATAAAAACCTTATTATTCAAAGGCTTATGAACAAACCCTAGCGTTTTACGAAAAATCAATACTGAATACTGAGGGAAGTGATTTTTTTTAAAGAAAATGTGGAAAAGGAGTGACAGCTTAGACAGGTTGAGAATTATGCAGCGCAAGAGTGCCTACTAACTAGTACGGATGTGCAGCATAGTTTTACCGCAAAGAAAAGTATTTTAAACAATTTCGAGCCAGTCAAATCCCTGGTCCTGGCAGGCATATATTACGTTTCCGATCGTGTCGCTCACGCCCTGCAATACAGACCTGGCCAGATCTTCCGAGTTGTTTTTCTGGCTGATGTGAGCAACAACCAGGTGCTGCAACTTATCACGGTCTAAACGCTGCAAAAGACCCGCTGTCTGCTGATTACTCAAATGCCCCCACAAGCCGCCAACACGCTGCTTTAAGGAAGGCGGGTACGGGCCGGACGCCAACATAGCCGGATCGTGGTTTGCCTCTAGCACCAGCGCATCACAGTTGTCGTAGCTTGTTTCAATATGAGGAGTGATGCTGCCAAGGTCGGTCAGAACGCCCAGGCGATGACGGCCATCGTTAAAGATAAATTGTGCGGGTTCACGTGCATCATGAGGCACCGCCACCGGCAGTACTCCAAGCCCTGCCAGCTCAAAGGCAGCATGACCCTCGATGAAGCGAAGAGAGGGAATTCGCCCCAGGTTTTTACTATTGTAAGTACCAGGGGTCATATAGACGGGAATATCGTATTTACGGGCTAGGGGCCCAACCCCTTTAATGTGGTCACTGTGTTCGTGGGTCACCACAATTGCACTGAGATCCGCCGGCGTCTTGCCCAGCGCAGACATGCGTTGCTCCGTGGCCTTAATGGTAAAACCACAATCCACGAGCAACAGGCCCGACTCCCACTCCACTAAAGTGGCATTACCTCGGCTACCGCTGCCGATCGATGCAAATCTCACTGCTCGTAATTCAGCTTAAATCAAGTTGCGGCGCAGTATCGTTAACAAGCGCTTCGCCTGTTTTGGCTCCAGAGCTTGTGCGTGTGCATCCCGGATGCGCACTTCCACCTTGCTGTCTACACGGCTCACAAATACGAGCAAACCAGGCACGGAATCCAACTGCCCTCCCTCTGAATTACCGACGGTGGCGTGAGAAAATAGTTTTTGATTGGTTTCA
>CAJWCA010000331.1 GCA_913020395.1 uncultured Cellvibrionales bacterium | reverse complement strand
AATGCCTATATCGGTGGGGCAGCAGTCACACGTGAAATGCATGATGGTTGGTTTTATTCCAGTTGTTCCTATGTCTGTAGCATGATGCGTCAGACCATACATAGAGATCTGAATTTAACACGTCATGGCCTGGTGCTTGTGCCTTACTTGGGTACCGTCAGTTTTGGTGATAACAATGAACGGCTCATTAGTTACCACTCAGAAGAAGCAGAATACAATGAGCTTCGTCGGCACTCCCCCCACGATGCCGACTCCATGTTTCGTTTTCATGCGGACCTGGCCCGTTACGCTCAGTTGATTCGAAAAACCCTGCTGCGCACTCCACCCGATCCAACGTCTTTTCGCCCCAGAGATATCAAGGAACTGTTGTGGCTGGCAAAAGAGTTCTGGTCACTCGGAGAGCGGGAGTTATATGAGTACATTCGTTTCTTCACGATGAGTGCAGCGGAATTCCTCGACGATTATTTCGAGAACGACCTGATCAAGGCTGCCATGGCTAGCCCTGGCATCATCGGCACGGCACTGGGCGTTGACTCGCCGGGTTCTGCTTACATTCTGCTACATCATGTGATGGGTGATGTCGATGGCAATATTGGCGCTTGGGGGCTTGCTCGAGGCGGCATGGGGGCAATTTCTAAGGCGATCGAAGGGGCCTTTAAAGAACACGGCGGGGAAGTGCGAACCAATGCAGGTGTGCGCCAGATTAAAGTAGTGGGCGGTCGTGCTGTGGGCGTTGAGTTGGAAAGTGGTGAGAATTTGAACGCTGACATTGTTGTGTCCAATCTCGACGCAAAACGCACCTTTACCCAATGTATGGACAAAAACGATCTGCCTCCAGGCATCTATGACAAAGCCCGGAACTTCAAAATTCGGGGTTCCTCGGGGAAAGTGAATATCGCCTTGTCTGCGCTGCCTAAATTTACCGGTGTTCCCGATAATCGTTACATCAATCGTGGTGGTCAGGGTTTTGTGGGCTCCCTTGAAACAATGGAGCGTGCCTATGACTGCTGGAAGCGAGGGCGTTGGTCTGCTGATCCTTTTGTGGAATCGGTTATTCCATCGGCCTGGGATCCCACCGTGGCGCCTGCAGGTAAACATTGGATGTCAAACTTCATCCAATATTGCCCCTCAGAATTAGCGGATGGCCCCTGGACCCCTGAAAAGCGCGAGCAGTTTGGCAAAACAGTGATCGACAAAATTGAACGTTACAGCCCGGGTTTTAGCGATTTGATTGTGCATATGGAAATTCGCACACCCTTTGAAATTGAGGCCGAAGTCGGTTTAACCGAAGGAAATATTTTTCAGGGTGAATTGACCATTGATCAACTTTTATTTAATCGTCCTTTTCCCGGTTACGCACAATACCGCATGCCGATAAAAAATATGTATATGTGTGGTTCGTCTACCCATCCGGGGGGAGGCGTTTCTGCAGCCTGTGGCGCCAACGCCGCACGCGAAATTCTGATGGACTTGAAACGGACCAATACCGTGCCCATTGACGACTGCTACGACGAATAGGCATAACATGACAACAATGACTGAGAGCAATGCTCAAGCCCTTGACCCCTACGCCGGCGAGCGCTTAAAACAAACACATTTCCACCCGCGCCAGGCGGCACTTAATTTGCGAGAAGCCTGGTCGAGTTGGAACGGCTACAAGTTTGCCGATTACTATTATGACGCGGAATACGAATATTTTTGTGTGCGCAACACTTGTGGGACCTACGATATTTGCCCAATGCAGAAATACCGCATCAGTGGCGCTGATTCAGAGCGCATGCTTAATCGAATGGTGACTCGAGACGTTGCCCGATTAAAACAGGATCGTGTCACCTATGTCTGTTGGTGTACTGATGAAGGTCGAATGATTGACGATGGCACCATTTTCAGATTGGGGCCGCAAGATTTTATGTTGACTTGTGGTAGCCCCAGTGTTGCGTGGTTGCGGAAAAGTGCCTACGGTTTTAAAGACGTCACGATTGAAGATGTCTCGGAAAAAATAGCCGGGTTGTCCCTTCAGGGTCCTACAAGCTGTGAAGTATTAAAAAAAATGGGACTTGATGGCATTGATACCTTAAAACCATTTGCCATCATGCATTTTCCTTTTGGTGATGATCGATTGATGGTTTCCCGCACCGGGTTTACAGGGGACCTGGGTTACGAATTGTGGATAAAACCCGAGCTTGCCCTGGACCTTTGGGATGCATTGTATGAAGCGGGAGAGGACTACGGTATTCAGCCTTACGGAGAGGCCGCCACCAATATGGCACGGCTGGAAGCGGGCTTTATTATGCCCGCATTGGAATTTAATGAAGCCTTAAAGACCATTCATTATCAATACGATCAAACACCCTTTGAACTGAGTTTGGGCTGGTTGGTTGATTTTAGGAAACCCCATTTTAACGGGCGTTTGGCACTGTTAAAAGACCGGGATGAAGGGCCGGAATATACCTTGGTTAAACTGGATATTGAAGGCAACAAACCCGCCGAAGAGTCCCACCTATACAGTAATAAACGGTGCACGGCTGAGATTGGTTATGTGACCTCTGCTATGTGGTCGCCAGTGGTGAAAGCCAATATTGCTTTAGCAATGATTGAGACGCGGTTCCTCTGTGGAGATATTTGGGCGGAAATTTATTACGACAAAGAATTACGTCATCACAGTAAAGTGGTGAAATGCGCTCTAAAAGACAAGCCGTTCTGGGCACCTGCCCGGGCCCGTGCTACACCGCCGCAGGCCTATTGATGAACAAAAAAATAACGGGCATCGTTGAATCTGTTTACCTGGGCGGCGACGTAGATGACCTGTCTAAAGATCTTTGTATTGGCTTGCAGGCTGAACTGGATGGTTTTGTAAATGACCGTCATCGTTCCTTGCAGCGCGAATGCTGGGAACACGACAAACAAAAAGAGGGCACGATTCGACGTAATGAGCGCCAATGGTCAGCCGTGTCGGTTGAAGAGCTTAAAACCATTGAACAGGGAATGAATCTGAGCGAGCCGCTTCGGGCATCAAGTCTGGGGGCAAACTTGTGTTTTAAAGGCATACCGGCATTGTCTGAGCTGCCTCGAGGCACTATTTTAACGTTTCCCTCTGGCGCTGAATTGATGGTTGAAGAATACAACCCTCCGTGTCTGGACATGGGCAAAAAGTTGGCGGCAATCTACTCCTGTCGCTCTGGTGAGCCTCTCTCCGATACTGTATTTTCAGACGCCGCCAAATTTTCCCGGGGCCTGGTTGGCGTCATTGACGTGGCTGGGCGAATTAATACCGGAGACGCCGTAACGGTCGAAATCTATAAACCGCCACTCTGGTTACAGAGAAAGACAAAGGCTTACAATAATCAATGATTGTTGCCGTGTAGCATTACAGCTTTGCGTCTCTATAAAACCTTTTATTTATCAATAGATTAGAAAGGAGTAAAACATTTTTTCTAACTGGGAAGGTTTGCCGAGTGTGACAAAAATTGTGCCAATAGTATACGATGGAGTAATACGTGCCATAATTACCCATGACATTGTTATCGGGAGTACAAAGTGATGCAAGCAGCTCAATTTGTAGAAAGCTATTTTGACGCCTGGAACCAGCGTGACGCCAGGGCAGTAGCGGAACACCTCGTAAAAAATGGCATGTACAGTGATATTCCCGCCAATAGCCAATATTCCCGCGAAGACTTGATTGCCAATCTGGTTGGTTTTTTCTCATTGAAGCAGCATAGCTATCAGCTCATTGGAGAGGTGTTGTCCAGTGAGACCAGCATTGCTTTCCAATACAAGATGACACCTTCAGATAAATCAGCGCCCGATTGGTACGGTTCAGAATTTATGACGGTGGAAGGGGACGGCGCCCTAAAAATCACCGATTATTACGACCCCATGCATTATCAACGCAGGGTTACTGAATCCTCCAATGATTTGTCTATTCCTAAATACGCCAAGTCTGGGCTCAGTGGCGAACAGATGGAGAAATATACCTCTCAACTTAAGTCTTTGATGGATCAAGACAGGGTATTTCTTGAGTCTGACCTGACGATGAACAAACTGGCTTCTCTGGTAGATTGTTCAGTGAATCATCTCTCCCAAGCCGTGAACTCTGGTTTTGGAATGAGCTTTTTTGATTTTTTACACAGCTATAGAATTGAAGAGGCGAAAAACTTGTTGTGCAGTAATGACCTTCACTCCAAGGCCATTCTCGATGTCTCTTTTGCTGTGGGATTCAATTCGAATTCAGCATTTTATGCGGCCTTCAAAAAATCCACAGGGCAAACGCCAGCACAATTTCGAAGGGATTATTTAGCCACGCTTTCCCGGCATTAATGGTCAGGTCTTCTTGCGTGGCGAATGAGGAATATCCGGCGCGCATTATCAATTTTACGCATTTCGCCTAAGAACCGGATTTTCCCATGTATGAGAGCAGCGGGTCTGCATCACTCTCCGCGTCATAACAAGACAATGAATCTATAAACAGGTGGAACAATTCCGCCTGTGATTTTATGTCGAATTTTTCATACATATGTTTACGATGAATTTTCACCGTTGATTCCGCGATCGCCAGCTTTTCAGCCGCTGAGCGATTGGAATGCCCGTGCAAAATTAACTGCAAGATATTTTGTTCCCTGCCCGTAAGGATAGAGCTACCAAATAAAACCAGCGCTCGCTCCAACTGCAAGTGGATCCGTTTGTTGGCGGAGGATGTTGTTTTTGACTCATGAAGTTGCCAATGTTTGATCAACAGTGCATTGATCAACTCGGCAATTGACTTGAGGAATGTCACCGTTGACTCGGGTATCTTCGAGTCTGTTCCGGTATAGGCAACCGAGAGGTGTAGATGCCCGCCTTCGGGAAGGGCTTGA
>CAJWCA010000330.1 GCA_913020395.1 uncultured Cellvibrionales bacterium | reverse complement strand
CTGCAACCTTGGTTGCAATAATGAGTGAATCCCGGTCTTTGGTTTTCATCCAACGCCCCATAATCTCTTCGGTGCGTCCGGCATATTTCAAATTGGGTGGCACGGGATACATTTCCGCCGTGTCATAAAAATCGATGCCTGCCTCATAGGCCCGATCGAGAATCGCAAAGGCCGTTTTTTCATCGGACTGTGCCCCAAAGGTCATGGTGCCCATACAAATATCCGACACAACAATACCGCTTTTACCTAGTCGTCTATGTTTCATGTTATTCCTTTTTTAAAGGGTAATTGCATCTTGAGAGATCGCGCGAAGCAGAGTTTCAACCATCTCTTTTGCCAACACCTCAACCTGCCTTTCCGGTCCCAGCATGTGTGACAAATTCAGAGAAATAAGTCCGTGTAAACCTGCCCATAACATATAACCAATGTTCACGGGGTCACCTTTCATCGCACCGCTTTTAACCGCTTCAACCACCAGGTTTCGGATCGGTTTGCCACTGCGGATAATCTGGACCATCAAGTCGGGGTAGCGCTGCGAATCCTGCTGATCCACTTCATACATCACCCGATAGGCATCTGGTCGCTCTATCGCAAACTTCAAATACCTTGATGCCAACAGTGTCAGTCGCTTGAAAGGGTCGGTTTCGAGTTTTTCTGTCGCCTCCAGTGCCACCGCCATTCGCTCAAACTCACGCTGTCGAAGAGCGGCAAGGATATCGGCCTTATTTTTAAAATAACGGTACGGCGTGGTTCGGCTGCACCCCACCTCGGCCGCAAGCCCTCGCAGCGTAATACCTTCTACGCCATGTTTGGCAAACGCCTCCAGTGCAAGGTCACACAGACGGTTTCGAAAGCAGGCTATTTCTGCCTCGGTTAGAATTTTGGGCATAGGGCGCGGTTAATCTACATCTCAGTTCGGCGAATTAGCCTGTGTGTGCTCAGGCAATTTGCCTGCGGGGTTTTTATATTGACACAGTCAATTATAAGAATCAATATGCCCCTTCAAGCTCACCCCCGTGAGACTTTCAGCGTAATTAAGGAGATTTGGCATGTTGACGATCCACCACCTCAGAATTGGACGGTCGATATTTACAGTTTGGCTTCTGGAGGAACTCGGTGCCGAATACAACTTAAAGGAATATCTCAGAGACCCCGTCACTATGAGGGCCGGAGATGACCTGAAAGAAATCCACCCCCTGGGTAAATCACCCGTTATTGAAGATGGTGATTTTGTACTCTCTGAATCAGGTGCCATTACCAGTTACCTACTGGAAAAGTATGACACCGATATGAACCTGTCACCTGCACGCTCAGACTTGCAGGCCTGGGCGAGGTATAGCCAGTGGCTACACTACTCTGAAGCCTCCGTCTTTGCCCCCCTGTTAATCAACATGTTACTGATGCGTGAATCTACGCCCAGCCCCCTGTTGTCGGGCTTCAGTCAGGCAGAAATAACCCTGCACCTGGATCACATTGCCCAACAACTGGGCGAAAATGAGTTCATTCTGGGCGACAAAATCAGTGGCGCCGACTTCGGTATCAGCTATGCAGTGGCAATGGCCCAACGACTGGGTCAATTAGAAAACCACCCCACACTTCAAGCCTACATCGGTCGAAACATGGCGCGCCCGGCCTTTCAGGCTGCATTGGGTAGAGCGGTTGAATAAACTCGCAAAAAACTGACACCCGAACTCTCAGAATGTTGTGACCCACAGTTTTCTGAGAGTTCTTGTATCTTTAAGCCACTGAAATCTAATGGTTTATTTCTGGCACGAATCTGGCTATAGCCCACAACAAAACGAAACACCCCCACTCATCACCTCCCCCACCACCACAGGAGTCTCGACTATGGCCAACAGGGAAGAAGTCAGTTTTATCGATCAATGCCAACATCCCGTCGTCGTTAGGCGTGCAGTCATTACATCACTGCTGGTGGGCACTGTACTTAACCTTATCAATCAGGGTGGCAACCTACTTGAAGCCAGTGTTGTCTGGTGGAAAGTGGCGCTCACCTACTCTGTGCCCTATTGTGTCGCCACAATCAGCAGTGCCCTTGAAAGATTTAACAATGCGAGTGGCGACAGCGAAATAAAAAATCAACAGCATTCAAAAATCAACGCGCTCTCGCAGCCCCTTTATACCCTTTCCAACCTGTCCGACCGGGTGTTTCAAACTGCGAGTACGGTCAATAAAGCCTCCATCGAACGCGCCAACTTTGCCAGCGAAGTGGTCAGTCAGGTACACGGAATTTCTCAGAACTTTCAGTCCTATGCCAAGGAGTTTGAAACAGGCGTGTCTGAATCCCACAGAGTGAGCGCGGCCTTCGAAGAGGTCCACGGACATATTTCTGACATGACACTGTCGATACAAAACACAGCGTCTGCATCCCAATCCCTAGGTGTCGAGATCGGCACTTTCCTGATGGAATTTGAGCACATTAAAGGCATGGCGAATGCCATTACCAAAATATCTGACCAAACCAATCTGCTGGCACTTAACGCCGCGATCGAAGCGGCCCGAGCGGGCGAACTCGGTCGCGGATTTGCCGTCGTCGCCGACGAAGTTAAATCCCTTGCAGCCCACTCAAAGCAAAATGCCAATGAAATCAATGAAACCCTGTCGCGACTGATCCTGGGCCAAAATGAAATTCAAACCAAAACCGACCTGCTGACCCGCTCAATGGACTCTGCATTAGGTGGCTCTAGCGCTGGGGAAAGTGAGGCAAACCGCTCGGCTCAAAATGCCAGACAAGCGCTGTCCAAACTGGACGAGGTTTTGCAAACAGCCGTAGGGCAGACTCAATCCCAAATTCAAAACCTGGAAAATATCAGCGAAACCGTAAGCGCCTTGGCCGAGGGAACAAAAAAGGCCATTGCGGGCTCTGCCAATAATATGGACATTGGCAAAGAGCTGATAAAAACCACCGAAATCACTAAACAGCACATCAATACACTCACAACCTGCCCAAGCCTTGTGTAAACAGGGCTCTTGGCCTTCCGCAGAAATCAGTTGACGGGGCCTCCCTCTGAAACTTACTCTCACTGGGTAATCAATCGTAAAAACAATAACAACACCACTCGGAGAGAATTCTATGCAACTTATGCAACTGCAGCACCTGATGAAGGGTATGGCTATAAGCGCTTCACTCGCACTGATACTGGTCGGCTGTAGTGAAAACAAGGATGAGCGAGAATCCGAGAAGGCCACATCATCCATTGAACAGATGAAAGATGCGGCGAGCGAGGCTGCCAGCAGTGCCGCCCAAAAGGCCTCTGAGTCCGCGTCTAAGGCAATGGACAGCGCGGGTGACATGGCTGATCAAGCCATGAATACGGCCGGCGAAATGGCTGAGGAGGCCATGGACAGGGCCGGAGATGCAGCAGAAGACGCAATGGAGTCAGCGACTGATATGGCTGAAGACGCCGCTGAGCATGTTGGCGACAAGGCAGAAGAGTTACAAGACAGTGCAGAAGCAACCCTGAAAGAGAAAAGTAAAGACTTGGGTCTGCAATAAGCCGGAACGCCACTCTACAGTGACATTAATTTAGAAAGTTCTGCCAGTAGCAACTACAATTAGCCTGCGCCCCTGCGTTCATTCATGAAAACAGTGAATAAAACCAGCGATGAAGATTAGTGACGTCACCTTTGATGCAGAAGACAAGAAGCGAGTGAGATCCGATCTCATTCGCCTGCTTAACCAACCCTCAGATACGGTCGAGCGACCCTGCCCTGGCTGCCGATACAAAAGGCCTGAGGATCAATCCATCAGTTCTGCAAAGTACTGTTCATTCCGGTGCCCTGCCGCGCCCGCCCAAATGTCTTCTGAACCCGAAAAATACCCCATTGAAGGTCGTGCGGTGCCCATCGTTTATGCATTTTATACCACTCGCCTCATGGTGCCTTGCTGGTCCTGTGAAGGGCATCTCAATGCCTCTGGCGACTTGGCCAAGATACCCAAAGTCTGGTTTTATACCAGCTCCGACCTTTACGCCAAGCTGGTGGCGCAATATGTCAACCAACTGAAAGGTCAGCATCTTATTAGCAGTGACTGGATTGTTCGTGTCTTACCTTTTTCACAATCACTGTATTCAATGACTTATAGTCTGGAGCCCTCCCTGAGCTCAGGCACTCTCGACGTCCTTCAGGAGGACCTGCTGACCATTGCCAAAGGCTTGCGAAAAGAACTTCACAAATCAGCCCAGGGTTACCTCGACCGTATTGAAAACTCCCCTTTTAACGCCCATTAATAAGTCAACCCAAATAACGAACCCCTATCCTATAACCTGGGCTTCCGGCGCGTCGCAAATAACTTGAGTGGAGTAAAGTGCGGTTATCCAACATGGAAATCTCCCCCACACCCGCAGGTTCATCCCAGCGCTGTTCTATTACCACACGCCCGATCACGTCAGCCATGGATTCATTGGCAAATAAATTATCGTAGTGAGAGGCCATGCCCCTCTGCTTAACGGCGTCATAGTTTTCTTCACGCATACATTGCAAGTAGGCAACCAGGTTGGCCGCAAACAAAGTCGATGAAGTGCGGGGCTCGAATTGATCTTCCTCCCGGGGATCCCGAGTATAAAGCGAATAGGGAGTCGGTTGGCTTTCATTGCGATCGCGATGAAAGTTCAAATGAGGAAAACGATTACGATGACCAATGCTACGGATCCCTTCATTGAGATAGGCATTGCTGATAATCACTGCGCCAAATCGTTTGATGAGTGTTTTACAATCACCCAGTAGATTCAACTCAGAGTCGTGAAGACACAATTCTGTGGCTTCTTCAAATTGGACTTTAAGTCCAAAATGTAACAGGTCAAAGGGAATTCCCGCATTGTCTACTGTCTGCCGAAT
>CAJWCA010000329.1 GCA_913020395.1 uncultured Cellvibrionales bacterium | reverse complement strand
TAAGACACATTTCTGGCTGGCATTCATCGGCTTGAACGTGACCTTCTTCCCTATGCACTTTGTTGGTTTGGCCGGTATGCCCCGTCGTATTCCGGACTACAACATTCAGTTTGCTGACTTCAATATGATTGCCAGTGTCGGTGCCTTCTTGTTTGGTGCTGCGCAAATTATGTTCTTGTACAACGTGATCCACACGATCCGTTCAGGCAAGCAGGCGACACCTGAAGTGTGGGAAGATCCAGAAGGTCTGGAATGGACGGTGGCATCACCAGCCCCTTACCACACCTTCACGGTACCACCTGAAGTTAAATAAACGATAAACATAGAAGCTTGTAATGAACGACGACCAGCCAACACAATCCATCGCAGCTCTGAGTGCTAAGCTCGGCGCTGTGGTGGTTGGTATGTTTATTTTCGCGATCTGGATCATGCCGCCAATCTACGATGTGTTCTGTGAAATCACAGGCCTGAATGGAAAGACCGGCGAGAAGTATGTGGCGGTGGACGCCGGCATTGATACCAGTCGTGAAATTACGGTTCAGTTTATTGCCACGAATAATGAAAGCATGCCTTGGGTTTTTCGTCCGCACGTGCGGACCATGAAAGTACACCCAGGGCAGGAAGTTGAGGTGAATTATTTTGCCCGCAACCCAACGTCTAGCGACATGGTTGCGCAAGCGATTCCCAGCCTCGTGCCCTTTAAGGCCGCGGAATACTTTCATAAAACAGAATGCTTTTGTTTCAATCGTCAGGCCTTATTGGCGGGCAGCAGTGCGGATTTACCACTGCGTTTTATTGTTGATCGAGATATTCCAAAACAAGTACATACGATAACGCTGTCGTATACGATCTTTGATATCACCGACATGTCCCAAGATATGTTGAGTGAACCCAAAGTGGCCAGCGTTCCGTAAGCAGAGTTTAAAAAGCGGGGTAAGAAAATGGCTAGTGAACAAGGTACTTATTACGTACCCGAACAAAGCAAGCTTCCGATCTTTGCAAGCCTAGGATTGTTTTTGACAGTCTACGGCGCTGCAAACTGGATGAACGGCAATGACATCGGCCCAAGCATATTTTTCTGCGGCAGCCTTTTGTTCGCATTTGTATTGTGGACTTGGTTCTCCACCGTCATCAGCGAAAACATGGCAGGCATGAACGACGCACAGCTTAAACGTTCTTACGTTTGGGGTATGGGCTGGTTCATTTTTAGTGAAGTCATGTTCTTCGCAGCCTTCTTTGGTGCGTTGTATTACATACGCGCTTTTTCTGTGCCTTGGTTGGGCGGAGAAGGTGAACGTGGTAGCAGTAATATGCTCTGGGGTAGTTTTGAAGCCGCATGGCCTCTAATGACAACACCTGATGCCGCACTGAATGGTGAAGCAGCACGAGTTACTGGTCCAGAACAGTCTATGGGCTGGCAGGGTCTGCCTCTGTATAACACCATCATTCTGCTCACTTCGAGTGTGACCGTGCACTTCGCACACACCGCATTGAAATCCGACAAACGCAAAGCTTTCAACTATTGGTTGGGCGCGTCTGTTTTGATGGGCATCGTGTTTTTGATTCTTCAGGTTGAAGAATACATTCACGCGTACAATGAACTGGGTTTAACACTAGACTCTGGCGTTTACGGCACAACCTTCTTCATGTTGACGGGTTTCCACGGTGCACACGTTACCTTGGGTACGTTCATGTTGTTGGTGATGTGGTGTCGTTCAGTATTCAAAGGGCATTTCACTGCGGACGACCACTTTGGTTTTGAATCGGCCAGTTGGTATTGGCACTTTGTTGACGTTGTGTGGGTAGGTTTGTTTATCTTTGTCTACATTCTGGGTTCCTAAGGAACCCTACCGGGCTTTTGGAGTTGAATTGATTTAACTCCAAAAGCTTAGCTCTACAGTCTGCTGTCTCTAAACTTACGTATTAATAGCGACCTGTCCAAGGCGCTCGTCCGGTCAGTATTCCGCTTTCATAACCGAAGTAAATACACAAGATTAACAAGGCTGCCAGGCTGATCCTTATGCCTAAAGCGTACAATGTTCTTTTTGAATCGGGCGCACCCATATCTTTCAAGAGAAAGACTAAGCCACTGGTAAGGCTGGCGACGATCAGTAGAAAAAGAATAACAATAATGATTTTAAGCCACATAATAGATCCGTTGTTGGTCGTTTGTGGTTTAGCATAATCGAAAAGCGATTAAAAAACTGTAAATAGCATGCCAGATCCAAGCTCAAACATTAGTGAAACACCTCAGGTCCGTTTTACGCTGTCCATAAATATCTATGTCACCATTCTTAGTATCCTATGCCTACCTCTCCTAGCCAGCCTAGGGTTTTGGCAGCTCGAGCGGGCTGAGCAAAAACGGACTATGTTGAGCGATTACTACCAGCAGCAATCCCAAACCCCTGTGTCCATTAATACACTGAGTTCGACGGAGCTTGATAACTTACCGGACTATCAGCGCGTCAGCGCGGTGGGTAAATTTGAAAATGAACACAGTTGGTTGATAGACAATAAAATACGGCAGGGGAAAGTGGGCTACGAATTGGTCCAAGCCTTTGTCATTAACAAAGAGCTTTCTGTTTTGGTGAATCGAGGTTGGGTGCCAGCTCCTCGCCTTAGAACAGATTTGCCCGAATTCGCGCTTATCGATGGGCCGCTCACCTTGTTCGCGAGCACCAAACGCTATTCGGAAAATGCACTATTACTTGCGGCTCAGCCTTCAAGCTCATGGCCAAGAGTCTCTTTACAAGTAGACCCGGCACTCGCCGGTAGCGAATTGGCTACCTCTTTTTCAAACCACATTCTGTATATCGATGAGCTCAGTGAAGGGGCATTGGTTACAGACTGGAAAACGATTAATATTCAACCTGAAAAACACACAGGCTACGCAGTACAGTGGTTTGCCATGGCCTTTGTGTTGGTCATTTGGTACTGCTTTGCGAGCAGTAATTTGATGGCTGTGATGAAACGAACTTGGGGTAAAAATGAGTAATCAACAAAACGATACACCCGCTGAGCAGCGACAAGTAAAACGCAACCGGACCATGGGCCTGTTGGTTTTAGGCGCTGTCTTTGTGCCGATGTTGGCCGCCTACCTTCTGTTTAAAACAGAGTTTGCGATCCCTAAGGGTACGGTCAACAAATGAGAATTGTTGTTGCCGCCTCAGGAGCTGAGCGAATTGAACGTTGTGGACGCTGAAGGTCAGCCTCTCAACCTACTGGACGCCGGTTTAAAGTGGCGCTTGTTGATACCAGGCGGCGCTGTGTGTGCCGAGCAATGTGAAAAAACGCTCTACCTAACACGTCAGGTTCACACTAGGTTAGGTAATAAGGCCGGTCGAGTAGAGCGGTATTATCTCAATTTCGATGGGGCACTCGCGTCACAGACAGAAGCCTTGTTTAAAGGTGAATATCCGCACTTAAAAACGGTGCACCTAGAAAAGTCCGATTTTGAATCAGTGATAAGCAATACCAACTTGGCAACTGTGGATGATATTGATCAACGCTACTTTCTAATGGATCAGGAGGGCTTCATTATGATGTCCTATTTGCCAAAAAACACCGGTAATGAGTTGCTCGCCGATATGAAGCGTTTGCTCAAGTATTCGTACGAGGATTAATTCACATGTCAGCTCTCACAAAACCTGGACTTAAACTGGTTGTATTGGCGACTGCAGTCACGTGTATCGTTGTTGTTTTGGGCGCTTTTACACGCCTCGTTGATGCAGGTTTGGGATGTCCAGATTGGCCGGGTTGTTACGGTCAGCTGCTGTGGCCGGACACGGCGGCGGAGATTGCTTTAGCGGAATCTAAATTCCCAGACGCGCCGGTTGAGACCGATAAAACATGGCCTGAAATGGTGCATCGCTATTTTGCTTCGAGTCTTGGTTTATTGATCATCGCCATTTGCTGGGTCAGTGTGCGTGCGGCATCGGCACAATCATCAAGCGTGACGGGACGGCAGCCCATTAAGCTGCCAATATTCCTGCTGGGTTTGGTCATTTTGCAGGGTATGTTTGGCATGTGGACGGTGACGTTAAAACTCTGGCCTCAGGTAGTGACCGCTCACTTACTGGGCGGGATGGCAACGCTCAGTTGTCTTTGGTTGCTGACTCAGCGGCTCGCTGGATCTTCATGGCGTTTTGCACCCTCTGCTTCAGAGGCTGTTAGCAAACTGAAACATCTCTCTTTTGCTGTACTGCTGCTGGTGATTGTGCAAATTGCCCTGGGTGGTTGGACCAGTTCCAACTACGCAGCTCTGGCCTGCATGGACCTGCCGATGTGTCAGGGGCAATGGCTGCCACCCGCCAATTTTGGTGAGGCCTTTGATTTTACCCAGCAGGTAGGCCCGAATTACTTGGGTGGTTTGCTCAACAATGAAGCCAGAACGGCCATTCATCTCAGTCACCGCATGGGTGCTGTTGTGGTGAGTTTATCGATTTTGTTTTTGTCTTGGCGTTTATTCGCTGTGGGAGAGCCTAAAACACGTCGAATGGCCATGGTTCTAATGTCCATTTTGCTGCTGCAAGTACTGCTCGGACTCAGCAATATCTACTGGGCTTTGCCCCTGCCGATTGCCGTTGCCCACAATGGCGTGGGAGCCTTGCTATTGCTGAGTATGGTGACTTTGAATCATCGGGTGTTTACCTTGCAAAAATAGGGTACATTGAGCGCCAATATTAACGCTCGGTTTGATCGGGCTAGAGGTAACCCTACTCAGATAGGGAAGAGAGTTGAGATAAGTAACATGGCTAATTCAGAAAATTTGATACAAGACACACCCATCGAGAAGGCAGGCTGGCGAGATTATTATGAGCTGACCAAGCCTGGCGTTGTGATGTTAATGATTTTAACGTCACTGAT